>NZ_CP049905.1:5125859-5453503 GCF_011305535.1 Diaphorobacter sp. HDW4B
TGCTCGAACCGGTAATCAAATAAACCGGCATCGCAACGCGACCGTAGGAGACACCATGGATTCTGACGCACAATGGGCCGAAGGAGCCCGCCAATTCCAGCAGTTGTGGGAGGAGAGTTGGAGCAAATTGCTGCAATCAATGCCTTCTGCGGATTTGGGTGCCTTGACCGCTTCTGTAAAGCCTCAGGCGCAAGTGAGCATTCCTCCGGAAAAGCTCGCTGAACTGCAGCAAAGCTACCTTAAGGAAATACAGTCGCTGATCGCCAGCGGCCTGCAGGAAACCGCGAAGCCGCCCTCCGATCGCCGCTTTGCCGGAGAGGGTTGGAGCAAGAACCCCGTGGCTTCGGCCGTTGCGTCCACCTACATGTTGCAGGCCAAGACCCTGATGGGCATGGCGGATGCGGTGCAGGGCGACGAAAAGACCCGCCAGCGCATCAAGTTCGGAGTCGAGCAATGGCTGGCCGCCATGGCACCAAGCAACTTCCTCGCGTTCAACGCCGACGCACAGAAGATGGCCATCGAGACCCAGGGCGAGAGCATCGCCAAGGGCGTGGCCAACATGCTGCACGACATGCGCCAGGGCCATATCTCGATGACCGACGAGAGCAAGTTCGAAGTGGGCCGCAATGTGGCCACGACCGAAGGTGCCGTGGTGTTCGAGAACGAATACTTCCAACTGCTCGAATACAAGCCGCTCACCGCCAAGGTCTACGAGCGCCCATTCCTGCTGGTGCCGCCTTGCATCAACAAGTTCTACATCCTCGACCTGCAACCCGACAACTCGGTGATCCGCCATCTGGTGGCCGAAGGCCACCGCACCTTCGTGGTGAGCTGGCGCAATCCAGATGAGTCCATGGCGCAAGCCACCTGGGACGACTACATCCAGAACGCGGTCATCAAGGCCATCGAAACCGTTCAGGACATCAGCGGCGCGCCGCAGATCAACACGCTGGGCTTCTGCGTGGGCGGCACCATGCTGGTCAACGCGCTGGGGGTGCTGCAGGCGCGTGGTGAATCGCCAGTGGCCAGCGCGACGCTGCTGACGGCGCTGGTCGACTTCACCGACACCGGCATTCTCGACGTGTTCATCGACGAGAACTTCGTGCGCTATCGCGAAATGCAGATGGGCAACGGCGGGCTGATGAAGGGTCAGGATCTGGCATCGACCTTCAGCTTCCTGCGCCCCAATGATCTGGTGTGGAACTACGTCGTCGGCAACTATCTGAAGGGCGAAACGCCACCCGCATTCGACCTGCTGTACTGGAACAGCGACTCCACCAATCTGCCCGGCCCTTGGTATGCGTGGTACCTGCGCAATTTCTATCTGCAGAACAACCTGCCCAAGCCCGGCGGCGTGACGGTGTGCGGTGAGCAGCTCGATCTCTCCAAGGTCAATCTGCCGATGTACATCTACGGCTCGCGCGAAGACCACATCGTGCCGATTCAGGGTGCTTACGCCTCCACGCAGGTGTTCCCCGGCAAGAAGCGATTCGTGATGGGCGCGTCCGGCCACATTGCCGGCGTGATCAACCCACCAGCGAAGAAAAAACGCAGCTACTGGGTGCAGTCGCTGACCAAGTTCCCCGCGTCGTTCGACGACTGGCTGTCGGGTGCCTCCGAGCACCCGGGAAGCTGGTGGACCGACTGGTCCGAATGGCTCGCGGGCCATGGCGGCAAACAGATCGCCGCGCCCAAAGCCTACGGCAAGGGCACGAAGTACAAGGCCCTGGAGCCCGCGCCCGGCAGCTACGTCAAGCAGAAGGCTTGAATCGCATGGTCACCGTGAATCTGGCTTTCTACACCATTTCGAGGTGCGGAAAGTCCGGTTCGCGGGTCTCTGTAAGGGCAAGCCATGAGAGGGTAAGCCTGTGCTCCTGTTTGGCCGGAGTCACGTAAGAATCACACCATTGAAGATGTCGTGACGGCAGCAGGCACAAGCAGCAAGTTCATCAAGTCCAGCATTCGGAAGTCAGGTGCCCCACTTGAATCAGGAATGCTCGCCAATCAGCAAGAAAGGTCCGTCATGAGTGAAGAAATCGTCATCGTCTCCGCAGTCCGAACGCCTGTTGGCAAGTTCGGCGGAAGTCTCGCCAAGGTGCCAGCCACCGATCTGGGCGCGATCGTCATCAAGGAAGCGCTTGCGCGCGCCAAGGTGCCGCTCGACCAAGTGGGCGAAGTCATCATGGGTCAGGTGCTGACCGCCGGCGCGGGCCAGAACCCGGCTCGCCAGGCCATGATCAAGGCAGGCGTTGCCAAGGAAACCCCGGCGCTCACCATCAACGCAGTCTGCGGCTCTGGCCTCAAGGCGGTGATGCTGGCTGCCCAGTCCGTTGCCACCGGCGACAGCGAAATCGTGGTCGCGGGCGGTCAGGAAAACATGAGTGCCTCGGCGCACGTGCTGCCCAACTCGCGTGACGGCATGCGCATGGGCGACTGGAAGCTGGTCGACACGATGATCGTGGACGGCCTGCTCGACGCCTACAACCACTACCACATGGGCATCACGGCCGAGAACGTGGCCAAGCAGTTCGAGATTTCCCGCGAACAACAGGATGCTCTGGCGCTCGCCAGCCAGAAGAAGGCTGCGGCTGCACAGGACGCAGGCCACTTCAAGGCCGAGATCGTGACCGTGGAGCTGCCTCAGAAGAAGGGCGATCCGATCAAGTTCGATGCCGACGAATACATCAACCGCAAGACCGACGAAGCCGCCCTGGAGCGTCTGCGTCCCGCCTTCGACAAGGCGGGCTCGGTGACCGCGGGCAATGCATCCGGACTGAACGACGGCGCCGCTGCCGTGGTCGTGATGACCGCGAAGAAGGCCAAGGAACTGGGCCTGACGCCGCTGGCGCGCATCGTCTCTTTCGGCACGACAGGTCTCGATCCAACGATCATGGGCATGGGCCCCGTGTCGGCCACCAAGAAGGCGCTCAAGCGCGCTGGCTGGAAGGTCGAGGACGTGGACCTCTTCGAATTGAACGAAGCCTTTGCCGCCCAGGCCTGCGCCGTGAACAAGGAGTTGGCCGTGGACCCTGCAAAGGTCAACGTGAACGGCGGCGCGATTGCGCTGGGGCATCCAATCGGTGCGTCTGGCTGCCGCGTTCTGGTTTCGCTGCTGCACGAGATGGAGCGTCGTGGTGCCAAGAAGGGTGTCGCCGCGCTTTGCATCGGTGGCGGCATGGGGGTATCGCTGGCAGTGGAACGGTAATCGCTCACAGGAAAATTGACCGAATCAATCCATTCGGTCCATTAAATTGTGAGAAATCGTTGCATCCAGTGTTTTCCTGAAGTCAGCTCGGAAAATTCTTCGCTAGAGTGAAATCCGGATCCAATCATCATTAACAGGAGATAGGCGTGAGTCAAAAAGTAGCGTACGTCACAGGGGGGATGGGCGGCATTGGTACCGCGATTTGCCAGCGTTTGCATAAGGAAGGGTTCAAAGTGATCGCAGGTTGCGGTCCTACCCGTGACCATGCAAAGTGGCTTGCGGAACAGAAAGCCCTCGGTTTCACCTTCTATGCATCCGTCGGCAATGTCGGCGACTGGGATTCCACGGTCGAAGCCTTCGCCAAGGCCAAGGCCGAGCACGGCACCATCGACGTGCTGGTGAACAACGCGGGCATCACACGTGACCGCATGTTCGTCAAGATGTCCCGCGAAGACTGGGATGCCGTGATCGAAACCAACCTGAACTCCATGTTCAACGTGACCAAGCAGGTCGTGAGCGACATGGTCGAAAAGGGCTGGGGCCGCATCGTCAACATCAGCTCGGTCAACGGCGCAAAGGGTCAGGCGGGTCAAACCAACTACTCCGCAGCCAAGGCCGGCATGCACGGCTTCTCGATGGCGCTGGCGCAAGAGCTGGCCAACAAGGGCGTGACGGTCAACACCGTGAGCCCTGGCTACATCGGCACCGACATGGTCAAGGCCATTCGCCCCGAAGTGCTGGAAAAGATCGTGGGCTCCGTGCCTGTGAAGCGTCTGGGCGAGCCCAGCGAAATCGCATCGATCATTGCCTGGCTGGCGTCGACCGAAGGCGGCTACGCTACCGGCGCTGACTTCTCGGTCAACGGCGGCCTGCACATGCACTGATCGAGCCCCGCTTTCCTCTGGCCTTGCAAGCTTTCAAGCAGCAGGCCAGAAAAGCCAAACCCCGCCTAGGCGGGGTTTTTTGTTGGCAGATCACCCACGGGGAATGAGCGATCTGCATGGGGGAGGGGACGAAAGGCCTGAAGCCAAGCCCGCTACGCTGGAGAACTTCGGCCGGTCATCTCGGATGAGGAAACATCCGGCTTCGGGTTCAGGCGCTCAGAAACGGGCTGGAGCGCGCTTGCGATCACGTTCGTCGTCGGGCCAGGCAGCGAGGATAGCGATGGTGTTCATACGATAACTCCTTTGTGCTTGTTCAACGCGGGCCGGCCGGCGAGCGTTGACACCTGCTCGAAAGGAAATGCAAATTTACCAAGGGTTTACACCAGTTCGCTTGGGTGTACTATCAATCCGTAATTTTTTCTTTTATGACAGTGAGTTATGAATGATTATTCAATCGATTCATCAAATGGAAAGGCGCGGTGGATGGCTGTTGAGGCCTTACATTTTCAATGCGCTCGAAACATTCACAGCCGTGCTGGGGCTTCGCAGTGAGCGACGTCATGAGCCTTCCATCCACCCCGCGCAAGACTGAACACCAAGCACGAGAAGCCGCTTCGGAAAAACAAAAACCCCGCAAGGCGGGGTTTGTTGGGAAGGGCTTGAGCGGTACTGAACGGCTTTCGGCTCGTCCCGCTGCGTGTCTGAATTCGTCTCGGCTGGAAATCTTGATGAGCTCCAGCGGGCTCTTCAGAACACTCTCAGAAGCGGGCGGGAGCGCGCTTGCGATCGCGTTCGTCATCGGGCCAGGCAGCGAGGATAGCGGTGAAGGTCATTTTGAGAAAACTCCTTAGATGAGTATTCAACGTGCCTCAGGAGGATTGCGTTGACAACAATTTCAAAGTTTTTTGCACTTCAATCTGCAGTGTCCAGAAAACACTTTTCTTCAATAAAAACAAAAACTTGAGAAATCAAGTGGATGTCATTTCTGAAGAGATGCAGCGCAATTTCTCAAAAATAGTTGGCTGTCCTCAGGCGGCTACACCCATTTCTTGCTGAATCGATTCGATCTGCCCCGATAGCTCCAGCCAGCGCTCTTCCAGCTTTTCGATGGAGTCCGTCACTGTCTTCAGCTGTTTGCCCGCCTCGGCGATGTCCGCACCGGAAAGCGCGGGAGTGGACAGTTTGGCCTCCAGCGTCGCACGCTCGGCCGACAACTGTGGCAGACGCTTGTCGATCTGGTCAAGCTCCTTCTTGAACGGTTTGACCTTGTCCGCAATGAGCTGACGGGCGTGAGCTGCCAGACGCCGTTGCTCGCGCGGGTCCACCGTGCTGGCGCTGTTTGCCACGGGCTCGGGCAGTGTCGTTTCTTCGACGATGACGACTGGCGGTGCTTCCACCACGGCCTGAGCCTGTTGCGCGTTCTGGGCCTGCGTCTGCTTGGCTTGCTCGCGCAGGCGCTTGGATTCGTCGAGCAGGTAGCGCTGGTAGTCGTCCAGATCGCCGTCGAACGGCTCGATCTTGCCGCGACCGACCAGCCAGAAGTCGTCACACACGGCGCGCAGCAGGGCACGATCGTGGCTGACCAGCATGACGGTGCCTTCGAAGCTGTTGAGAGCCATGGACAGCGCTTCGCGCGTGGCCAAGTCCAGGTGATTGGTTGGCTCGTCCAGCAGCAGCAGGTTGGGGCGTTGCCAGACGATCATCGCCAGCACGAGACGCGCCTTTTCGCCGCCGCTCATGGTGCCGACGGCCTGGCTGACCATGTCGCCGTTGAAGTTGAAGCTGCCCAGGTAGTTGCGCAGATCCTGCTCGCGGGAGGGCTCCTTGGAGTTCGGCCCCAGTTCCTTGGCCAGGCGGATCATGTGCATCAGCGGCGAATCATCGGGGCGCAGCACGTCGAGTTCCTGCTGCGCGAAGTAGCCGATGTTCAGGCCCTTGCCTTCTGTGATGGTGCCGTCGATCTGCGGCATTTCGCGCGCGATGGTCTTCACCAGCGTCGATTTGCCCTGACCGTTCGCACCCAGAATGCCAATGCGCTGACCGGCCAGCACCGAGCGATTCACGTTGCGCAGAATGGTGGTTTCGGAGCCGTCTTCCGCGCGGTAGCCGAAGCTCGCGTCGGTGATCGCCAGCATCGGATTGGGCAGATTGGCGGGTTCCTTGAACTCGAAATTGAAATCTGCGGCGGCGAGCACAGGCGCAATCTTCTCCATGCGTTCCAGCGCCTTGACCCGGCTCTGGGCCTGCTTGGCCTTGGACGCCTTGGCCTTGAAGCGATCGATGAATTTCTGCAGATGCGCCATCTTGTCCTGCTGGCGCGCGAAGGCTGATTGCTGCAGCACGAGCTGCTGGGCGCGCAGTTCCTCGAACTTGCTGTAGTTGCCACCGTAGCGGTTGACCTTGGCGTGCTCGATCTGCAGCGTCACTTCGGTCACGGCATCGAGGAATTCCCGGTCATGGCTGATGACGATGAGCGTGCCTGCGTAGCGCTTGAGCCAGGCTTCGAGCCAGACGAGGGCGTCCAGGTCCAAGTGATTGGTGGGTTCGTCGAGAAGCAGGATGTCGCTCGGGCACATCAGCGCGCGGGCCAGTTGCAGGCGCATGCGCCAGCCGCCCGAGAAGCTGTTGACGGGCTTTTCTAGCTCGTGCGCCTGAAAGCCGAGGCCCAGAATCAGCGCCTGCGCGCGCGGCGTGGCATCGTGCACGCCCGCATCGGCCAGATCGGAGTGGGCATGCGCAATGGCCATGCCGTCACCGGAGTCTTCTGCCTTGAGCAGGGCGGCGTTGAGCTCGCTCAGGCGCGAATCGCCATCGAGCACGAAGGCCGTCGCCGTTTCAGACGTTTCCGGCATGTTCTGCTCGACCTGCGCCATGCGCCATTGAGCGGGCATGTAGAACTCGCCCGCATCTTCATGCAGGCTGCCGTTGAGCAGGGCAAACAAGGTGGACTTGCCTGCGCCATTGCGCCCGACAAGGCCGACTTTCTCGCCGGGGTTGATGGTGACGGAGGTGCTGTCCAGCAGCACGCGCGCGCTGCGGCGCAGAGTGACATTGCGAAGGGTGATCATGGATGACGCGATTATCCCAGTGATTGGACAACCGGTTCGCCCGAAGGCCTGTTTGGCGACTGGATGCTGCGATTCCGAAAGCTGTTAACTGCGTAGACGAATGTGTTGCAAGTGTTTTCTGTCAACCCATTTGTCGGCTTAGGCTGACAGAGCCGTCCACCAATTGTCATCAAGATGAATTGTCGCTTTGCCTGCAAGTCGTAGGCAATTCCTTTTCGATTCCTGATAGGGCGAACTGTCTTGGGCAGCACGCACAGCTCACGGATCTCAACCAGGTCTCCATGCAGCATTTTCAAAACCACATATCTTTTGCGTCCACCGGCGGCCTGTCCGGCGGCTCTGCCCGCGCGGCTGGACATTGGCAGTTGGACGACATCGCCTTCGATCAGATCCAGCACGAGGCCATTGCGGACAACGAAGATCTGTTTTATCTGTTGATGAGCGCGTCGTTTGTCGAGACCGGCTCGGACACCTATGCCGCCAATCTGGCCGAGCATTACAGCGACTATCCCGAGATTGCCGGCTGGTTGCGGGAGCGCTGGGAGGCCGAAGAACTGCAGCATGGCGCGGCGCTGCGACGCTATGTCGAGGCAGTCTGGCCGCAATTCAGTTGGCAGCAGGCCTACGACAGTTTCTTCGGCGAGTATTCCAAACTCTGCACGGTGGAAGAGTTGAACGCCGACCGGCATCTGGAAATGGTGGCGCGCTGCGTGGTCGAAACGGGTACCACGGCTTACTACCACACGCTCAGAGAGATGAGCGACGAGCCGGTTCTGCGCCAGTTGCTGGGCCATATCCGCAACGACGAGGTGAACCACTTCAAGCATTTTCTCAAGTACTTCAAGCAGTTGCAGGAACAGTCGCCGGTGAGCCGCACGCGCATTGCGGGCGCGTTGTATGCGCGTTTGAAGGAGCTGCGCGAGAGCGATTCGGACGTGGCGCTGCGCCATGTGTTCGCGCACCGGGGCCGGTATTTTGCGGACAGCGGCAGGCAGTTTGCCGACATCGCGCAGCGCGTTTACCAGTTGGTCAGCACACAATTGCCAGCGGATCTGGCCGTGCGCATGCTGCTCAAGCCGCTGCTGTTGCCGCAGCGGCTGGAGAGCTGTCTCTATTCACCGATTTCGAAGTTCGCGACGCGGTTGATGGCAGCTTGACGCGCCCTTGACGTGTCGCGCTGATGGTTCAGTTCAGTTCAGGCCTGAGCCTGTTCTGCATGCCATTCCGACAGCGCTTGCTGCGTGATCAGCAGCACTTGCTCGTCACCTGACGTGGTGGTCATCCAGAACACGGGCAGGGTGGGGAATGCGGCTTCGAAGAACGGCTTTTCATTGCCGATTTCGAGCACGAGCACCGCGTTCTGGTTGAGCTTGGGCGGCAGGCTCTTGAACAGATCGCGCACAAAGTCCATCCCATCCGTGCCACCGGCGAGCGCCAGTTCGGGCTCGGCGCGGTATTCGTCTGGCAGCTTGTTCATGCTGTCCGCATTCACGTAGGGCGGGTTGCAGAGCACGAGGTCCCAGCCGCCTTCGAGCAGGCTCATCCCGTCGCTTTGCACCAGTTGCACGCGCTGCTGCAGACCATGCTTGTCCACGTTGATGCGGGCCACGGCGAGGGCGTCGGCAGAGATGTCCGCGCCAGTCACCGCCACATCGGGATAGGTCATGGCGGCAAGGCAGGCGAGACTGCCATTGCCGGTGCACAGATCGAGCACCTTGTGTGTCTGGTCGCTCAGCCATTCGTCGATGCTGCCGTCGACCAGCAGCTCGGCAATGAAGCTGCGCGGAACAATGGAGCGCTCGTCGATGTAGAACGGCACGCCTTGCAGCCACGCTTCGCGCGTGAGATAGGCTGCGGGCTTGCGGGTGACGATGCGCTGTTGGATCAGCTTGTCGATCTGCGCTTGCTGCTCGGGCGAAAGCGGGTTGCGATCAACGCTTTCGGGCTCATCCTCGGCCAGCAGGCTGTCGATGGGCAGGCCCAGTTGCCAGAGCACCAGCCAGGCCGCTTCGTCATAGGCGTTGGTCGTGCCGTGACCGTAGGCCACGCCAGCGTCTTCGAGCTGCTTGGCCGCGTTGTGGATGACTTCACCGACGGTGGATGCTGCGCCGCTCATGCCTTGAAGGCTCCTGCGTTGAGCAATTCCAGCGTGCGGCGGTAGATGTTGGTGAGCGGCTCCACATCAGCCAGCGCGATGTGCTCGTCGATCTTGTGGATGGTGGCGTTGGGCGGGCCGAGTTCGATGACCTGCTTGCAGATCTGCGAGATGAAGCGGCCGTCGCTGGTGCCGCCGGTCGTCGAGAGTTCGGTGTCGATGCCTGCGACTTCCTTGATGGAAGCCTGCACGGCACGAACCAGCTCGCCGGGCGTCGTGAGGAAAGGCTGTCCGCCGAGCGTCCAGGTCAGGTCGTATTCGAGACCGTGGCGGTCCAGCACGGTGTGAACGCGTTTCTTGAGCTGCTCGGCCGTGGATTCGGTGCTGAAGCGGAAATTGAAGTCGATCACCACCGAGCCGGGAATCACGTTGGTCGCGCCCGTGCCGCCGTGGATGTTGCTCATCTGCCAGCTCGTCGGCGGAAAGAATTCGTTGCCGCGATCCCATTCGGTGGCCGCGAGTTCGGCGAGTGCCGGAACGGCCTGGTGGATGGGATTGCGCGCCAGTTGCGGGTAGGCGATGTGGCCTTGCACACCGCGCACGGTGAGCTTGCCCGACAGCGTGCCGCGGCGACCGTTCTTGATCATGTCGCCGGTCTTCTGCACCGAGGTGGGCTCGCCCACGATGCACCATTCCAGCGGCTCGGCGCGTTCGCGCAGACGCTCGACCACCACCTTGGTGCCGTCGATGGAAGGGCCTTCCTCATCGCTGGTCAGCAGGAAAGCGATGTGGATGTCCGGGTTGCTGTGCTGGGCCAGAAATTCCTCCACCGCCACCACGAAAGCGGCGATGGATGCCTTCATGTCGCTTGCGCCACGTCCGTACAGGCGACCGTTGCGGTGCGTGGGCGTGAAGGGCGGGCTGCTCCATTGCTCGACCGGGCCGGTCGGCACCACGTCGGTGTGACCGGCGAAGACCAAGGTGCGCGCATCGGCAGAGGCCGACGTGCGCTTGGCCCACAGGTTGCTGACTCGGAAATCGGCGGGGCCGCTGTCGAGGCGCTCGCAGACAAAGCCAAGCGGCGCGAGGCGTTCGGCCAGCAGTTCCAGACAGCCCTCATCGTTGGGCGTCACGGAGGGACGGCTGATGAGCTGTTCGGTCAGAAGCAGGGTGGGTGACATGGGAGGAGCGGAATTTCAAACGGTGTGCTTCACTGCGGTCGCACGTCAAGCACAATTTCGGTAAATGACGGCTGGTCGTCGTCGATGCGCTGGTGCGCCTCGGTCTGGGCCTGAGCCGCCTTGGAGGCCAGCGCAAAGTCGTTTTGCAGACGCCACAGCAAGTTGGTGGGGGAATCGGCGTGGGACAGACCTTCCTTGCGGTCGATCTTGTTTTCCATGATCAGGTGGGCCAGCGCTTCTTCGAAGGTCTGCGAGCCTTCGGCCATGGATTTTTCCATCGCCTCACGCACGCCGGAGAAGTCGCCTTTTTCGATCAGGTCGGCCACCAGCTTGGTGTTGAGCATCACTTCAACGGCCGGCAGGCGCGCGCCTTGCGGGGTGCGCACGAGGCGCTGCGAGATGATGGCCTTCATGGCCGAGGCGAGGTCGCCCAGCATGGTGGGACGCACTTCGACCGGGTAGAACGACAGAATCCGGTTGAGCGCGTGGTAGCTGTTGTTGCCGTGCAGCGTGGCAAGGCAGAGGTGACCGGACTGCGCGTAGGCAATTGCGGCGGACATGGTTTCGCGATCGCGAATTTCGCCGATCAGGATCACGTCGGGCGCTTGGCGCAGCGCGTTCTTGAGCGCAGTCTGCAGCGTATTGGTGTCGGCACCGATCTCGCGCTGGTTGATGATCGAGCGCTTGTTGGTGAACTGGTATTCGACCGGGTCTTCGACGGTGAGCACGTGGCCGGTCTGTTGGCCATTGCGGTAGTCGATCATCGAGGCGAGTGTCGTGCTCTTGCCGGAGCCGGTGGCGCCGACGACCAGGATCAGCCCGCGCTTTTCCATGATGAGATCGGAGAGCACGTCGGGCAGGCTCAGCGAGCCGAGGGCCGGAATGTCGCTCGGGATGAAGCGGATCACCACGGCGTAGCTGCCGCGCTGGCGCATGGCGCTCACGCGGAAACGGCCCACGCCGACCAGCGGCACGCCCATGTTGAGCTCGCCCGTTTCCTGCAGCTCTTCGATGCGGTGGGGTTCAACGATTTCAGCGAGCAGATTGAGAGGCGCTTCGGGCGGAAGAATCTGGCTGTTGATCGGCACGCATTCGCCGTCAATTTTGATGAGTGCCGGCGCATGGGCCGACAGGTACACATCAGATGCCTTCTTCTCCGCCATGAGGCGCAGAATTCTTTCCATCGTGCTCATGAATAATCTCCCCCGAGTGCTTTTGAATGGCCGGTGTCATGCATGGGCCGACACCGGCTGAATGCTGGCGATCAGTCGCGCAGCAGGTCGTTGAGGCTGGTGCTCGAACGGGTCTTGGCGTCCACCGTCTTCACGATGATGGCTGCGTAGGTGCTGTAGTCCTTGCCACCGGCTGTCTTCTTGGGCAGGTTGCCGCTGATCACCACGGAGCCCGATGGCACGCGGCCGAAGAGGGTCTCGCCAGTGTCGCGGTTGAAGATCGGGGTGCTCTTGCCGATGTACACGCCCATGCCCAGCACGGAGTTTTCTTCGACGATCACGCCTTCCACCACTTCGGAGCGCGCGCCGATGAAGCAGTTGTCTTCGATGATGGTGGGGTTGGCTTGCAGGGGTTCCAGCACGCCGCCCAGGCCCACGCCACCGGAGAGGTGAACGTTCTTGCCCACTTGAGCGCAGGAGCCGACGGTGGCCCAGGTGTCGATCATGGTGCCTTCGTCCACATAGGCGCCGATGTTCACGTAGGAAGGCATCAGGATCGCGCCCTTGGCCACGAAGCTGCCGCGACGCGCCACGGCTGGAGGCACCACGCGCACGCCGGTGGCGGCGATTTCGGCTTCGGACATGCCTTCGAACTTGGTGGGCACCTTGTCGAAGAAGTTCAGGTCGCCCGAGCGCATCAGCACGTTGTCCTTCAGGCGGAACGACAGCAGCACGGCCTTCTTGATCCACTGGTGCACGGTCCACTGGCCCACGCCTTCACGGGTGGCCACACGCAGCTTGCCGGTGTTGAGTTCGGCAATGACGTGCTCAACCGCATCAACCACTTCCTTGGGAGCGGCGGCGGGGGACATGCTGGCGCGGTTTTCCCAGGCGTTGTCGATGATGGTTTGCAGTTGTTGAGTCATGGATTTACTTCAGGTTCTCGATTGAATGAACTGGACGATGCGTTCGGCCGCTTCACGGCATTCCGCAGTTTCGGCCACCAGCGCCATGCGCACGCGTTGCGCGCCGGGGTTGATGCCGTTTGTCTCGCGGGCCAGATAGCTTCCGGGCAGAACGGTCACATTGTATTGAGCCAGAAGGGCTTTCGCGAACTCGGTGTCGCTCATTCCCAGCGAATCCGGCACTTTGGCCCACAGATAGAAGCTCGCATCGGGTAGTGCCACATCCATCACCTTCGAGAGCATCGGGGTAATTTCGGCGAACTTCTGGCGGTACAGCGCGCGGTTTTCGATCACATGCTGCTCGTCGTTCCACGCTGCGATGCTGGCCTGCTGGATGGTCGGGCTCATTGCGCCGCCGTGGTAGGTGCGATACAGCAGGAAGGACTTGATCAGTTCCGCATCGCCCGCGACAAAGCCGCTGCGCATGCCCGGCACATTGCTGCGCTTGGACAGGCTGGTGAACATCATCAGGCGCTTGAAGTCGGTGCGGCCCAGCTTGGTGGCGGCTTCGAGGCCGCCCAGAGGCGCCTCGTCACGGAAGTAGATTTCGCTGTAGCACTCGTCCGAGGCGATCACGAAACCGTACTTGTCGGACAGCGCGAACAGCTTTTCCCACTCGGACAGCGGCATCACCGCGCCGGTCGGGTTGCCGGGCGAGCAGACGAAGATCAGTTGCGTGCGCTGCCAGACGTCGGCGGGCACGGAATCCCAGTCCACGGCGAAATTGCGCTCGGCCACGCTGGGCGCGAAGTAGGGCGTGGCGCCGGAGAGCAGGGCCGCACCTTCGTAGATCTGATAGAACGGGTTCGGGCTGACGACGGTTGCGCCGGGTTGGCTTGGGTCGATCACGGTCTGCGCGAAGGAAAACAGCGCCTCGCGTGAGCCGTTCACGGGGAGAATCTGGTTGGCAGGATTGACCTTCACGCCATAACGGCGATCCATCCAGGCCGCGCAGGCTTCGCGCAGTTTGATGTCGCCAGCGGTCGCGGGATAGGCGGCCAAGCCGTCGAAGTTGGCTGCCAGAGCGTCCTTGATGAGTTGCGGCGTGGGATGTTTGGGTTCACCGATACCCAGACTGATGGCTCGGTATTCAGGCGCGGGCGTGACCCCCGCAAAAAGTTGGCGCAGGCGCTCAAACGGATACGGCTGCAAAAGTGAGAGCAGGGGATTCATGGGTGCAATTATGGTGGATGCGCAAGCGCCCACGGCACTCGCAATGAAATCAGGCGTTTCAGCCTTGCCCGCCTTCGCCTCGCTTGGCGCGGGCGCGCGCCATGGCCGCCGCGATCATGGCTTTTTTCGGATCGACAGCTTCTGCAGCGGCCACTGGGGCAGCAACGGCGGTCAGCGATTCTGCAGCGACGGCAGCAGCTTTGGCGTTCGCAGCCACCGCGGGCGTATGCCGCTCGCGTGCCAGATGGCGGGTGTAGCGCTTTCGGGCATGTTCTGCCAAACCGTCACTCCAGGCAGCCCAGCCGGTTTGCGATCCGCTGATGTTGTCGAGCGAAATGCAATCGACCGGGCAGACGGGAATGCACAGCTCGCATCCCGTGCAGTGTTCGGCAATCACGGTGTGCATGCGCTTGTTCGCGCCGACGATGGCGTCGGTCGGGCAGGCCTTGATGCACAGCGTGCAGCCGATGCACCAGTTCTCGTCGATCACGGCGAGCGTGAGCGGGCCTTCGTAGCCGTTTTCGGGGTTGAGCGCGGTGGCAGGTTGGCCGGTGATGGCGGCCAGCCGCGCCACGCCTTCCTCGCCGCCTGGCGGGCATTGGTTGATGGCCGCTTCGTTGGCGGCAATGGCACGGGCGTAGGAGGCGCAGTCGGGATAGCCGCAGCGCGTGCATTGCGTCTGCGGCAGGGCGGCATCAATGAGAACGGCCAACCCGTCGAGAGGGTTGGCCGTGGGCTTGACTGACGTGATTTTGTTCGTAGGGGCGTGCTGCTCGGGCATGCCCGATGTTACGCCGGTTCTGAACAACCTATCAGGCTGCCTGACGCTTGACAGGTGCGGCGACTGCCTGAGCGGCTGGTTGGTGCGCCAGCACGAACTCACGCACGCGTGGGTAGACCAGATCGCGCCAACGGCGGCCACTGAAGATGCCGTAATGACCGGCACCCGTGACTTCCATGTGCGAGCGGTCTTCCTTCGGAATGCCGGAGCAGATGTCCTGGGCGGCTTCGGTCTGGCCGGAGCCGGAGATGTCGTCCAGTTCGCCTTCGACGGTCAGCAGGGCCGTGGTCGTGATGTCCTGTGGGCGCACGCGCTCGAGGTTGCCTTCGGGCGACTTCACGTCCCAAGTGCCTTCGACCAGACGGTACTTCTGGAACACCGTCTCGATGGTTTCGAGGTAGTAGTCGGCGTCCATGTCGAGCACGGCGTTGTACTCGTCGTAGAACTTGCGGTGCGCCTCGGCGCTGGCGTCGTCACCGCGCACCAGATCCTTGAAGTAGTCGTAGTGGCTCTTGGCATGGCGGTCGGGGTTCATCGCCACGAAGCCACTGTGCTGCATGAAGCCGGGGTAGACGCGGCGACCGGAGCCGGGGAATTTCTCGGGAACGCGGTAGATCACGTTGTTCTCGAACCATTCGATGTTGTGCTGCGTGGCCAGATTGTTCACGGCAGTTGGCGAACGGCGAGCATCGATCGGGCCGCCCATCATGGTCATCGTCAGAGGCGTCTTCTCGCCGCGCGAGGCCATCAGCGAAATGGCGGCCAGCACCGGAACGGTCGGCTGACAGACGCTCATCACGTGGCAGTTGCCATAGACGGACTGCAGATGACGGATGAATTCCTGCACGTAGTTCACATAGTCGTCGAGGTGGAACTCACCTTGCGACGTGGGCACCAGACGGGCGTTCTTCCAGTCGGTGATGTAGACCTTGTGGCCGCTGAGCATGGTCTTGACCGTGTCGCGCAGCAGGGTGGCGTAGTGGCCGGACAGCGGCGCGACGATCAGCACCACAGGCTGGGTCTTGAGCGTGGCCAGAGTCGGTGGATCGTCGGAGAAACGCTTGAAGCGGCGCAGCTCGCAGAACGGCTTGTCGACTTCGACGCGCTCGTGAATCGCCACTTCGACGCCATCGACCTTGACGGTGACGATGCCGAACTGCGGCTTTTCGTAGTCCTTGCCCAATCGATACATCAGATCGTAGCCGGCAGCCATGCGCTGGGCCAATGTGGTCTGACTCAAGGGTGTTTGAGGGTTGCTGAACATTTTGGAGGCCACTTGCGCGAGTTCGGCAAAGGGCTCCATCAGAGAGCGCTGTGCTTCGTAAATGGTGTAGAGCATCAGTGGGACCACTTTCAGTAATGTTGCAGTGCAATATAACAGGGGTTTTGGGCAGTTGTCAGAGAGTGGAATCACCTACACGCTGTGGGACAACACGCTTTCAGAGGAGATATTTCTTGTTTGACACACAAACACATTGCAAACTTTTGTTATTAAACGACACGATCCGATAAATTTTCTTCGTGGAGAACCCGATAAACACGCATGGGGTTGGTAGAAAATTGATGCGAATCAAGTGTCGCACCCTTGGATTACGTGGAATTGACAGCGAGGATCCACTCACATGGACGCACGAAATCCCGCCGCGATGCGGGCGAGCCGTCAGCAGCCGGTGGGGAAGCGCAATGAACTCAGAGGTTCTGCACGGGCACGTTCATCAGCAGCCAGGCTTCGAAAGCCTCGCGTGAGCTGTTGCGCAGCGCGCGGCGGAAGACGGTCTTGTCCCCCAGATACAGGCAGTGCCGGATCACGGTGTAGGGATTGAAACTGGCGCCGGGGTTCTGTTCGTCGAAGAACTGCTTGTAGCGCTTGACCACGGCGATGTTTTCACGCATCAGCGCGTTGAAGCGCGAGCGGGTGATGCTGGGTACCCAAGCGCGCACGTCGTCCACGAACATGTCGACCTTGTGCGGGTCGAACTCGAAATCCTTGAAGAAATGCTGGGCGATCTTGAGAAACGTGAAAGCGTTGAGCTCGCTGCCCATGGTGACCAACTGCGGCGCGATGTCGCCCTCGTCCGAATCGTCCAGATTGGCGGTTTCGTCCACGGCGCGCAGCAGTTCGGCGTCGGTCGCATCACGAATCTGGCGGAATTCGCGGTCGGCCAGCTCGAACAGCGCCGAAAGCACATTGATGCGGCGCTTGAGTTCGGCAGGAATCGACTTCTTGTACTTGATCTTGTGATCCAGCACGCTCCAGGAATCCTGAATGATGGTGCGCACCTGCAGCTCGAACGGAATATGCGCGTAGGCCGCGTTCTCGGGCAGGGCGGCCTGCTCGGCGTTGAGGCGCAGGTCCAAGTGCAGCCCCTTGTAGCCGAACGAGGCCTCCGTGCTTTCCACGGCGCTGACCTTGTCGGTCACGTCGATCACATCGAAAAAATGGCGAACGATCTCGGCGACCTTTTCCAGTTCGTCTTCATACAGGCAGACCACGCGCAGGCCGATCAGATCGGTGATGTAGTCCTGGATGTCATAGTCGAGCCCGGCTTCCTCCAGCGTGACGCGGTACTTGCGCGAGAACTTGCGCAGGCATTCCTCACGGTCCTTGACGCGGCCCTCGACCTTGGAGATTTCAATGCCCTCGACCTTGGAGAGCACCGATTGCAGCAGCGCCATGTAGAACGCGCAGGCATGCTCCAGCACAGGCAGCTCCTGTGCGTAGTATTGGCGGAACGCGTGTTCCTCCGCTGGCAGATCGTTTTTGGGAAGGTTGGAAGCCATGCGCAGTACATCCAGAAAATCAGGCGTGCCGCGAGCGATGCTTCAGCGGTTTGCCGGTGCTGGGATGCTATTCCAAACCACACACCCGCCCGCCAATTGCCTGTAGGAGAAAGCCTCTATTGAAAGGCATGATGCGCTTGAGCTAGCGATAAATCAATCGCCGCTCAAATTTGACTTACTGGCCTTGAACTTCGGCCCACTCAGCCTGCGCAGCCGCCGCTGCGGGCTTGGTGCGCGCAATCTGCATCACCTCACGCGCAGGCAGATGCTTCAGGCGATGGTCGCTCCACACCTGACGCCAGCGCCGCGCACCCGGCAGACCGTTGCGCAGACCCAGCATATGGCGGGCGATCGAATACCAATGCGTGCCGTACTTGGCCGCTTCGTACTCCATGTAATCCACCATGCGCTCCTCGACCAGTTCGCGCGTCAGATCGTTCGGCGCATCGCCGTAGAACAGCTCGTCCCAGCGCGCCAGCCACCACGGGTTGTGATAAGCCTCGCGGCCGACCATCACGCCGTCCACCACGTCGAGTTGCTCCAGCACGGAGGCATCCGCGACGAAACCACCGTTGATGGCAATCGTCAGATGCGGAAAATCCTTCTTCAACTGCGCCACCACGTCATAACGCAGCGGAGGAATCTCGCGGTTTTCCTTGGGCGACAGGCCCTTGAGCCAGGCATTGCGCGCATGGGCGATGAACACCGTACAACCCGCATCCGCCACCTGGCCCACGAAGTCGCGCACAAAGCCGTATTCCTCGACCTTGTCGATGCCAATGCGGTGCTTGACCGTCACCGGCACGGACACCGTGTCCACCATGGCCTTCACGCAATCGGCCACCAGTTGCGGCTCGTTCATCAGGCAGGCGCCAAACGCGCCACGCTGCACGCGCTCGCTGGGGCAGCCGCAGTTCAGATTGATCTCGTCATAACCCCATTGCTCGCCCAGCTTGGCACTGTGCGCCAGATCGGCAGGCTCGCTGCCGCCCAACTGCAGCGCGACGGGATGCTCGGCCTCACCAAAACGCAGATGACGCTCCACATCACCATGCACCAGAGCGCCGGTCGTCACCATCTCGGTATAGAGCAAGGTATGGCGGCTCAGCAGGCGGTGTAGATGACGACAATGGCGGTCGGTCCAGTCCATCATGGGTGCGACCGACATGCGCCAAGGGCTGAAAGATGCTGGGTTCGACGGAGTGTTTTTTTCAGTGTTCATGCTGGATTGGAGTGCTGTTTGCAGCACTGGCTGCCTCCCGATCAACGCCGAAAGCACCCGGATTCGTGCTTCCTCCGGGTCCGTTTGCCTCTGGGAGAAGGGCGATATTGTGCACTCTGGACGCTTGCGCTTGCTGGAGCAAGGCTTTGCTCGCGTCCATGCGTGTTTGTAAAACTCTTTATCAATTTCCCTACCTTGGTAGGGTTTGAATAATGTCAACGACTTGTTAACTTTCCTGTGTCGTCAACGGGCCGACTGATGCGTCGTGAATTCCTCACGGACAGAGGTGGAGCGTTGAGGCGGCATCACACAGGGGGATTCAAGATGTTGAAGCGGCGCAGTGCGTGGACGGGCCAGTGGTTTTGGCTTTTGATGGCTTTATGTCTAGGCCTTGGTTTGAGTCTGGGGAGCAACGAGGCCCATGCGACGTTGCCGGTGCAGAAATTGCCTGGTGCCGTTGTTCGGGATGTACTGGAGCAACCGGGCGTTCTTGAGGCGCAGTTCGAGCTGCCGTTGCATCTGGTGCACCTTTCGGGCAGCACCGAGGGTAGCGTGACGTTCGAAGTGCTGACCTCCAGCATGGACGATCTGCAGGGTCTGCGCCTCGATCCCCGGACCTTTTCCACACGGGACGCGGAGCATGAGTTGCGCGCGCGCCCGCAATTCAGCCGCGAAGGCATGTACCGAGTCAGGGCAGATTTTCAGGCCAACAGTTTCAGGACTTCGCTGTACTTCTGGATTCTCTTGAAAGACGGCCGGGTTTACTACAGCAGCGATGCCGGCAACATCGTGAGCAGCATGGCGGCATATCGACTGCGTGCCGACACCAAGCTTCAGGCCTTGAAAAGCAAGGCTGCCGCTACCGAAACCAGGCTCAAGGCCAGCAGGCCATCCGGCGAAGAGTCTGGGCCGCGTGCGATGGAACAACTGCTTTCCGCCGAAGACCTGAAACAGTACCAACAGATCTGGAAAACCGAAACGGATCAGATCATTGACGAGATTCCGCGCGCAAGCACGCCAACCAAGGTGCTGCGCAAAGCTGCGAAAGTGGCCAAGGACGAGCAAGTGACGATCAGCATCCGCTGGTCGAAGGACGCAAGCTATACGCAGTTTTTGCCGCTGGAAGGTGCCAGGGTGCTCGTCGCCAATCTGGCCGACGTGACGGATTCGTCCCCCTATACACAAGGAGTGTTTGCAAGCGGGCAACTCGATGCGAACGGTCAGTTCAAGTTCACGGCTCCGGTCGACAACCTGCAGTACAGAGTCTGGATCGTGGGCGAGCATTCCACCTTCGTTGTGAAAGTGGGCAACGGCGTAACGTCGACGAATGCGACCCTCATGGTGGGATTCGACCAGCGCACGGATCTGGATATCACTCCGACCGACTACTCGTCGGGATATGCGCAGTCGTGGTCGGTATTTCAGGCGATCTATGAATTGGCGACGCGTGGAACAACGGCAGTCGGTGCGGGCAACGTGCCTGTGCTGACCGAGGTGCGGACGAATGTGACCATGGATAGCAATGGCGCGTTTTACGATCCAAACACAAAAGCCATCGCGGTTGACTCGGTTCAATCCTTTATGTGGGATGTGCTTGCCCATGAATATGCCCACGCCATCAGCCGCGCCAACAACTCCATTCTGAGCGGAGGCGGCAACCACACGGTCGGCAATCAATACGACGAAGGGGGCAATCCGGGGACGTACCTCAACAAGCAGATGTCCAATCGCCTCGCGATGGAAGAGTCGTTTGCAAGCTGGTACGCCACCCATTACTGGAAGAGCAGCAAGTACGCCGCACTGATGCCCTACATCGGTGATGACGTGTTCCACCGGGCCAACCTTGGCGGGCAGGTGGGAGCCTTGCCGCTGGAGTCAAGCGCCGCGTTGTATGGCGTTCCCAATGTGTACGGCGAAGACAGCGAAGCCGCCGTGGCCCGCTTCATGTGGGACATGACGGATGCTGGCGAAGAGGCCAATCGCCGCGCCACCTGCACCCAGTACTGCAAGGAAAACATTTCCATTCCTTTCCGCTCGATCATGCAAAGCGCCATCAACGGCAAGGCATTGGATGGTTTCAGCGACTTCTACACGCAGATCTATCGCCTGCATGTGGGCTCGGCCATCGGCACGCTCGACAACGTCGGCGCGGTGTCAAAGCAAAACCTGGAGAAGGCCATTCAGATCGGTGCCGTGACAGCGGAGTTCGGAATGGGGGCGCACCTCAACACCACCTACATCGCAGATCCGTTCCGCGACATCGACTCGCCCGCCAAACGTGATCTGGACAGCGACCCGGTGATTCTGCGCTGGTTGCAGCTCAAGACTGGCACCATGCCCGGCCTCGATGAGTTCGAGCTGCTGTTCTACAACGAAACACTGGACAAACTGCTGCTCAAGCTGAAGACCGGGCAGTTGGGTGCGCATGTCACATCGAGCGGCAATCTCTATCAGTATGTGATGCCGCGTGCGCAGGTCCAGCAGATCGTCAATGCTCTGCGACAGAGCGCATCCCAGTCGGAGTACAAGGTGGTGCTGATGGTCAAGGGAACGGCCTCTGGAGAGGGCTCCGGTGCTGGCGCGGTGAAGACCGGGCCTTACTACGGCAATGCCGAGGTGTTTTCCATCAAGCTGGATGATCCCAGAAAGTACGCAGTGATCGCCGTCGACAGCTCGGGCAGCAATCGCGAGACCGATAGTGGCAATTTGCGTATCCAGGCCGCACACTCCATGCTGGCGAAGATGGGTGTGCGCAACGCCGAGGTGCTCGCTGGCGTGAGCCAGGGCAGCAAACGGCTCTCTGTGGCGGCAATGGATTTCGACAGTTCGGTCTCTGTGCTGTCTGATTTCTACGACCCCGCGAAGCTGGCCGAACTCAAAGTCTTCGACGCCATCGATTCCTATGGCGACACGGATATCGCAGCCGCAGTGCGCGCCAGTGCGGCCATGCTGCTTGGCATGTACCCGGCACCGGCCACTCTGGATACCGACCTGAACAAACCGCGCATCTATCTGCTTTCTGACCTGGACAACAATGCCGGCTGGAACGTGGTGCAGCGAGCCATCGATGACGCCAACGCCAAGGGCATTCAGACCCATATGGGTCACCTGCAACCGATCAAGGATCCAACCAAGTCGAGCCGATCACTCGGTGAGTTGTATGGGGAAAAGCCGCTCCTCACGAAGGTGGCAGAGAAGCCGGATGGCGTGATCGCCTCGATTCTTGCAGGAGGCGGCTCCTATACCGTGATCGAGAGTGCTCAGGCACAGCAGCAGTGGGTCGAGTTGATGGATGAGCTGAGCCAGACCCTTCCGTTCTCGCGCACCAGCGTCAATCTGCCGCTCAATGTGAGGTACTACGGGTTCGCGCAGAGTTCCGGCAATCCGGAGCCCATGTTTGTCTTCAATGCGATTGCCTCGGGTCAGGTGACCATCACCATGGACGGAAAGGGCAGCTTCGTGCCTGACCTGAAAGTGGCCGGAGTCGGGGCGCAAACATCGCAAGGCCAGGATCTGTATACGCTGCCATTCAACGTGGAGGCCGGCAAGTCCTACCAGATCAACATCAACAAGCCCGCGGCTGCGGCGGGCCTCTACAGCATCGTGCTGCGCCAGACGGGCGGACCCGTGGTTGCTGTGCCGACGATGACACTCGCAGCGATTGGAACAGTGACGGAAGGTACGGCCCCAGTGGTCAGTGGCACGACCACGAACGTGGCCGATGGCAGCACGGTGACGATCACTTTCGACACCGCCACAAAGGCTGGCACGGCAAAGTCACTGACCAAGGCGACCACCGTCGTGAATGCTGCTGTCGCGGGCAACGCCTTCAGCGCAACGGGACCGGCCAATTTGCCTGTGGGCACGACAACGATGACCGTGGACATCCCTGGCTCGGGCATCGCGCCGCAGTCGCAGACCTTCACCGTGCAGGCCAAGGCCACACCACCGGGAGGAGCCGCAACGCCCGTGCCCGTGGACAACCCCATCGCATTGATGGTGTTGGCGATGGCGATTGCGGGTTTTGCGGGACGCAAGCACTTGAAGTCACGCCGCTGATCAACAAGCTGTAGTCGCAAAGCAATCGAGCCACTTTCCTTTCGGAAGGTGGCTCGATTTGCGTTGGGGGCGTCGAACGAACAGAACGAATGGATCAGCGCGGCGCAGGCTTGTTATACATCGCGTCGATGGCTTCGCCGTAGTAGCCCATCAGGTTGTTGCGCTTGAGCTTGAGCGTGGGCGTCATGAAGGTGTTTTCGATGGTCCAGGCCTCGCGCGTCAGGTGGATGGCGCGGGGCACGGCATAGCGCGCAAAGCTGGTGGTCTGCTTGGCGATGCGATCGAGCGCGGCCTTTTCCACGGCGGGCTTGCCCAGGCTGGCAGGGTCTTCCGGGTCGAGTTGCAGATCAACGGCCAACTTGCGCCATTTCTCGTCGTTCACCGATGCGACGCAGGCAATGAACGGGCGGTTTTCGCCGACTACAAACGCCTGCGCGAACAGCGGATCGGCGGTGATCGCCATTTCCAAATCGCCCGGCGGCACTTTTTCGCCGGTGGAGGTGACGATGATTTCCTTGATGCGGCCAAGGATGCGGATGCGGCCACCGTCCACGAGTTCGGCCTGATCACCCGTGCCGAGCCAGCCGTCTTCCGCCAGAATGCGCGCCGTGTCTTCGGGGCGCTTCCAGTAGCCCTTCATGACGATGGGGCCGCGCACTTGCAACTCGCGGTTTTCGCCGATGCGGACTTCGACGCCGGGCAGGGCGCGGCCCACGGTGGACGGGTCGTTGTCAGTCAGCGTGTTGACGGACACGACAGGCGTGGTCTCCGTCATGCCATAACCCTGAATCAGCGGCAGGCCGAGGCCCAGAAAGCATTTGGCGATGCTCGGCGACAGTGGTGCGCCGCCGCTGACCGCCACGCGCACGCGGCCACCGAATTTTTCGAGCAGCGGTTTGGCCACCAGCGCACGCAAGAGCGGCCAGGGCAGGGCGCGCATCCAGCCGCCAGTGTCGTCGCCATCTTCCTTGGGCGCGGGCAGGCCTTGCGCAGCGCAGAACTTGCGCCAGCCCACGGTTTGCGCGGCCTGAAAGAGCTGCATCTTGAAGCCCGACGACGACAGCATTTCAAGCAGCTTGGCATGCACGCGTTCGTAGATGCGCGGTACGGACACCAGAATCGTGGGCTTGACGATCAACATGTCCTGCGCGATCTGCGCGACCGAGCGCGCGTAGACCACGCAACTGCCCGAGGCGATGGGCAGGTAGTAGCCACCCGTGCGCTCGAAGGTGTGCGAAAGCGGCAGGAACGACAGGAAAACGTCCGACGCCACGGGCGAGATGCGCTGCATCACCGCCTTCACGTCCGCGATCACATTGCCATGCGTGAGCATCACGCCCTTGGGCTTGCCGGTGGTGCCGCTGGTGTAGACGATGGCGGCCAGATCGTCCGGGGCTGGCGGTGGTGGCAGAGGCTGACTTGCAGGCGCGGCGGCCAACCACTCGTCCAGCGGTGCGACGGGAATCTGGTGCGATGGTTTGTCGCCCGCCGCGGGAATGGCTTCACCCGTGGCGATGACCACGCCGCGCAGGTGGGGGAAGCTCTCGCAGGCGTCGGCGATGTGCTGCCATTGCGCGCTGTCGGTGAGCACCAGCAGCGCGACTTCCGCGTCGTTCAGGATGTAGGCGATGCTGCCGGGGTTGTCGATGGCGTGCAGCGGCACGGGCACGCAGCCAGTGGCCATCACGGCCTGGTCGATGCACATGGCGTTCAGGCCATTGGGCAGCAGGATGGCAACATGCGATTTTTCCGGCAGGCCGGTCATGGCCAGAGCGCGGGAGAAACGGGCGATCTCGGATTCGGTTTCGCGCCAGGTCAGGCTTTTCCAATCTCCGTGCGCATCGCATTGGCGATAGGCTTCGCCGTCGGGAGTCAGGCGCACGCGGGTGGCGAACAAGGCTGGAAGGGTATGGACGTCTTGTAGTTCAGTGACAGGCGAATTCATGCAGCAACCAGTGAGGGAGACGGCGGCAGGCATGCGGTTCACCCATTGAAAGGAACGGTGCCGACCTCAAACCGGCTCACATGCTTGCATCGAAGCCAAACATCTTACCCATAGAAGGGAAAACCCGCGCCCGTTTGAGTCACCCAGGTTTCAGTCTGGAACAAAAGAATTTCGGTAGGGGCGAAGCCTGCGGCTTCGATTGGCTAACCCTGCTGGCGCGCAGAGACAGGGCCTGATCCTTCGTTGTGCCTCCTTGCCGTACGAGAGTACTGTCAGCGTCGGCACGCCTCGTCTCAGGCCCTGTCTCTGCGTTGGGGCTGGTGATTCGAGGGCTCGCTGCGCTTCGAAGGTCCGCTGTTTGAAGTCGGGGAAACCTGTTGTTTCAACCGGCCGCGTTCAAGCCTTGCATGAAATGCGTCTGCATGGCTTTGCGCGCGGCTTCGGGGTCGTGCGCGTCGAACGCGGCCATGATGATGGCGTGCTCTTCCAGCGAATGCGAAATGCGGCCGGACTTGAGCAGCGAGTTGTGGCGACTGAGCTTCATCACGCGGCGCAGGTCCTGCACCATCTGGAACAGCCATTTGTTCTTGGTGGCTTCGAGAATCCGCATGTGGAACTGCTCGTTGATGCCGAAGAATTTCTTGCGATCAAGCGTGGCCTGTTCCAGCTCGGCATGCAGACCATGCAATTCGGCCAGTTGCACGGGGCTGGCAAATTCGGCGACCCAGGCGGCGGCGTCGCTCTCCAGCAGGGCGAGCAGGTGGTAGACCTGCTTCATGTCCTCGTGCGTGACCTCGGTCACCCAGGCACCGCGCCGCACCCTCATGGTGATCAGGCCTTCGGAGGCCAGCACCTTGAGCGCCTCGCGCAGCGGCGTGCGGCTGATGCCGAATTCCTCCGCGATCTTCGCCTCGTCGATCCAGCTGCCGGGCGCAAGCTCATCCGAAAAGATCCGCTGGCGCAGCAATTCGGCAACTTCTTCGTACAACGCGCGGGGAGAAAGGGTGGCAATGCTCATAGGTAGGGGCGAGATTCTAGGGGAGGCAGGCGTAGTCGACAAAGACAATGCGGTTGTAAGGCGGGCTGTAAGAAACTTGTGCAACAGTCGCGACCGCGCTCGAAACCGATCTTTTTTGTTCGAGAGCAGTAGCGGTGTTGTTCGGCCTGTCAACAAACAAGCCTGCAGTTTTTGATAAAAGTCGCGGATCAGTGGCTAGAATTGACGTTTACGTAAACGTGATTTCCGAAAAATCATGGTTTACATGAATCACCTTCGCGACATTCCCGTGATCTGAATTTCCGACAAAGATATGACAATTTACGCTGAATTCAAAATTTTGGATCAATAATTATGAATTCGCTACGTCTTTTTGCATAACGAAATTTGGCACACCCTTCAGGTAGCCATCCAACTTCCTCCAAAGACTCCATTGCCATGACCGACGCATCCAAACCCCGAGACAACTTTGCCGCTCCCAGTATGGAAGACTGGCACAAAGCCGCCGCCAAGTCCGCGCCCAATGGCGACGTGTCGGCACTGAACTGGATCACGCCGGATGGCATTTCGGTCAAGCCGCTGTACACGGAGGAAGACATCAGCGGTCTGCAATACACCAACACGCTGCCGGGCATGGAGCCCTACATCCGTGGCCCGCAGGCCACGATGTACGCCGTGCGCCCATGGACGATCCGCCAGTACGCAGGTTTTTCCACCGCTGAAGAATCCAACGCCTTCTATCGCAAGGCACTGGCTGCGGGTGGTCAGGGCGTTTCCGTGGCGTTCGACCTGGCTACGCACCGTGGCTACGACTCCGACCATCCTCGCGTGACGGGCGACGTCGGCAAGGCCGGTGTGGCAATCGATTCGGTCGAGGACATGAAGATCCTGTTCGACCAGATCCCGCTGGACAAGGTTTCCGTCTCCATGACCATGAACGGCGCTGTGCTGCCCGTGCTGGCCGGGTACGTGGTGGCAGCGGAAGAGCAGGGCGTTTCCCAGGACAAGCTCTCCGGAACCATTCAGAACGACATTCTGAAAGAGTTCATGGTGCGCAACACCTACATTTACCCGCCGCAGCCGTCGATGAAGATCATCGGCGACATCATCGAGTACACGGCCAAGAACATGCCCAAGTTCAACTCGATCTCGATCTCGGGCTATCACATGCAGGAAGCCGGTGCCAACCAGGCGCTGGAACTCGCGTTCACGCTGGCGGACGGCAAGGAATACGTGAAGACCGCCATCGCCAAGGGCATGGACGTGGATGAATTCGCGGGCCGCCTCTCGTTCTTCTGGGCGATCGGCATGAACTTCTATCTGGAAATCGCCAAGATGCGCGCCGCCCGTCTGCTGTGGTGCCGCATCATGAAGGGTACGGGTGCCAAGAAGCCCAAGAGCCTGATGCTGCGCACGCACTGCCAGACCTCCGGCTGGTCGCTCACCGAGCAGGACCCGTACAACAACGTCGTGCGCACCACGATTGAAGCGATGGCAGCCGTGTTCGGCGGCACGCAGTCGCTGCACACCAACGCGCTGGATGAAGCGATTGCACTGCCCACCGAGTTCAGCGCCCGCATCGCCCGCAACACGCAGCTCATCATTCAGGAAGAGACCCACATCACCAACGTGATCGATCCATGGGCTGGCTCCTACATGATGGAAAAGCTCACGCAGGACATGGCCGATGCCGCGTGGAAGATCATCGAAGAAGTCGAAGAAATGGGCGGCATGACCAAGGCCGTGGACAGCGGCTGGGCCAAGCTGAAGATCGAAGCCGCCGCCGCTGAAAAGCAGGCGCGCATCGACTCCGGCAAGGACGTGATCGTCGGCGTAAACAAGTACAAGCTGGCCAAGGAAGACAAGGTCGACATCCTTGAAGTGGACAACGTCAAGGTGCGCGACAACCAGATCAAGCGCCTGAACGACATGAAGGCCAAGCGCGACGACAAGGCCGTGCAAGCCGCACTGGCTGCGCTGACCGAAGCCGCCAAGTCCGGCCAGGGCAACCTGCTGGATCTGGCCATCAAGGCCATCCGCCTGCGCGCTTCCGTGGGTGAAGTCTCCGACGCGCTCGAAAAGGAATTCGGCCGCCATCGTGCCGATACACAAAAGGTGACCGGTGTGTACGCTGCTGCTTATGACTCCGCAGAAGGTTGGGACAAGCTCAAGGGCGAAATCAACACCGCCGCCGAAGACCTGGGCCGCCGCCCACGCGTGATGATCGCCAAGCTCGGCCAGGACGGTCACGACCGTGGCGCCAAGGTGGTTGCCACCGCGTTTGCCGATCTGGGCTTCGACGTGGACATGGGCCCGCTGTTCCAGACACCGGAAGAGTGCGCTCGCCAGGCGATTGAAAACGACGTGCACGCTGTCGGTGTTTCCACGCTGGCTGCAGGCCACAAGACGCTGGTTCCTGCCATCATCGAAGAGCTCAAGAAGCAAGGCGCTGACGACATCATCGTCTTCGTCGGCGGCGTGATTCCTGCGCAGGACTACGACTTCCTGTACGGCGCGGGTGTGAAGGGCGTCTATGGCCCCGGCACACCGATTCCGGCCAGCGCGAAGGATGTGCTGGAGCAGATCCGCAAGGCACAGGCTGCGTGACCGGCATGACTCCACAGGAGTTGTTGAACGGCATTCTGCAGGGCAATCCGGCAGTGCAGCGGCGTTCCATGGCCAAGGCCATCACACTGCTGGAATCGACCCGCGCCGATCATCGTGCGCAGGCCGATGAACTGCTGACCGCCATGCTTCCGCACACCGGCAAGTCGTTCCGACTGGGCATCAGCGGCGTTCCGGGCGTGGGCAAATCCACGTTCATCGAAACGCTGGGGCTGTACCTGATCGGCAAGGGTCTGCGCGTGGCGGTGCTGGCGATCGATCCTTCATCGACGGTGTCCGGTGGCTCGATTCTGGGCGACAAGACGCGCATGGAGCATCTCTCCGTCAACCCGAATGCCTACATTCGCCCAAGCCCTTCGAGTGGCACTTTGGGCGGTGTGGCAGAGAAGACGCGCGAGTCCATGCTGGTCTGCGAGGCGGCGGGCTACGATGTGGTGATCATCGAAACCGTCGGCGTCGGCCAAAGCGAAATCGCGGTGCACGGCATGACGGACATGTTCTGCCTGCTGCAACTGCCGAACGCTGGTGACGACCTGCAAGCCATCAAAAAGGGCGTGATGGAAATCGCCGATCTGGTGGTGATCAACAAGGCCGACATCGACCCCCACGCGGCAACGCGCGCGCAGGCGCAGATCACATCGAGCCTGCGTTTGCTCGGCATGCACGGCAACCCCGATCACGCGCATCACAACGAGCTGCTGTGGCAGCCCCGCGTGGTGCAGATCAGCGCCTTGAAGGGCGATGGCGTGGACAGCTTCTGGAACGCCGTCGATGAATTCAAACGCCTGCAAACCAACAACGGCAAGCTGCAACTGCGCCGCGAAAAGCAATCGCTGGCGTGGATGTGGGAGCGCATCGACTTCGGTCTCAAGCAAGCCTTCCGCAGCCACCCGCAAGTGCGCGGGCTGCTGCCCCAAATGCAATCCGACGTGGCCGCGGGCCGCGTCGCCGCATCGACTGCCGCACGCGCCTTGCTTGCGGCACAAGACACAACCATCTGAATAATCTCTCAATTGCCATCTCTCACGGTATTTCACTGAAAGAAGCGACCATGCAAGACATCCTTGAGCAACTGGAAAAAAAGCGCGAACTCGCGCGACTCGGAGGCGGCCAAAAGCGCATCGACTCCCAGCACAAGAAGGGCAAGCTCACCGCGCGTGAACGCATCGAGCTGCTGCTGGACGACGGCACGTTCGAAGAATGGGACATGTTCGTGGAGCACCGCTGCACGGACTTCGGCATGGAAGACACCAAGATCCCCGGCGACGGCGTGGTCACCGGCTACGGCATGATCAATGGCCGTCTGGTCTTCGTGTTCAGCCAGGACTTCACCGTGTTCGGCGGCGCGCTGTCGGAAACGCACGCTGAGAAGATCTGCAAGATCATGGACCAGGCCATGAAGGTCGGCGCTCCGGTGATCGGCCTGAACGACTCGGGCGGTGCGCGCATTCAAGAAGGCGTGGCCTCGCTCGGCGGCTATGCCGACGTGTTCCAGAAGAACGTGATGGCTTCGGGCGTGGTGCCGCAGATCTCCATGATCATGGGCCCCTGCGCTGGCGGTGCGGTGTACTCGCCCGCGATGACCGACTTCATCTTCATGGTCAAGGATTCGAGCTACATGTTCGTGACCGGCCCTGAAGTCGTGAAGACAGTGACGCACGAAGAAGTGACTGCCGAAGAACTCGGCGGCGCGGTGACGCACACGTCCAAGAGCGGTGTGGCCGACATGGCCTTCGAGAACGACGTCGAAGCACTGATGATGCTGCGTCGCCTGTACAACTACCTGCCGCTCAACAACAAGGAAAAGCCACCGGTTCGCCCAAGCCGCGACCCGGCCGACCGCGCTGACCTGAGCCTCGACACGCTGGTTCCTGAAAACGCGAACAAGCCGTACGACATGAAGGAACTCATCGTCAAGACGGTGGACGATGGCGACTTCTTCGAGCTGCAACCCGAATACGCCAAGAACATCATCATCGGCTTTGCGCGCATGGAAGGCCAGACCGTCGGCATCGTCGCCAACCAGCCGCTGGTGCTGGCCGGCTGTCTCGACATCAAGAGCTCCATCAAGGCCGCACGTTTCGTGCGTTTCTGCGATGCGTTCAACATCCCGGTCGTCACTTTCGTGGACGTGCCAGGCTTCATGCCCGGTACATCACAAGAGTACGGCGGCATCATCAAGCACGGCGCCAAGCTGCTGTACGCATACGCCGAATGCACCGTGCCGAAGATCACCGTCATCACCCGCAAGGCCTACGGCGGCGCGTACGACGTGATGGCCTCCAAGCACTTGCGCGGTGACGTGAATCTGGCTTGGCCACATGCAGAAATCGCTGTGATGGGTGCCAAGGGCGCCGTGGAAATCATCTTCCGCGAAGACAAGAACGATCCCGTGAAGCTCGCCGCCCGCGAAGCCGAATACAAGGAACGTTTCGCCAACCCGTTCGTGGCAGGTGCACGCGGCTTCATCGACGACGTGATCCAGCCGCACGAAACCCGCAAGCGCATCTGCCGTTCGCTCTCGATGCTCAAGAACAAGCAGCTTGAGAATCCGTGGCGCAAGCACGGGAACATCCCGCTCTAAGAAGAACAGCAAGTACGCACGGAGATTGTTGAAATGTTTACCAAGATTCTTATCGCAAACCGCGGCGAGATCGCCTGCCGCGTGATCGCCACCGCCCGCAAGATGGGCATCAAGACCGTGGCGGTCTATTCCGACGCTGACAAGGAAGCGCGTCACGTCAAGCTGGCCGACGAGGCCGTTCGCCTGGGCCCAGCGCCCAGCCGCGAGTCCTATCTGCTGGGCGAGAAAATCATCGAAGCCTGCAAGCAGACCGGCGCACAGGCTGTGCACCCCGGCTACGGCTTCCTGTCGGAAAACGAAGGCTTTGCCAAGCGTTGCGAAGAAGAGGGCATTGCCTTCATCGGTCCCAAGTCGCACTCCATCGCTGCGATGGGCGACAAGATCGCTTCCAAGAAGCTGGCCAACGAAGCCAAGGTCAACACCATTCCTGGCTACAACGATGCCATCGCTGGCCCGGACCAAGCCGTGGAAATCGCCAAGAACATTGGCTATCCCGTGATGATCAAGGCTTCGGCCGGCGGCGGCGGCAAGGGCCTGCGTGTGGCGTTCAACGACAAGGAAGCGCACGAAGGTTTCGCGTCCTGCCAGAACGAAGCACGCAACAGCTTTGGCGATGACCGCATCTTCATCGAGAAGTTCGTTCAGGAGCCGCGCCACATCGAAATCCAGGTGCTGGGCGACTCGCACGGCAACGTGATTTATCTGAACGAGCGCGAGTGCTCGATCCAGCGCCGTCACCAGAAGGTGATCGAGGAAGCACCATCGCCGTTCATCAGCGACGCGACTCGCAAGGCCATGGGCGAGCAGGCCGTGCAACTGGCCAAGGCCGTGAAGTACCAATCCGCAGGTACCGTGGAATTCGTGGTCGGCAAGGACCAGGACTTCTACTTCCTCGAAATGAACACGCGTCTGCAGGTGGAGCACCCGGTGACGGAATGCATCACCGGCCTCGACCTGGTCGAGCAGATGATCCGCGTGGCCGCTGGCGAAAAGCTGAGCTTCGCGCAAGCCGACGTGAAGCGTGAAGGCTGGGCGATCGAGTGCCGCATCAACGCGGAAGACCCGTTCCGCAACTTCCTGCCATCGACGGGCCGTCTGGTGCGCTTCCAGCCACCGGAGCAGAACATGTTCCAGTCCGAAGCCGGCATCAAGGATGGCGTGCGCGTGGACACCGGCGTGTACGAAGGCGGCGAGATCCCGATGTACTACGACTCGATGATCGCCAAGCTCATCGTGCACGGCAAGGACCGCAACGACGCCATCACCAAGATGCGCGAAGCCCTCAACGGCTTCGTGATTCGCGGCATCAGCTCGAACATTCCTTTCCAGGCCGCGCTGCTCGCGCATCCCAAGTTCGTGACGGGTGACTTCAACACCGGCTTCATCGCCGAGAACTACGCCAACGGCTTCCACGCCGAAGACGTGCCTCACGCCGATCCCGACTTCCTCGTCGCGCTGGCTGGCTACATGAACCGTCGCTACCGCGCACGCGCTTCCGGCATCAGCGGCCAGCTGACCGGCCACGAAGTGCAAGTGGGTGCCAAGTTCACCGTCGTCGTGCTCGGCGCAACGGGTGACAACAAGCACTTCCCGATCGAAGTCACCGACTACGATCTGGAAAAGCGCTCCAGCACCGTGACCGTCAACGGCAAGACCTACGCCATCACCAGCACCGCCGGTCTGGGCGACATCCGCGTGCAAGGCGAGTGCAACGGCCAGGCGTTCACCGCCCAAGTCGAACGCGGCACCGCCAAGAACCCGCTGGCCCTGCGCGTGATCCACAACGGCACGCAGATCGACGCACTGGTGCTGTCGCCCTTGGGCGCTGAGCTGCACAAGCTCATGCCTTTCAAGGCACCGCCAGACATGTCCAAGTTCCTGCTCTCGCCCATGCCCGGCCTGCTGGTCGACGTGGCAGTGCAGCCTGGCCAGAAGATTCAGGCAGGTGAAAAGCTGGCAGTGATCGAAGCCATGAAGATGGAAAACATCCTCTTCGCCGCGCAAGACGGCGTGGTCAGCAAGGTGATCGCAGGCAAGGGCGAATCGCTGGCCGTGGATCAAGTGATCATCGAGTTCGAGTGATCGTCAGGTGATCGACGCTGCGCCGGTTTGATTTTTGAACTGGCGCGATAAGCAAGAAATGCCGGAGGCTGTGAGGCCGTCCGGCATTTTTATGTATAAGGTGCTCCGTTGGGCTATGGTCGTCCAGTCACCCAAAACTTGGAGAAATCACCGGATAGGAGCATTGGGCGTTCGTTGTCGCCAAAGACCAGAATGCCGGTTACATGGCTGCCATCGTCGATTAGCTTTACGACCTTGCCTGCGCCCAGTTTCTTGTGAGTCAAGTAGTCACCCACTGAAACGCGCCCAAGACCCGCAATTTCAATCGTCTGCAAATCAGAAGAGGCTTGCAACGAGGCACTCTCTGTTGCTTTCATTCCGTACTTTTTCCACAGACGTGGCAGGCGTTTTTTTATATCGTCGTCAGGATAGCTTTCCAGATTGAAAGAGCTTGTAGGAAATCGCTTATTACCTTGAGTCAACTGTTGTTGGACTGCTGCATGGATATTTTTTCCAGTCGTGGTCAAGTAAGCCTGATATGGTGCTGCGCCATATGACTCCCATTCTGCATTTGATTGCTCTTTATCTTTTGTCGCATCATGCAGATCTGCAAGCGAGTCGGGATTACTCAGTGCACGTAGATATCTTTGCTCACCTTGAGCAATCAGCCAGTAACGAAAGTACTCAAATCCATCATCCGTTGCGTGTCCATTGTTGAGCAGCGCACCAGCAGCCCAAAGATCTCCCAAGGAGGCTTTGGAGTGGAATTGATCAAGGAGAATTTGAAATTCGATAATTTCTGTTGGTTGCAACTGCACCAAAAGTCTAGTCAGTCGATGCGCATGCTCCAAGTCGCCGCCTGAACCTTTTGCTTGTTCGATCAAACTCCAAAAACGAATTTCAGACATGGTTTTAGTGGCTAAATTAACGTTTACATCATGACTGCAAGCAACAAGAGAAATCAAGCAAAAACATAGAAGTGTTGTGCGCTTATTGACCATTCAGATCACTCTCATATTGCATTTAAACCGATAGGTACTTTAACGAATAGATGCAATTCTAGAAAGAGCAATGTGTGGAGATAGAGCGTTTTTATCATCTACGCCCGTCGCGCTTTCTGAAACCCCACAGCCAACGCCACCCCAAACACCGCAGCCACCGCAATCTGCCCGCCGGCTGCGGCCCATCCCCAACTGGCCATCAATGCTCCCAACATGACTGGGCCCACCACCTGCCCAAGGTAGTTGCCCTGCATGAGCACACCGAGACTCAATGCCGCCAACGCAGGCTTCGGCGCGATGCGTGGGGCGGTGGCGATGCAGGTGCCGGGGATGATGCCTGCGATGGCGGAGAAGATCACGCACAGGGCAATCAAGGCCCAGGCGCTGAGTGGTGCGAGGTAGATGAGTGATCCCAGCACGCCGTTGATGGCGAATGTGAAAGCCAAAAGCACGGCAGGCCGCGCGCCGCGTTGCAGGCTCCAGCCTGCTAGCAGGTTGCCGAACATATTGGCGGCCACGGTGATGGCTGCGGCGATGCCTGCCTGGGGCAAGGTGAGATGGGCATGCTCCATGAGAAAGCTGGGCAGAAAGCTCATGAAGGCGAAGAACTGCAGGTTGTAGGCTCCGAATGCGAGGGCCAGAAACAGCGGCGCGGGAGAACCTGCTACGCTCCAGATTTCTTTGCTGGTGGGCATGCTCAGCGCTTGATTTTTGTTGCTGGCGGCGGGGCGAACTTTCAAGGCCACGCCGAATGCGATCAGCAGCGCGAGTGCACCGTCGACGATCCAGAGTACATGCCAGTCGCCCAGCACGGGACCGAGCAGCATCGACAGCGAAATGCCTGCGCCCATGAAGCAGCTCCAGATGCCGAACACGATGAGGCGGCGCTCGGGCGGTGTCAGCCGGTTGAGCACTGCCGGTGCGGCCACGACGATGAGCAGAAAGCCCAGGCCTTCGACCACGCGCGTGGTGATCAGCCAGCCGCAGGAGGGCAGAGCGACCGCCGCCATGCTGGCTGCGCCGAGAATCACCAGGCCCAGAATGAGCATGGATCGATCACCTTGACGCTGCACGAGAATCCCGGCGATCAGGCCGCCGATCATGCCGACGATGGGGAAGACCGACATCACCCAGCTCAGGCCCGCGAGGCTGCGGTTGAACTCCTGCTGCATCTGCGGCACGGCGATGGGAGCCTTGCCTACATGCAGAGCAGAGACAACGCCGGCGATGATGACCAGTGTGATGGCCAGCGTATCAAGGCCCGTGCTGGCGGTGGGTGCGGATGCGGGTGAGGGCGGCGGTGCAACGTTGTTCTTGGTTGTCATGCAATTCGTCTCTTGCGCGTTGGCGCGAATGGGGCTTGTGGAGCTTTTAGGGTGGCTTCGATGCCAGCTGCACACGAGAGCCTATGGGATTCCCCAGCTTCTGCCGCCATAAGGTTAAGCGACTGGCGGCGTAGGGCCTCGCACAACGGCGACAATCCCGAGGGCGCAGCGGTTCGCGCGCGCCATTGTTCTGTTTCTGGAATTCTGTGTTTCATCCATGAAGTTCGACACCACGACCGTGAGCCTGGTCATCGCCATTGCCGAAGAAGGCAGCATTTCGCGCGCCTCGGATCGGCTTGGGCTGGCTGTCGCGGCGGCCTCCAAACGCGTGAGCGATCTGGAGGCGCAGCTTGGCGTGAAGCTGTTCAAGCGCCAACCGCATGGCGTGAAGGTGACGGAGGCGGGCACCAAGCTGCTCTCGCACATTCGGCAGATCGACAACCTCACGCAGCGTCTGGTGGGCGATGCGCAGGCGGTGAGATATGGGCGCGAGGGCCGCGTGATCATCGGCGCGCCCAAGTCGGCGATCATTCCATTTCTGGCGCGCGAGATTGCGGGCATCCAGCGCAAGTATCCGGGCATCGTGTTGCAGATCGTCGAGGAGAACAGCCGTATCGTTCAGAAGCTGCTGCGCGACAAGGTGATCGACATCGGCATCTATGAAAAGACCAGCGGCTTCATCGACCTGCCGCGCTTCGACTACCGGCAGGATCATCTGGAGGTGATCTACAGCCGCCAGCATTTCGAGTTGCCGAGCAGCGCGCTGAGCGTGGAGCAACTGATCGAGTTGCCCATCATCACGCTGGGTCGCGGCTCGGCGATTCTTGCGTCGCTGCACCGCGCGCACCAAAGTCGCGGGCGGGTGTTCCGCAACGATTTCACGGTAAGCGGTTTCGACTCCATGCTCGCTCTGGTGCGCGAAGGCATTGGCGTGGGACTGATGCCGCCGGACATCTTTCAAAGCCTGCATCCGGAGGCCGACCTCGTCAGTGCGCCGCTCGACGGCGATTGGCATGAACGCAGCTACATGCTGTCGTTCATCGAAGGGCAGGCGCAGCACGAGACGCTGCGCAATGTGGTGAGCGAGTTGCTGCCCGGCGTTGCGATGGCAACTTAGATCGTGTCGAGTCAGCGGCCCGCGATCTTTTTGGCCGCGTCCAGTTCGGGATGCTCGAAGGCCAGTGCAAACGCATCGAGTTCCTGCTTCGTCATGCCGACTTCGGCGGATTGACCGACAGCGCGCCATTGCAGCACGGCGGTCAACACCTCCTGCACGACGGCGGTGGCCTGTTCCTTGTTGAGCGAAAAGCGCGGCGCTTGGCTCATCAACTGCTGCATGCTGGTGATGGGGCCGGTGTCCTCGCTCAACCAGGTCTTGGATTCGCGGTCCTTGTCCGGCATGGGGTTGATGTCGAACGCGGGTGACAGCTGCCATTGGTTGTGGCCCATGTAGAGAAAGCCGATGTTCTGCAGATGGTCGTCCACGTTGGTGATCAGGTGGTTGAACACCAGACGTCGCCACAGTTGTCGCGCGTCGCTCACGTAGTCGGCGCAGGCGCCTTTCATCTGGTCGAGCAGTTCTGTGTAGGCATGCTCGTCCAAGCGGCTGGCCTGCAGCAGGGTCGCGCCCGAGATATAGGGAATGCGCGAATCCTGCTCGCCACGATCGAAGCGGCGGATGATGGCGACCGGCGTGTCGTGGACCATGGTGACATGCGCGTCGGCCGCGTGAATGCCTGCCAGCTTCGCGAGTTGGAGTGCCAGCACTTCGGCGCGCGTGACGTTTCGCTCGTCCTGCACGCTGGGGAACTTGCCGATCGCCAGAAATCCCTGCTCGTCCAGCATGCTGCATTTGGGCCGCATGCCGCCGAGCGACGTGCCTTTGCCTTGCAGATATTTCAGGTCTTCGGCGGTTTCCCGGCCCAGCTCCACGGCTTGCGAAGAGGCCAGCATTTTCTCCAGCTCGATCAACGGCGGCGTCTTGCGCTTGCCCGCCGGTACCGACTGCAGAAAACCGCCCCGGCTGTCGCGCAGACGCAAAGCGCCCATGCGGCTGAAATCATCGACCGCGCAGAGGTAATCAAGCTCGGTCAGCGCGCCCAGCGACGGATCTTCCTGACGCCGCTTGGCATGCGCGCGTGCGATGACGCGTCGGCCCCAGGCATCGGGCTCGGTGTCGCCCAAGGCCATGAAGAACTGCGAGTCCTCCTTGGTCGGCGGCTTGCGCGTCTGGTAGATGGGCGTCATCGCCAGATCGGGCGAGATGTTGAACGCCTCCTTCTCGTCCAGCCAGTCCTGAAAGTAGGCGAACTGGGTGAACATGCGCGGTCCGTTGCGCACGAACACGAGCTTGCCCACGGGCATGCCGACCTTGCCCAGGCAGACGTCGATTTCGGTTTTGATGTTCGTGACCATGCTCTAAAGCCTCGTTCTCAGAACGCCTTGGGCGCATTGCGGCGCTTGCTGTGGATGCGCTCGGGCAGCTCGGCATCCATGAGGCTCAGGCCGACCGAGTCCTGCGCGGTGTCCAGCAGCAATTGCAGCTTTTCCAGCTCGCCGAACACCTGCAGGGCACTGGCCAAGTGCTGCAGGGCCATTCCGGGATGGCCGTCTTCCATGCGCCGCACCGTGCTGACCGACACCCCCATGCGCGCCGCCAGATCGGCCTGCGACAGACCACGGCGCTTGCGCGCCAGCTCGACGCTCTTGCCGAGGGCTGCGATGGCTCTGTCTACGGGAAGATTGGTGGCGGTATTCATGATAAGCATCCAGATATGACTTCTTGAACGCCTCAAGCGCTCTAATCTGAATGATTATAGGCATTCATGGTTGAATTTACAATAAACGCTCATATCAGAGCGATTATTTTGAATAAGAATTCAAATATGAACGATAAATTCACCTGAGTTACTGATTTCGCAAATCACGAAATCTGGCATGTTGTTTACATCCTTGCTGGCAAATCGCCGCTGGGCGACATTGGTCGCACCAACGAAGGTTGAACCCACAAGCTACAGGAGACAAGAACACCATGCAACGCCGTCATTTCATTGCAGCCAGCGCAGCCGCATTCGCCGCACCATGGGCTGGCTCGGCCACTGCGGCCGATCTGCCCAAGGGCACGATCAAGATCTTTGTGGGCTGGGCACCGGGAGGCGGCACGGATGTGTTTGCGCGCATCGTCGGGCAGAAGCTCTCCGAGATCTGGGGCCGCCCGGTCATCGTGGAAAACAAGCCCGGCGCGACCGGTGCGCTGTGCGCCGATTTCTTCGCCAAGACCAAGTTCAACGATGGCGTGAACCTGCTGATGGCGCATGTGAACACACATGCCATCTCGCCGCAGATCTTCAAGAGCATCACCTACGACCCGCTCAAGGACTACGCACCGATTGGGCTTATCGGCGCGACGCCGCACATCCTCGTTACCGGCAGCAAGGAGAAATACGCGTCGATTCAGGACGTAGTTGCCGCCTGCAAGAAGGGCCCCGGCAAGATCAGCTTTGGCTCGTCGGGCACGGGCTCGGTGCAGCATCTCGCCGCCGAGATGTTCAACATGGCTGCGGGCGTGAAGACCATTCATGTGCCCTACAAGGGCTCCGGCCCCATGCAGACCGATCTGCTCGGCGGGCAGATCGATTTCAGCTTCGACACGATGACGGCTGCAGCCCAGCAGGTAAAGAGCGGAAAGATGCAGGGCATCGTGCAGACCCGCGTGAATCGCGCCAAGGGTTTTCCGGGCGTGCCGACCATGGACGAGCAGGGCTTCAAGGGCTTTGATGCGTCGAGCTGGTACGGCGTCGTCGGCCCGCGCGACATGTCCAAGGAACTGGCGCAGCAGATCAACGCCGACATCAACAAGGTGCTCGCCATGCCCGATGTGATTGGTCGGTTCGACGGCTATGGCGTGGAGGGCGGCGGCGGCTCGGTCGAGAAGTTCGCGGCCTTCATGCAGTCCGAATACAAGAAGTGGGGCGAGGTCGTGCGCGCCGCCAACGTCACCGAAGAAAGCTGAACGACATCGTCAGGAGCCAAGCAATGAACCAAGCCACCCACAAACCCACCGCCGCTGCGAACCTCCCACTTGCAGGCATTCGCGTGCTCGATGTCAGCCAGGTCATGGCCGGGCCGTTTGCCTGCATGCTGCTGGCCGATCTGGGCGCGGATGTGATCAAGGTCGAACCGCCCGAAGGCGACCAGACGCGCGGCGCGATGGGCTTCAAGATGAAGGGCCCGGACAGCATGGGCTTTCTGAACATGAACCGCAACAAGCGCTCGATCACGCTGGATCTGAAAAGCGAAGAGGGCCGCGAGACCTTCTACGAACTTGCCAAGACCGCCGATGTGATCGTGGAGAACTACCGCCCTGGCGTGGTGCAGCGCTTGAAGGTGGACTACGAAACCATTCAGGCGATCAACCCGAAGATCGTCTACGTGAGCATCTCCGGCTTTGGCCAGAGTGGGCCATGGGCCAAGCGTCCTGGCTTCGATCTGATGGCGCAAGCCATGTCCGGCGTGATGAGCGTGACCGGCTACAAGGGTGAAAAGCCGGTGAAGGCGGGTGTGCCGGTGGCCGACATCGGCTGCGCGCTGTTTGCGACCTATGGCCTGCTTTCGGCTTACATTGGCGCGCAGCGCACGGGGCAGGGCCAGCATATCGATGCGTCGCTGTTCGATTCGGTGATGGCGTTCTCTGTCTGGGACATGTCGGAATACTGGGGCACCGGCGTGCCGCCCGCGCCGCTGGGCACCAGCAACAAGATGAGCGCGCCTTATCAGGCCGTGAAGGCGCGCGACGACTACTTCGTCATGGGCGCGACCAACCAGAAGCTCTGGGCCAAACTGTGCGAGCTGATCGACAGGCCCGACCTGCTGCAGCACGAGCAGTTTGCGACCGTGCCGCTGCGCCTGAAAAACCGCGAGGTGCTGATCGACACGCTGGAGCAGGAATTCGCCAAGAAGGACAGCGCCGAGTGGGTTGACTTGATGCTGGCCGCAGGCATTCCCGCAGGCCCGATCCTGAGCTATCCCGAAGCATTCGAGGGCGAGCACGGCACGCACCGCAAGATGTGCATGGAGATCGACCATCCCATCGAAGGCAAGGTCAAGAACATCGGCTTCCCCGTCAAGATGCTGGGCACGCCGCAACAGGTGCGCCGCCATCCGCCGCTGCTGGGCGAGCACAACGAGGAAATCCTTGCCGAATTGGCCGAACGCACAGCACGCGAAAAGGTAGACGCATGACAGCAGAAGCCGTTTCGCTGAACGTCGATGCCTCGGGCGCTGCATGGATTCGCGTGAACCGACCCGAGCGGCACAACGCGATGACTGCGGCGATGTACGAAGCGCTGCTCGAATGCATCGCCAGCGCGCAGGCCGACGAGCGCGTGCGCTGCGTGCTGTTGCAAGGTGAGGGTGGCAAGTCGTTCATCTCGGGCACCGACATTTCGCACTTCAAGGACTTCACCGATGGCAAGCAAGGCATCGAATATGAAGCCTTTGTCGAGCGTGTGATCGACGCGGTGGAGCGCATCTGCTTCCCCACCATCGCTGTGATCGACGGCTGGGCCGTGGGCGGCGGGCTGGCGCTGGCGACCGCGTGCGACTTCCGCATCTGCACACCGAAATCGCGCTTTGGTGCGCCGATTGCGAAAACGCTGTCGAACACGCTTTCGTCGCGCAACATGGCGCGGATGGCTGCGGCGCTGGGCATTCCGCGCGTCAAACGCATGCTGCTGCTGGCCGATTATCTGAACGCGGACGAAGCGCTGAACTGCGGCTTTGTGCAATCCATCGTGAGTGCCGAAACGCTGATCGACGAATCGCAGCAACTGGCAGACAAGCTGATGGCGCTTTCCGGCACCACGCAGGCCGCCGTGAAGGAGAGCCTGCGCCGCATCGTCGTGGACAATGATCTGCATGACGATGATCTGGTCGAATCGGTCTACGGCAGCGCGGCGTTTCGCAGCGGGGTGGCGGGCTTCATCAAAAGCTGATCCTGTCGCTTCCAGATTCCGGTCCATCGACAACAACGAAAGAGAGGACGGGTGATGGAGACTTTGCTGGTGTACGTGGCGCTGGGCATTGGCGCGGGGCTGCTTGCGGGCATGCTGGGCGTGGGAGGAGGGCAGGTGGTCGTGCCTGGCCTGCTGTATCTCTTTCACCTGAACCATTTCCCCGAGCAGCATCTGGTGCATCTCGCCCTCGGCACCAGTCTGGCAACGATTGCCGTCACGTCGCTGTCGTCCGCCTGGTCGCATTCCCGGCTGGGCTCCATCAGCGTGGCGCTGGCGCGGCGCATGGCTCCGGGCATCGTCGTGGGCGCGGTCATCGGCGGCTTGATGGCGGGACTGTTTCCCAGCCACGCACTCAAGATCGGCTTTGGCGTCTTTCTGATTCTGCTGGCCGTGCAGATGGCGTTTTCGCTCAAACCCAAGCCGGGCCGCGATCTGCCGCATGGCATGGGCGTCTCGCTCGTCTCCGCCGTCATCGGCTGGGTTTCAGCGATTGTGGGTGTGGGCGGCGGCAGCATGGTCGTGCCGTATCTCACATGGGGCAATGTGGAGATGAAAACCGCCGTCGGCACAGCATCCGCCTGCGGCTTCTTTCTGGCCATCGCGGGCATGGTCGGCTATGTGATTTCAGGCTGGAACGCGCCAGGTCTGCCGCAATACAGCATCGGCTATGTCTACCTGCCCGCGTTCTTGGCGGTGTCCTTGCTTTCCATCGTTTTCACGCGCGTCGGAGCGATGCTCGCGCACCGCTTGCCGGTGGCGACACTCAAGCGTGTGTTCTCGATCTGCCTGCTGGTGGCGGGCGTGCGCATTCTGCTTTGAGGGGCGTTTTTGACGGATGAAGGAGAATGCTTGGTTTGCCGCTCCAAGCTCTCCGCACCGTGCCGTTGACCCGTTCCACCAACCGTTCTTCCCCAAGCATTCTTCAACCGCTGTGGCTGCGTGTGCTGTGTGGCGTGATCGGCGTGCTGCTGCTTGGCGATGCCGTGGTGCTGATGGGATACGGCATGTTCAATGTCGGCATTCTCGTGCCGGCAGTGATCGGTGCCGTGCTGCTCGCCATGCTCATCTGGCGACAGCGAATTTCGCAAACTCTGGCAAGACATTCCACTCTGCGCCGACTCTGGCGATGGGGCTGGATTCTGTTCGTGCTCTGGCTGATCAGCCTGCTCGTCTTCTGGCTGCGCATCGCGCAGCAAATGCATTCCGAAAAAACACAGCAGCCGGTGGATGCCATCATCGTCCTCGGCAGCGCCACGCGCGATGGCCAACCGTCGCAAACGCTCGCGCATCGACTGGATGTGGCCGCAGCGCTCGCCAAGTCTCAGCCAAACGCCTTGATCGCCACCAGCGGCGGCGTCGATTTCGGCGAGACCGAAAGCGAAGGCCGCATCATGGCCCGCTATCTGGAGCAACGCCACGGCATCGCGCCCACGCGTCTCATCATGGAAGAGCGCAGCACCAGCACCGCCTTGAATCTGTCACTGAGCATGGATCTGCTTGCGGCGCGCAATCTGTCTGCAGACAGCTCCATCGCCATCGTGACCAGCGATTTCCACACCCCGCGCGCGCAATGGATTGCGGACAAGGTGGGCCTCAAAAACGCCCACACGGTCGGCGCTCCCACGCCGTTGTCGATCCGCTTCAATGCCTGGCTGCGCGAGTATTTTGCGGTGGCAAGCAGTTGGGTTCTTCGCGAGTTCTGAAAAGCGCGGAAAATAGGGCGCAGGTGGCGTTGCACAAAGTCCGTCCAGCGCCCGGTTTTCAAGAGACATTCATTCAATCCAAGGAGTACTTTTCAATGGCGAGCGAACAACGTCCTTTCCGCGTTCTGGGAATTCAACAAGTAGCGATCGGCGGCACGGACAAGGCGCGCATGAAGAAGCTGTGGGTGGACATGCTGGGTCTGGAGCAGACCGGCACCTTCCAGAGCGAGCGCGAGAACGTGGATGAAGACATTCTCGCGATGGGCAAGGGCGCGATGAAGGTGGAAGTGGACATCATGCAGCCCATGGACATCGACAAGAAGCCCGCCGTGCACACCACGCCGCTGAACCACATCGGCCTGTGGATCGACGATCTGCCCAAGGCCGTGGAATGGCTGACGGCCAAGGGCGTGCGCTTTGCACCCGGTGGCATTCGTCCCGGCGCTGCGGGCTATGACATCACCTTTCTGCATCCCAAGAGCAACGACGAGTTTCCGATTGCGGGCGAGGGCGTGCTGATCGAGCTGGTGCAGGCTCCTGCCGACGTGATCGCAGCACTGGGTTGAACGGCATGTCCAGCCTCGTCGATCAGATCAACACCGCGAGCGAGGGTGGCTTGCCCAGCCTGCTCGGAATCCGCACCATTCACGCCGAACGCGGTGAAATCCGCACCGAAATGCCGGTGCGCCCCGAACTGATGGCACCCAATGGCTACCTGCATGCGGGCAGCCTGGTCACGTTGGCCGACACGTCCTGCGGCTACGGCTGCCGCTCCATGTTGCCCGAGGGCGCAACAGGCTTCACCACCATCGAGTTGAAGTCCAACCATCTCTCGACCGCACGAGAAGGCACGGTTGAATGCGTGGCGACGGTCGTTCATGCGGGTCGCACGACGCAAGTCTGGGATGCCGTAGTCAAACACCGCGAAACCGGCAAGACGATGGTGATGTTCCGCTGCACGCAGATGATTCTGTATCCGGTGCCGAAATAACTGCCAAATCAACGGTTTGCGTTACTGATGCCCCGCTGGTCGGGGCTTTTTTTCGTCCATCTCCAGACATCTGTGCGGCAGAAATCAGCGGTGTTGAACGACGATGCATCGTCATTGCACGCATTTGAACAAGGCATTTTCAACGTCGCGGAACGTCGCCCAACAAGCACGCAAGTTCGTTCAATTCACTGCCTATTTGGCAGGAGTAAACAGCACCCATTTCAATCCCACAATTTGCGGCCCGGGGTCTTCTCAGCGCAACAACACACTTCCACAATCGCGGCCCATCAGGTTCTCAGGAGAAAAGACGATGAGCAGCAACACCACCGCCCCACAATCCACGCAAGACAGCAACGCAAGCGCCGTTGTCGTGCAGGAGCAGCATGTGCAGTTCTTCACCAAGGCGCGTGCGGCCCTGTCGCTGGACGAGCCCGCCAAAGTCTGGAGCGTCGAAGCCATTCAGCAATTGCTGGACATGCCGTTCATGGACTTGCTCTGGCGCGCCCAATCCGTACACCGCGCGCATTGGCCGGAAGGCGATATCGAGCTGGCGACCTTGCTGTCGGTGAAGACCGGCGGCTGCCCCGAAAACTGCGGCTACTGCCCGCAATCGGCAGAGTTCGACACAGGCGTGAAAGCCCAGAAACTCATGAGCGTGCAAGAGGTGACCGCCGCCGCGCAAGCCGCCAAGGACGCCGGTGCGGCGCGCTTTTGCATGGGCGCCGCGTGGCGTGCGCCGAAGGATCGCGACATCGAGAAAGTCAGCGAACTCATCTCTGCCGTCAAGGGCCTGGGCATGCAGACCTGTGCCACCCTCGGCATGCTGGAGCCACACCACGCCGACGCACTCAAGGGCGCGGGTCTGGACTACTACAACCACAACCTCGACACCGCGCCCGAGTACTACACCGACGTGGTCAGCACCCGCCAGTACCAGGACCGGCTGAACACTCTGCAGGCCGTGCGCGATGCGGGCATCAGCGTCTGCTGCGGCGGCATCATCGGCATGGGGGAAGAAGTGGTTCACCGCGCGGGCTTGATCGCTCAACTCGCCAATCTGCAGCCTTATCCCGAGTCCGTGCCGATCAACAGTCTGGTGCGCGTGCCCGGCACGCCGCTGGCCGACAGCGACCCGGTCGATCCTCTCGACTTCGTGCGCGTGATCGCCGTCGCCCGCATCACCATGCCCAAGGCCCGCGTGCGTTTGTCGGCAGGCCGCCAGCAATTGGGCGAGGCCGTGCAGGCACTGTGCTTCATGGCGGGGGCGAATTCGATTTTCTACGGCGACAAACTGCTGGTCACTGGAAACCCCGAGGCGTCGGATGATGCGCGCTTGATTGCGAAGCTGGGGTTGCGGACTTCAGGCAAAACGACCATCGGCGAATGACCTCCAAAAAGGCGAGATGGACAACCAACTCGCCTTCATCACCGCCATTTGAATTCTTGCAAATGTGATCATTTGACAAAGCATGTTTGCAATTTACTATTCACGATAAGCCTTGAATAGAATATGAAAATTGCCATTGGTGACATTGCAAGGTTGTGCTGGGTGCAACCTTCTCACTGCAATGGGCTGCGACCATCAGCAGATTTCAAATGAACCTGACACATTCAATACGAGCGAAGTTTCAACTTGGATTCTCTGTCTTTGCGCTGATGCCGTTCGTGGCGCATGCACAGTTTTTCAACGATCCCGGCTCCAGCGGAGCTCCGATCACCAACTTCACCACAGGCGGCATTTCAACGACCGTGGTCACGGGCGCGAGCCCGGTTGCCATCAAGGCCATGAGCTATATGGCCGCCTCCTATACGCCTGCAGGCAGCCCATACCTGCCGAATTTCAAGTTGTCGTTTTTCATCTATGACAACGGACCGGACAATGGAAATTACCTGAATTCGGGAGATTGGAGTGGAAGACAGATGGTATGGGTCAGCCCGCAAGAAAGCTTCACATCGTCCAGCAACGCCGATTTTGCCTGGCGACGCTCTTCGGATTTCATGCCGATTACGCTGCTGCCAAACCGCAAGTACCTGATCGGCGCGTTTACTGAAGATACGCCCAGAATGGTCAACTTCAGGATGTATACGGGTAACTTCAGCGCTGGGGGCTACACATCGAGACCTCCCGTGCGGTTTCTCGACTCCTCCCATCAATTGCTAGGTGCGTTGCCTGCAGGGCGCCTGCAATTGCAGCTCTTTCAGGCCAGCACCGATCTTGCCATCACCAAGTCTCGCAGTACTCCCACGGTGGCTACTGGTGGCAACGTGACCTATACCATCACGGCAAGCAACGCAGGCCCCGATGCGGCCAATGCCACGGTGGCCGATGCCATGCCAGCCAGCCTCAGCGGCGTGACGTGGACATGCGTGGGCGCTGGTGGTGCTGCGTGCAGCGCATCGGGCAGTGGCAACATCAATGACGCCGTGGCGCTGCCAGTGGGCAGCAGCGTGACATATACCGTGAGCGGCACACTCGCATCCAGCGCGAGCGGAACCCTGTCCAATACCGCCACGGTGACTGCCCAGGACGGATTGCTGGAAACCAATTTGGCCAACAACACCGCCACCGATACCGCAACCATCTCCCAGGTGTCGGACCTCGCGGTCACCCTGACCGGCACGGCTGGCCCTGTGCTCCCCGGCGCGAACGTGGCCTATACCCTCACTGCCACCAACGCAGGCCCCACACCTGCCACGGCGGCCAGCCTGACGAGCACTTTGGCCGCACAACTGCAGGACCTGCAATGGACTTGCACGGCCACTGGCGGTGCAACATGCGCACCCAGTGGATCGGGCGCAGTGAGCGATTCCGTGAATCTGCCCGCAGGCGGCTCGGTGGTCTACAGCATCAACGGCAAGGTGATGGCGGGAACAGTCGCCAGCACCTTGAGCAACACCGCCAACATTGCGCCGCCGAGCGGCTATTCAGACACCAACGCGGCCAATAATCAGGCGACGTTCAACACGGTCGTGGCAGCAGTCGCTCCACCAAGCGAGCCCGCAGCCGTGCCTACGCTTCGCGAATGGGCGCTGCTGCTGCTTTCCGCAATGGTGGCAGGTCTGGCCGTTCTGGGATTGCGTCTGCGTCGAGCGGCTTGATGCGAAATTGCGGGCAGCGTGACGCGGCATCTGATCCGCGTTTTGCTCACCAGATCAAATCGCCTTGATCAACAGCACCGCCCCCGAAACAATCGCAAAGGCCTGCACAAACCACCGCATGAACCGCGCGTTGATGCGGTGGTGCACAAAGCGGCTGGCGAACATGCCGACGGCCAGTGCGGGCAGCAATTGCAGCGTCGCCTGCAGGTGCATGGGCTGAATCTTGCCGAGCAGGAACAGCATGATCAGCGAGATCACTTCACCCACCAGAAAGCAGACTGCAATCGTGGCACGCATTTCCGCAACGGGGCGGTGCTGCAGCGTGAGTGCGAGCGGCGGGCCGCCAATGCCGGTGGCGGTTTCGGTGATGCCGGTGATCAGCCCTGCGGCGAGAAAGGCGAGGATGCCGGGCGCGAACGCGGGAATGAACCAGGTCACGACAGCCGCCGCGATGGTGGATGCGCCGACGAAGATGGCCAAGGCGTTTGCACTGAGAAACGCGAGCACGGCCAGTCCGCCGAAGGTGCCTACAAATCGGCCCAGACCGATCCATCCCACACCGCGGACATCGATGGCGTGCTTTTCGCGCCAGGCGACATAGGCGTTCAGCGGCAGCATCAGGAACAGCACGCAGACCGGCAGAAGCTCTGGCTGCAGCATGATGAGCACGGGTGCCACGATGAGCGCGAAACCCAATCCGCTCGCGCCCTGAACAAAGGCGGCAAATGCCACGGTCGCAGCGGCGATGAGCAGTTGCTCGGCGCTCATGGTGCTTGTCTCTCTTTTGCGGGGTGGAAGCCTTTGCACGTGCTCCATGCCACTTGTTTTTTCATGCAACAGAGCTTACCGGGGCAGGGCGCGCATCGAGGCGATTCAGCGGTGTTCTTCAACCCAAAAATCCGCTTGATGCAACCCAGACACTTGCTTTCCGCCGATTGCGCCCCGATATCGGGGGCAAGGAGTTTTTCATGTCCACCACTGTTTCCGCTCCCGCCGTCACCCATCCCGACCGCATGCCCGTGTACTTTGTATCGCACGGCGGCGGCCCCTGGCCCTGGATGCCAGACCGCGCCGAGGCGTACGCCAATCTGGCCGAATCTCTGGGCGACATGCCGCACCAACTGCTGCGCAAACCCAAGGCGATTCTGATGATCTCCGCCCACTGGGAAGAGCCCGAATTCACCGTGCAAGGCGCGGCCCGTCCCGGCATGCTGTATGACTACGGCGGCTTTCCCGACTACACCTATCACATTCGCTACCCGTCGCCCGGCTCACCTGCGCTGGCCTTGCGCGTGACGGAGCTTCTGTCGCAAGCGGGCATTCCCGTGCAGGTCGATATGGAGCGCGGCTACGACCACGGCATGTTCTCCGCCATGCGGCCCATCTATCCGAATGCCGATGTCCCGGTGGTGCAACTGTCGCTGCGCCGTGGCCTCGATCCTGCGGACCATCTCGCCATGGGGCGCGCACTGGCAGCTTTGCGCGATGAAGATGTGCTGATCATCGGCAGCGGCTTCAGCTACCACAACCTGCGCGCAATGGGCCCGCAAGGACATGAGCCAGCCAAAGCATTCGATGACTGGCTGGCGCACACCATGCTGCATGCCAGCCCGGCAGAGCGCACTCAACATCTGCTGCATTGGGAGAACGCGCCCGCCGCTCGTCTCGCTCATCCGCGTGAAGAGCATCTGTTGCCATTGATGGTGGCCGTGGGGGCGGCCGAAGGCGACAAGGCGCTTCGTGTCTATCACGAAGATGCATTCAGAGGCGCACTGGCGGTGTCCAGCTACCGGCTGGATGCGGCCTGAGGACTAGCCCCTCCCTCTGGCCAGACATCGGAGTGCAAGGAATGCGCAGCACAGCAGCTTGGCGTCCTTGCATTCTTCAAGACTCAATGTTCATTCAAACCAGCACGTCGCGAATCGACGCATCTTTGTCGAACTGCGCCTTCGCAAACGGGCACAAGGGCAATACCTTGGTGCCCGTTTTGCGTGCCCAGGCAACCAGAGCATCCAGCAACTGGCGACCCGCACCCTGACCACGCAGTGAATCGTCCACATGCGTGTGGTCCACGATGATCATCGTCGCATTCGTGCGGCTGTAGGTCATCTCGGCGATGTGCTCGCCGTTCTTGTCCATGAAAAACGCGCCTTTGGCGTCGGCCTCTTCGTGCTGGATGGGGTATTGCATGGACCACACGTTAGCAGAAGCGCGCGACGTCAGTCGAACTCAGTCACCCCGCCAATCGACCGTATTGCTCATCCACCGGCATGGAGCATGCCTCCCAATTCCACTTTGCACGTGACGCTCCCGCCAATGGCAAATCGGGCGGGGCACGGCTTCGGGGCGCTCGATAGCGCAGCGTATTTCCACAACTGGCCAGCCTATTGGTCGATTCAACCTCGACAAGAACCCCTCGGCAGCTCGTCACGCGATTTCGGACGGTTTCACAGGCTTCGACAGCGGAAACCGCTCGAAATCAAGCATGTCCTTGGTGAAATTTTGCTGTAATATTCTAAATATTACATAGCATGTATTGTTTATTATTGTATATATGAGAAAATTGCGATAATCTTCATTTATCGTTGGTAATTAGCGGCTTGATTCGGGAAGTTGGCAATGAATTGTTCGAGAGGGGTTTGTGGAGTCTTGCAGCGGGGCATTTGCGCCGCCGCATTTGCCGTTTGGGATCGTGCCGAGCAGCCAGGATCGAGGGTGTCCATCTGCAGCTTGAGGTCGCTCGCAAAACGCCTGAAATCAAGCCGTGGCACGGATTCCGGCGTGATGAATGCTGTGCCTGAGGCTCAAGCCGAAGTCAAAAAGTCCGTTACTCCACGGAAAAAACGGATGAAGCGCTGTGTCCGATCAACGGTTCAAGGCTTGCCGCAGTCACCCAGTCTCCACGTGCAAGCGCATCTGCAATCGCGTTCTTGTGGCGTGGAATCCATTTCACTTGGACGCTTTCAAACTGCCGCGCCAAAGTTCTGGCCTTCTCGTAAACCGCAAAAAGGCGCTCGATGCGCTTGGGTTCGGCAAGACTCAGTTGCTCGGCCAGAATGCTGTTGTCTGTATGAATCAATACATGGCGTGCCTGCTTTTCAGCCAGCCATTGCAGCGCATGAATGGCCGCACGCGCCTCGGCCTCGTTGTTGCAGCCGGTGTGCGAGAACTGGTGGCTGAAGCAATCCACGTGGCCGTCCGGTGCATAAGCGATGCCGCCAATGCTCAGCTTGCCGGGGTTGGGCAGGGCGCTTCCGTCGATGAAAACAGTCCAGATTGGCGAATGCATGGGCTTGAGCTTAACCGGCGCGGCGCTCAGTTTCCAAATTCGGAAATCACCGCCAGCACCGTTTCGACCGCAGGATTCGGATACTGCGCGACCCGACAGGCCAGCGCCATGGGACGCATGAGTTGCGGACTCAAATGCCGTATCGCCAGATCAGAGGAAAGCCGTTGTTCGTCGATGATTTCCAAAGGCAAAAGCGCAGCGCTTTGACTGGCAACGGCCAAGCTGACCAAGGCGCCCGGATAGCTCATCGTCAAAAACGGACGCGGCTTCTGAGCGGCCTGTCGGAACCAAGCGGAAATCAAGCCATGCATCTGCGTGGCCGGTGCGAACGAAGCCCAGCGCCGACCCGCCAGCCATTCCGCAGTCACCAACTCAGGCGGATCCCAGGAAGAGGGCACCAGCGCCACCATGGGATCGTTGCGCCATGGAGTCATCATGATTTCCGCCGTGGCAGGCTGTGGACTGGCCACGATGCCGATGTCCAAAGTCCCTGCCTTCAGGCGCTTGATCGATTCGCTGGAACCCACCGCTTCCAAACGCACCTCCACGCCGGGACTTCGCGCAATCAAAGTCTCCAGCATCAAAGGCAACAGTCGGGTGCTCACGCCTGCGGACATACCAACCCGCACAACCCCTTCGCGCCCAGAAGCCCGCCGCTGAACCAGCTCCACCAGATCATCGCTCGCGAGCAGTAGCTTGCGCCCCTCGGTCACCAGCGCTTCACCCGCAGGCGTGAGCTCGGCCTGTCGACGCCCACGCACCAACAATGCCGCATCCATCCGCGCCTCCAGTTCCTTGATGTGCAGGCTCACAGTAGGCGGCGCCAGATGCAAGGTCTGAGCCGCCGCCGCAAACGTCCCCAGATCCGCGATCGTGATCAAGGTCTGCAAATGGTCGAGGTTCAAATTTCGCATCAGATTTTCTGAAGTTATTGGTCAGTCAATTCAACTTTACAGATGGTAGTCGCAAAGCGAGGATTGGCGGCATATGAAAAACACCAGCAAACCTCCCGAACACGAGAACGATGCTGCCATGGGGAAGGCGACCAATGCTTCTAGTCAGTTGGACGCGCCACGGCGTGGATTTGTTGGGCGATTTCAATCGTGCAAGGAAAGAATCTCCAACCTGTTGGAGCGCGCGGAAAAGCGCATCGCCGAGAACTTTCGCATGCCGCCAGGCGGTGGATAAGACGAAACAGAAATTTCAGACACAATATGTCACAAATGCCGAGGAGTGACATGCGTGCCGTTCGTTCGTTGATTTCTGCTGGAGCACTGATTCTCTTGTCACTGCAAGCCGGCGCGCAGGTGTACCGATGCGGCAACGAATACAGCGCGACGCCATGCAAAGGCGGACGAGAGATCGACGTCTCGGACCCGCTCAGGGACCCGGACAAAATCCTGATCCACCTGTGCCGATCGTCTCATCAAGATTTGATCTGGACATCGATGCGATGCGTCGATGCGAAATGGGCGCAGGTCCGTTCCGAATGGGTGCCTCGCAATCTCGAGTTTGACGACCAGGTCAAGTACGTCACGGCCAAGGGCGAACGGGACAGACAAGCGCGGCTCACATACGCACCTGCAGCGCCAATGCAATATAGCCCGCAGCCCAGTCGAGCAGCCAACAATAACAACAACAGCGGCTACAACAACAAGATGCAATGCCAATCACTCGACGAACGCGTGAACTGGCTCGACAGCCTTGGACGAGCTGGTGGCGGCGGCTACACAATGGACTGGATTCGTGAAGAACGCCGGTTGGCGCGAGACAAGCAATTCAGGTTGAAATGCTGATGGAGGATGAGGATGTGGCCGAAGAGTGCAGAAGCGATGTGAGGCTTGGGGCATTGGATGAATGAATATTCGATTTAACATAATATATATCGTATCTAGTTAAGCAGAGACTCGGGATTCGTCGTCATGACCCGGATACCCGCCTCCAGCTTGCCCAAACCTTCAAGTCCATGTACCGCAACCTCGGCATGGATTTACCCGCCTGCGCGAAGTTTCTTCACGTCACCGAGCGCACTTTACGTAATTGGGAGTCTGGCAAGCACGACATCCCATACGCGGCGTACAGGCTCCTAAGGCTCACGAATCGCATGGAGCTACCCGGCGATTCGTGGGCTGGATGGAGCTTCTATGGCGGCAAGCTGATCTCGCCTGAAGGCCGAGTTTTCGTCGGAACGGATAGTGCCTGGTGGTCGTTGCTGATCCGCCGAGCGACGAAGAATGACCGGGAGGCCAGCGCTGCGCGCACGGCCAGCGCACCGCCGGTGCAGCGCGAGCGCGCCGAAGGGGCGCTGGCCGGGAGCGTAGCGCGGTGTCCCACGGCCTTGGACGTGGGACGGCGCGAAGCGCCGGCCCTAGATTTATCCCATAAACACTTTAGAACAGGAAATTCAGAAACCGTATGGGATGTGGGCTCCGTTGCTACCAAAAGTGCAGCAAATGAGGTGCCGTTTCGTCAAAGGATTGCTCATGAGTCGTAGCAAGGAAAAGGTCTATCCGGTGCACATCTGCGTGGTCGATCCGACGCAGGTGCAACCCGTCTTCTTCACGGTTCGTGGAGAACGATGGGTCAAGGATCGCGATGGCGCTAGGCCTGTAGAGGCTAGGCCACTAACACTGCTGGAAAAGCTTGCGATGCGGGCTGGTGGTGAGGCGGCTAAGGCCGTGGCTACTGCTGTGCCTGCAAAACGGGGGCGTGGACGTCCTCGGAAGGGTGCTCCATGAGCACCCACGCCCTCGCCCTGCTAGCGGCCTATGTGGTCGTTTTAGCGGCTCTCTGGGGCATGCCAAAACCCGCCCTTGAGGCTGGGAAAACTAGTCGAGCTGAGCAGGGGCGGCAACCCCTAAACAGCTCTAACCACAACCAAGTGAAAGAGGCACTCAATCATGGCTATGCAAAATTCTAGCGCCGCATCCGTCAAGGTTGTCGATCGCATCGGCGATCTAGGCAAATCTCTGGAAGAGTTCATTGCAAACGTTCTTGCAGCCGAAGCTCAGGGCCATCACATCGTTGTTCGCGATGGAAGCTTTGACACCACTACCTCAAGTGGCCAGGTAGTAGTAGGGCTTCTAAGGGGTGTCCAAATGGCCGTAGACGGGGTGAAGAAATGAGCCGCTTCACCGACGACCTGTGCCGCCATTGGCTCGGCCAGAACGGCACCTCAGCGCCCTCCTCTCAACGCTCACGCTACCGCCAAGGGGGTATGGGGGGCGTGCCCCCCATGGTGACGGCGGCGCTAAAACCTGCGCGGGGATATTCGCGTGGCACGGTGGCAGCAAACGACGAATCGTATTCGCGCCCTGATAAACAGGGTTCCGATTATGGTGACGGCACCTAAGTTAATCGAACCCCTTTTTTTATTTACAAAGGAAGATTATTATCTGGAGCCAAGAAGATAATGACCTATACATCGTATCTACTACGCTCGGCCAAATAAAACGAGTTCCATCAACTCGCTGTTTCTTCTGTGGATCAAGTTGTCAGGTCCCGGATGATTGCGCACGTTCTTTTCAAACAATTTTGGATGTGACGCCTGCCATCGCTTGAGGGCCTGAACGGGCGTTTCATGCCGCAGAGCTTTCTGTGGAATCTGCTGGTTGTACAGCCACACAAAGCGATGAAGCGTCTTCTCTAGATCCTCTGCACTGTTGAAGTGATGCGTGCGCAGCACTTGGCTGAGCCTTCCGTTGAAGCGCTCCACCATTCCGTTGGTACGTGGCGTTCTGGGCCGTGTGAGTCGGTGCTCTATACCGAGTTCCTTGCACAGTAAATCAAACTCGTGATCACCGCTTGGTTGCTTCTCGTGCTTGCCAAACAGACGATCCGAGAACTCTTTGCCGTTATCTGTGAGGATCGTGCGAATCTTGAAGCAAGCAGCTTTCTTCAGGGTCGCCAAAAACGCGTGCGCAGCCGCTGCCGTCTTGTATTGCTTGATCTGGATGAACACCCAACGCGTAGCTCGGTCAATGGCAACAAAGACATATCGGCGCTTGTTCTCATCCTGCATCTGGGGCAGGTACTTCACATCAATGTGCACATAGCCCGGCTCATAGGCTTTGAACGGTTTGCTTTCGTGCTCGGCTCGAACGGCCGTGGGTAAGCGCGAATGTCCTCGGCGACGCAGCAATCGATCCAGCGCCGAGCGGCTCATCGCAGGTTCAATGAATTCGTGAACGACTGCCAGCAAATCATCCAGAGGCAGCAGCAGTTGAGATCGCAGATAGATCACCAGCTCTTCCTGCGCTGCGTTGAGCGTTGTCTGCAGGTGATGAGCGGTATGGCTTTCATCCTGCACGCTTGTGCGATGGCGCCACTTGCGCACCGTACCAAGTCCAATGCCATATTGCTGCGCAAGCTCGTGGTCGGACGCACTCGATTGCTGCAGCGCCAGGCGAATCGCTGGCGTGGTGGTTGCGTTCTTGTGCAATGAGATCAGCATGGCGTCTCTCCTGTCTCGATGCGCCATGTTGCCACAACCGCTTTGAGTACCTCTCGGCTGAACAGTAGCGGACGCTTGGTTTTTACGATCCAATCATCCGGGACCTGACATCAAGTCACTTACTTCAAACCCGGGGCGATTCAACTTTCTCGCCTGTCCTATAGGAACAAATTCTTGAATCCTGTTTAGGGTGAAGTTTCGCCCTGCCATCCACAAATATTTACCGTGTCTCGCGAACTGGAATCACATCGCTGGTGCCAAAACGGCCTCCACCGCTTTGCCCGCTCCCGACTGCCACAGCAGCCAGTTTCGACGCGGCAGACCTTGTGGCCGAAACCGAGGCAAACGGGCCGATCTTGTCCATGCCGTCGCGAAAATTCTTGGGCGTAGGGGACATGTAGGCCATCACATATCCGACGCCTTCTGGCCCCGTAGCTTCCACTGCCCACTTGGGCCGAGGAAAACGATGGACTCCTGCACTCACGTAGTTGTTGGTGTCCATGTCATTCGGGAAAAGCACATCGAAGGTTTTGCCATCCGACCCAATGTGCAGGAGATACAGATAGCCCGCCTGTGGGGTCGAAATAGAGAAGTCGAGACGATCTCGCCTGGAAATACTCAGTTGTGTCTGCGATAGATTGAGTACCATGTTCATGGTCGGGTCCGACGCTGCGCGAAGGGCCGCCAATGTGCGTTCTGGCTGAACTGGTGTTGTGGTCACAGATGCTGTGTTGAATCCCACCGGTAGTTGGATGTTACCGATGAGAGTGACCGTCTGCTGCTTTCTGGAAACCCCGTTGATGCGCGTCTGCGCACATTGCCTCAGTTCTTCACCACTCAAAAATCCGTCTCTGTTCGTATCGGTCTGGGCATTCTCAAGACACTGCGCCCAGGCCACAGTCGCTGTACTGCCCTTTGAGCTGGCATAGGACAATTCTCGATCAGACGATGCCGCGATATAGAGAACTTGAAGCTCCTGTCTGCTGGCTCGTTCTGCAAAACTGCGTGTCATCTTGTTGACGGCATCTCCACATGCGTAGCCATCCGCTCCACCTGCAGACTTGATCGTTCCCGTGTAACTCTTGGCGACTTCGCCTGAAGATGAACCCGCATCCTTGGTTGCTGCACCGCCTGAAAAACACGAGTCATTCATGAAGATCACTTGCGCGGCTTTGCCTGCCAGTCGATCCAGATCGTCCTGCAGTTGCTGATCGAAATAGAGACTTCCGTCATGAGCCACCATCCCCTCGCTGCACTTTCCCCCTGCCGCATCCACCTGCCCTCCGTGCCCGGAGTAATAAATGAACACCCGGTCTCCACTTTGGACGCGTCCCACCAATTGGCCTACCGCAAGCTTCATCCCTTCCAGCGTCAGATCACGGTTCTTGACTTCTACGATGTTGTTGTCAGCCACCCCCATGCTTCGCGCAATTCCACGTGCCAGCGCGGCATCCTTGTCGATGCCAGGAAGGTTCTGCCTCGCATCGGCATATTCACCGACCCACATGATGAGCGCATGATTCTCAGCCCTTGCTCCACCGACAAGTGTGCACAAAACGGCAGCAGCGCAAGCAGCAGCGCGAAGCGAGCCCACGCGCATCGTTGAAAAAGTGGAACGGAACATATTCATCCCTCAAAAGTGAACATTGACAAAGACAGTGGATTGCAAACACCAACAACCGAAAAAACACTCTGCACTCAACAGACGCAAAGCGTCGAAAAACGTCAGTTCGTCCGAGACTATTTGGCCTCCACACGCAGCTCCGTGCGCGCATAGCTCAATAGTCCCTTGTTGGACTGCACCATACGTTCAAGCTCCAGCAGACTCGGATCTCCAGGAGCGATATCCGTGCGCTTGACCCAGCGAGCCATCTCAGCCGGCATCTGGTCGAAGGCGAACAACAATTGCACATCCATTCCGAGCGGCTCCTGCACCTGAATGCGTTCATTCGGTCGATCTCCCGGAATCGCCCGCGCAGTGCCCGCAGGTATTGCTGCCAGCTCCTGTGGGAAATACGGGTACAGCACGCTCACCTTGCCCACCGAATCCACGTTCAACAGCAGCACGAATGCATCGCGATCGGGACGGACCACAAAGTGCAGCATGTCCCCAATCCGGAAATTCCCACCCAGCGCTGCGGGTGCTATTTCAGCGGGCAACACCGCTCTGCGCGATTGAATGGCCATAGCATCCATGCGCTCTACCCAAGCCATCTGCTGAACCGTACCAAGCAGCCTTCCGACATCGTCTCTGGATGCACTGGAAACGAGGTCGCCACCCTGAGTCGCCAACTGAAACGAGCGCTGATCCCGGCTCAACGCCAGACGCAACATTGCAGGAGATGCTGCATCCGTCACGCTCACATCGGGGATGGCCAGAATGCGTCTGACCACATCTTCCGTGATCCCGGCATGAACGGCCACACCAAAAGGCCGGCGCACCACGACCGACGGCACGCCCACCACCGCCGCGCCACTCAAGAGCGCGCGCTGTCCGGTCGCGTGGGCATCATCACGCACGCTTGGCAAACGCTGAGGGGTATGCCCATAGGCACGTTGCGCCATGAACGTCGCTACCGCCTGATGCACCTCGTGCAAACTTGCGACCCCATCTCCATTGGCGTCCACTGGCAATTGGCCATTGAGCACACGCAACAACGCATCCGTCATGGCACCGTGGGCCTTGCCATCCACGGTGGGAAACTTGCTCACATAGCCTGCAGGGATATCCTTGGCCGCTTCTCCTTCTGCGCCTGCCGCCAGAAACACCACATTGCGATACGGCCAATCCTGGTTCTGCTGCAAATTCTGCTGAAACCGCTGACGCACATCGGTCATCAGGCTCTGGGCTGCAGCCTGCCGAAGCGGCACCATGCGTGAGGGCAGCCCCTCGCTGGTGAACGAGCGCACCTGTTGACCGGAATAACACGAGTCCGACACGAACCACACCTTGCGTCCGCCCTTGTCCAACTGATCGAACACCGGGCGCAGATCAGTCCGTCCGACAATCAATTGATTGAGCACGTTGGGGCTTCCCAATTGCGCATCAATCGGAATGAACGCACCACTACCGTGCGGAAGCGGCAATCCCAGCGCAGGATCCAAAGCACTTGTGCCGTGGCCTGAGAAGTAGACCAAAACTTCATCGTCTGCCTGGGTACGCTGCATCAGGCCCTGCAGCGCCTGAAGAATTTCCTTGCGCGTTGCGGCTTGGTCCACGAGAACCTGAACATTCGCCGGTGCGTAGCCCCAACGCTGCACCAACACCTGACGCAATGCCTCGACATCATTGGCAGGCCCTTGCAGACGATTCTCGGGATCTGGGTATTGCCCGACGCCCACGAGCAGTGCCACTTTGTTGGGAGCTGCATGCGTCAGAGCTGCCAACATGGAGAACGTCAGCGCCAAACCTGAGTGTCTGAGCGCTCTGAGCAGTTGAATGAAGCAGTTGGTCATGGCATTGCAATTTCGTGGTGCGGCGAGGTGAGGACTAATTTGTATAGTCCTCCATGGGCTTGTCGTTGGGTGAGCTCCACGCAGACTGCGTGGACGCCGACAGAGGCAATCCCACTCTTTCATTGGATGGGGGAATCGGTTTCATGAACCACTTGTCGTACAACAGCCAAAGACTGCCATCCGCAATTTGGCGTTTGATGGAGTCGTCCACCATCTTCTTGAAGGCCGCATCATCCTTGCGCAGCATGCAGGCAATGGGTTCATGGGCGAACGTGTCGGCCAGAATCTTGTAGCCAGCGGGATTGGCGGATCGCGAGATGAACCGTGCCAAGATACTGCTGTCCATCACAAAGGCATCAGCACGCCCCATTTCGAGAAGTCCGAATGAATCACTGTGGTCCTTGCCCGACAGCTCCTTGAAGTCGACGCCGACTGCACGCGGATGCCTCCTCAACTGCGCCAAGGACATGGTCCCCAATGTGCCCGCAACTGTCCGTCCATTGAGCTCCTTGATGGACGTGATGCCCGAACTGAGCTTGACTGCAATACTCTGCTCTTCAACGAATGTAGTCACGGCAAACGCCACGTCCCTCTGCCTCGTCCTGTTGTTGGTCGTTGATCCGCACTCGATGTCGATCGTGCCATTCATAACCAGGGGAATGCGATTCTGCGACGTCACCGGCTGATACTTGATATCCAACTTCGGCATCCCGAGCGACTTCTGGATATCACGCAGAACGATTTCACCCATCTCCGTGTGGAACCCCGTATATTTCCCATTGCCCAACGTGTAGCTCAAGCCTGCGGCTTCACGCACACCAAGGGTTATGGCTCCTGACTCCTTGACCTTGGCAAGGGTGCCACTCAATTGCATGACGGGTGCCACGGGCGCTGTGCTTGGTGCGGTTGGTGCGGTCGGCGTAGCCACCACAGGTCTATCCGTTACCACTGGATTGGTGCGCGGCGTCAGGCTAGAGACTGAAATCCGTGCCACGCTCGCATAACGGCCATTGGGATATTCATTGAGAAAGGCGGTGTATGCCTCCAGCGTGTTGGAGCGCCGAGTGATGTCCCACGCAATGGCCTCTGGATCAACGCGTTCCACATTTCCCGTGGGGACAGGTGCCACACTGGCTACCTGAGTTGCCTGCCCGGCCAGATACAGCCGGTCAGTGATGCTCATCTCGCTGATGCGCGGCTCCTGCTTGCCATTGCTCAGTTGCCGAACCTCAGCTGTGGTGTTGCGGAACACATCCATCAATTCCAGACCTGGCTTCTGCAGCTCCCGAGCCAATACCTTGGCATAGTCCCCGTTGTCACTGGCCGTGGTGTTGGGTGCGGTTGCAAACGCCACCATCGTGCCCGTGGGTGCATCCATGCGCCCCAGGCCTTTCGTTCCACTGCGCGTGGTCGAGGCCAGCGGATTGTCCCGGCACGCATCCAACACCAGGATCGCAGCCTTGGGACGCGCCCCCTGGATTTGCCTCAGCACCGAATTGGCGGAAACCGCTTCCACCTCGTAATCACTTTCCTTGTCGATCGTCGCGCCAACGGGCACGAGGTAGTTTTCACCACCGGCCTGCGTGCCATGTCCGCTGTAGTACATGAACGCGACATCGGCCCCTTGAGCAGCCGTACCAAAGTCCCGCACCGCACGCTTCATCTGGTTTTGGTTGGCGTTGAGCACTTTCTGTACTGTGAACCCCAGCTTGTTCAGTGCTGTCTCCATCGCTGCAATATCATTGGGAGGATTGGTCAAGCGGCCCACACTGTAGTTGGCGTTTCCAACGAGCAGCGCCACGCGGCGAGCGTGGGCTGGGGCGATGCAGATCAGCAAGGCCAGGCACAGAAGATGCCATGGCCTTACCGCTGAACAACTGGTTAAGGCGATTCGGCGCATAAGTTTCCATCTCCCCGCTCAGCGTGATCGCCGCTTTTCACATGCCGCATTGTTTAATTTCAGAAAATTCCAAGGCATAAATTTCACCGAAAATTGATTTCATGGATTAATGGAAATCTTGAAATCCTCGTACCTCGTAGTCATTCGGGATCCATAATCCCCTTCAGCAATAATAATATTGCGAAATTGCGTATCTGGAAATATGAAGACCGCTGACCGAGAATCGTAAACACCTAGCGCACTCAAAAATTGGCCGTAATCCTCTATGTAATGATCAATTTGGTTATCAAAAGAGTGTGTTTTTCCTACCATCGTATAACCCCCTTTGCAACGAATCGTCCAGGCCTTTCCAGTCAAAGCGTGATAAAGCTCGGACGCTGCACGCGCGCCCGTCACTGTGCATTCACGCTCATTCTGGCTATCATAATTTCGATCGCTCAAATAGGCTATTCGGCTGCGCCATGTGAATCGAGCGCCTTCTCGCATTGGAAAAATACTACCATTCAACTCCAAGTCTTCAATCCGAGTATCGAATTTTCCGCCAATATATCCACCGAGATACAAACCACCGCAGTGAGCACTGGATATTGATGCTTGCACTCCATCAAATTTAGTTTCCTTACTCGCATCTATACACCCCAATCCGGAAGCTCGAATATTCCAATTTTCTCTTTGCACGTGTGCTGCTGGTTTAGGAATTGTTCTGCTTTTTGCACCAATATATTCCGTATCCTTTATCGATTGAAACTGGACATTGATTCCAACAGTTGCTGGTATGTTTCGAAAATTTTCGGATTCACGAATGGTTCGAACTATTTTGTCGCTGAGCTGGTATTTGGCAATGAGGTCGGCGGGTATTTCGACAGGCCCCGATCTCTTGGCCAGCGGGACCAACGTTTGTTGTACAGGGGCTGCCACCACTGGTGCAGTCACTGCTGGAGTTCCCTCTCCCATTCCAATGCGCGCCGCACTCGCATAGCGCCCCGACGGAAAATCCGTCAAATAGGCGCGATACGCCGCAGGTGTATTGGCAGTCTTGGCAGCAGCCCAGGCTTCGTCTTCCGGATTGCTTGTGCTCGGTCGGTTTGTTGGCACAGGTGCAATGCTGGCCAGTTGAGTGCTCGGCTCTTCTTTCTGCGCTCCCTCTTTGAGCACAAACCTTCCGCGCAGACCCACGTCCTCACGAGGCTTCTGTTTCCCGCCCGTGAGCCGCTCCACCTCTGTGGCAGTGCGGTCAAACACCTCGCGCACATCCAAACCTGGAATGGACAACTGTTTGGCCAATTGTTCTGTGTAGACCCCGTTCTTGCCCATGCCGTCGTCGGCCACGCTGCCGGGGTTGGTGGCATAGGCCACGATGGAGCCTGTGGGCACGCTCATACGGCCCAGACCACGGCTGCTGCTACGCGAGGCCCCGGCGTATGGGCTGTCACGGCACGCATCCAGAATGACCAGCCCTACCCTGGCCTTGGCGTCTTCGATTCGGCGCAGCACGCTGTTGGCGTCTACTGCTTCGTCCAGCACATCGCTTTCCGCACGGATTTGGGCGCTCAGTGGAATCAGGAAATTGCTGCCTGCCACCTGCGTGCCGTGGCCTGCAAAATAGAACAGCGCCACATCCGCATTGGCCGCCTTGGCCTCGAATTCGCGCAGTGCTGCCAACATGCCTCTGCGGTCGGCATTGCGCACCAACGTCACATCGAATTTCAAATCCCGCAGCGTGCGCTGCATCAGCTCGGCATCGTTGACAGGGTTGCGCAGTGGTTTGTCTGCATAGGCCGCATTTCCGACAACCAAAGCAACCCGACGAGCGTGAGCTGGGGCAATGCATATCAGCAAGACGAGACACAGGCAATGCCATGGCCTCAAGTTCACACGGCTGAAAATGGGGATCGCATTCATGGTTGGCCTATTTCTTTTCTTGAGTCAGTTCAGCTTCGCAGCCGCCCATTTGTTCCATTCACTGTCAATGAATCGACGGAATCCGGCTGGTGTCTGGCGTTCATCCTTGACGACCATGCGACCTTGTTGCGCCATCTGACGCACGTAAGCTCCGTCTTCACTGACCTTCTTCAGGGCTTGGCTCAGGCGATCCAACGTGTCCGCAGACATTCCTTTGGGTGCAAACAGTCCAACCCATGCCGTGGTTTCGCCGGACACCGAAGCATTGATCACAGGCATTCCATTCAGTTGAGGCAACGGCGAACTCTTTGTGATGCCCAATACCTGCAGCTTTCCGGAACGCACATGCGACATAAGCGCATTGCTTGTGTCGCACATGATGTCAACACGTCCGGCGATCAGATCTGCAACCGCAGGCTCAGAGCCGCCTTTGTATGGGACATGCAGCACACGCGGATTCATGGCCCTCAACTCGCGCTCGCCACACAAGTGCGACAAGGTTCCAGAACCCGCACTCGCATAGGTTTGTGCTTGAGTGCCACTCCTGCCCGGACGAGAGACCACGAGCAAGGGCGACTCAGACAACAGCCCCAGTGCGTCGACATCCGAGCGTGTTTGATACGAGGCCGACGAATTCATCTGGGAGGTAGAGATGAAATACCCCGAGTTCACCATCAAGGTCAGCCCGTCAGGTGTACTGCTCATCAGCTTCTTGGTACCCGTGGCTCCCCATTCTCCTGGAACATTGCTCACTACCACCGTGGCACCCAGCGCTCGACTCAGCATGGGTGCGAGTGTCTTTGCCGTACTGTCCACCGGCCCTCCGGCAACAAATGGCACGATGAGCGTCATCTTCTTGCCGGCAAATACGGTGCTCGGAGCTGACGCCGCAGCCATCGCCACCGGAGCGTTGGGAGTTGGGTCCACTCGCGGAGCATGGGCCGCGACCTCGGACACTCCGGCCGGCACTGGCGCAACGCTGGCGACCTGCACCGCGGGTGCCATCTTGAAATAGAAATCGCCCTTCAGACTGCCTTCCACCCATGGCTCCTGCTGTCCTTTGCTGGCCTTTTCCACGGCGGCGGATACTCGCTTGAGCATCAATTCGATGGGCACTCCCGGCTCCTCGATGCTGCGCAATAGCTCCGTGGTGTACAGGCCGTTGTCGCCAGAGCCATCCGCCGCCACACTTCCTGGCCGGGTTGCAAAGTGCATCAGCGTGCCGCTGGGTGCGTCCTGAATGCGCGCCAATCCCCGTGTTCCGCTGCGAAAGCCACGTGCATAGGGATTGTTGCGACAGGCATCCAACAGCAGGATCTTCACGCCCGCCTTGGCTTCATCCAGACGATCCAGCAAGTTGCTCAGATTCAGGCTGTTGAGCGGCACATCTTCTTCACTCTGGATCTTGGCATCCACGGCTGGCAAGTAATTGCCCCCCTTGACTTGCACGCCATGGCCTGCATAGAACACCACCACGTCATCGCCCGGTCGAATCTTGCTGGCAAAGCTGTTGACGGTGCGACCGATGTCTTCGCGCTTGAGGTTTTCCACTTGCGTGACTTCGAAGTCCAAGCGCTGCAGCTTCGCCTGCATCGCACGTGCGTCATTCACTGGATTCTTGAGCAGGCTCTCCGCATAGGCAGCATTGCCCACAACCAAAGCGATCCGGCGAGCGTGGGCTGGGGCGATGCAGAGCAGCATAACCAGACATAGAAAATGCCACGGCTTTGCACTCCAACGGATGACTCTCGGGTTTTTGCTCATAGCCAGTGATTCTCCAAATTGTGCCCGCCGACTTCGCAAAGGTTTGAGCATCGGATCGCAAAAATCAGCACCAAGATTTTCATTTCATATTTATGGAACTGTTGTTATTCTGATATCTTCGTAATTCGTCTCTGCGACGTGTCCATATCCACTCCCAAGCAACTCCTCAATATTGCGATATTGCGGAGTAGGAAATACACGAGATTTGCTCTTCAAATCTTCGACCCCTAGTAACTCATCAAATTGACCCAAATCTTCAATATAATGTATTTTGTAATTCCTAGACCCGCTAGAATTCGATACTTCAACATCAATATCCCATGCCAAGCCTGTAAAATTCGCATGCAAGGCCGATGCAGCCCGACTGCCAGAAACAAAAAGCTTTTTGGCATAAAAACCACCAGTCGATCCGAGAATATGCGTCGTCATGCTGGCTCCCTGATGGATAGGAAACAAGCCTCCATCAATCTCTATATTTGATACCCCAGCAACAAGAACCCCCTTTGACAACCAGCCGATTCGCACCCCTCCACATTCAAAATATGTTTCATTGATACTTCCAACAGAAAAATCATCCGTTTTATGCAAAGTTGCTTCCACACAGCCATGCCCAGCAGGTTTCGATGTCAAATTAAACACATTTGTTGTTCTGGGTTTTTTAAATGCAAATTGTTCTTCGACATTTCTAATTGATTTATATCGCACTTGCACTTCCATTGGCGCAGGGATATTTTTAAAATACTCCGATTCTCGAATGAATTTCAACACCTTATCGCTAATCTGATATTTGACAATCAACTCTGCAGGTATTTCAACTGGCCCGGATTTTCTAGGTGTAGTCGCTTGAGCTGGTGGTGCAGCGACTGGGGAGGATGTGCTGGCACCGCCCATGGCAATCCGCGCCGCCCCGGCATAGCGCCCCAATGGAAACTCTGTCAAATACGCCCGATATGCCGCTGACGTATTGGCCGCCTTCGCAGCAGCCCAGGCTTCATCTTCCGGGTTGGGCGTATTCGAGCGACCTGTGGGCACAGGTGTGATGCTTGCCACTTGAGTGCCGGGCCCCGCTTTAAAGAAAAAGTTGCCCTTGATGCTGCCCTCGGACCACGGCTCCTGTTGGCCCTGACTGGCTGCTTCCACGCTGGCCGACACGTTCTTTAGCATCAGCTCCACCGGGGTGTTCGCAGTGTCGATGTGCTTGAGCAATTGGCTGGTGTACAGGCCATTGGCTCCGGTTCCGTCTGCGGCAACACTGCCGGGCCGTGTCGCGAAATGGATGAGCGTTCCACTGGGGGCATCCTGCACGCGCGCAAGGCCACGTGTGCCACTGCGAAAGCTGCGTGCATAGGGGTTGTTGCGGCAGGCATCGAGAAACAGGATCTTCAAACCCGCCTTGGCTTCATCCAGCCGTTCCATGAGGCTGTTGAGATTCAGGCTGTTGAGTGCCACATCTTCTTCGCCCTGAATATCCGCATCCACTGCGGGCAGGTAATTCACTCCTTTCACCTGCACGCCATGGCCTGCGTAGAACACCACCACGTCATCGCCCGGCTTCACGCTGTTGGCGAAGGTGGAGATGGTGCGGCCGATGTTCTGGCGCTTGAGGTTCTCCACCCGCTGCACGGTGAACCCCAGATCCGCCAGTTTCTTGTCCATGGCACGGGCGTCATTGACCGGGTTGCGCAATGGGCCGTCGGTATAGGCGGCGTTACCGATGACCAGAGCCACTCGGGCGGCATTGGCCTCATCGGCAAGTGATGACAGACCTATCGCCAAGCTAAGGCATGCAAGCTGCCAAACACTCTTGCTTAAACGAGTCGCGGCTGAGAATTTGTGCATGACCGGAATCTTTCTCAAGACTGGAATTGCTTCATGAAAGACCATTTGTTCCATTCATCGGAGATGAACTGACTTTGACCCGACGGATTCACACGCGAGTCATTGATGACGGATCTACCCCGTTGCCCTAATTGCTGCACATAACCAGCGTCTTGCCCCGCTTTGATCAATGCTTGATTCAAACGTTTGACTACTGCTGCGGGCGTTCCCTTAGGTGCAAATAGGCCTGTCCAATCAGTGCCGCCTCCAGGCACCAGATTCACGCCGCTCAGCGAAGGCAGGCTGGAAGTCTTTGTGATACCGACTGCCTGCAGTTTTCCGGAACTGATGGATGGCAATAGCGAGGTCGCCGAATCACAAATAACATCAATGTGACCCGCCATCAAATCAGCCATACCGGGCCCAATTCCCCTGTATGGAACATGAAATGCTTGAGGACTCATTGACTTCAGCACGCTCGCGCCGCACAAATGCGAGCCCGTTCCTGTGCCCCCACTTGCATAGGTTTTGGCTTGCGCCGCATTCGTTCCTGGTCGAACTGCCACGACCCAAGGAGCTTCAGTCGCCATGCCAACCATTTCAAAACTCGAGCTTGGCTGGTAGCCCGTACTTTGCATCAAATGCGGGCTCACAACATACCCTGTGTTATGCAACATCAGTGTGAGTCCATCGGGGCTGCTGGACAAAAGCCGCTTCGTCCCTAAGACGCCACTGGCTCCCGGAACATTGTCCACAACCACCGCTGCTGCTAGATCTCTGGACAGCACCGAAGCAAGCGCTCGAGCATCAGAATCTATGGAGCTGCCTGCAGCAAAGGGTACGATGATCGTGATCGTTTTTCCATTGAACATTGCGGCTGTTGCGGGGTCAGCAGGCTCAGCAATTTGAGTGGCCGCCGGGGCTGCCGTTGGTACGGCAGCGGGCGCGGCGCTTGGTGTCAGGCCAGCCAGGGCCACTCGCGCAGTGCTGGCATAACGCCCACGGGGATACTCGCTGAGGTATGCGTTGTACATGGCCGCCGTATTGGCGCGCTGGGCCATCTCCCAGGCATCGATTTCTGGGTCGCGTTGTTCAGGAACGCCTGTGGGCACGGGCGTGATGCTCGCGACCTGCGTGCCAGAGCCCGCCTTGAAATAAAAGTCCCCTTTGAGACTCCCCTCCACCCAAGGTTCTTGCTGCCCCTTGCTGGCCTTTTCGACTGCGGCTGACACGCGTTTGAGCAGTTGTTCGATCGGTACGCCCGGCTCGTCGATGCTGCGCAGCAGCTCGGTGGTGTACAGCCCATTGCTGCCCGTGCCATCGGCGGCCACGCTGCCTGGGCGGGTGGCGAAGTGCATCAGCGTGCCGCTGGGGGCATCCTGCACGCGCGCCAGTCCTCGACTGCCGCTGCGGAAACTGCGCGCATATGGGTTGTTGCGACAGGCGTCGAGCAGCAGGATTTTCACTCCCGCTTTGGCTTCATCCAGACGTTCAAGCAGATTGCTCAGATTCAGACTGTTGAGCGGGACGTCTTCCTCGCTTTGGATCTCTGCATCCACAGCGGGCAGATAGTTGATCCCCTTGACCTGCACACCATGACCGGCATAGAACACGACGACTTCGTCGCCGGGCCGAATCTTGGTGGCAAAGCCATTGACGGTGCGGCCGATGTCTCGGCGCTTGAAGTTCTCCACTTGGGTCACTTCGAAGCCCAGCCGCTGAAGCTTGTTCTGCATGGCTCTGGCATCGTTCACCGGATTCTTGAGCGGACTATCGACATAGGATGCGTTGCCGACCACCAGCGCGAGTCGCGCCGCATGGGCAGGCAATACCACCAGCACGGCAAGCCCTGCCAGCAGCAGCGTTCTACCGTTCGCAGTCAGCAACGCTTTCAGTTGCGAGCGCAGCAAGTTTCGAGTTTTCATGGGGATGTCCTCTCTGTCCATATCTGTTGAGTGTTCGTTTTTGTGATTTGCAATTGCCTTGTCATGTCGGCTGAATGCTGACCATCAGCGGCCCCTGCTTGGGAAGCACCAGCCCAAAGGGCTGAAGAGCATTCATCACGGCGGAACGCTGCTCAGGTGCGACCTGCGCCTCCAGCAGGAAACCTTGCTGGTGATCTCGTACTTGCACCGTCACTCCCACCGCTTCGAGTGCCGTTTTCAGTTGCTGCATATGCTGCCGAGGGTCACTCACCAACTTGAGTTGAACGTTGGCACCCAGGTCTGGGCCAGTCTTGGGGGTTTCCGGCAGAGGAGTCTGCAAATGCTGCAGTGCAATCGGTACCGCCAATGCAATCAAAGCGATGCCCGCGACCACTGCATAGCGTGATCCGAATCCCGTGCCACTCGGTTGAAAGAGACGGTTGATCCAATCGCCAATGCTGAAACCACGTGTTGGCGTTTGGGTTGCTGGCAAAGACTTTGTGCTGCTGATGCCCGAGGCGCGCAGCTTGTTCAGCATGCGTACTTCGCTCTCCTGGCTGAGCGCAGAAGAGTCCTCTTGGGCGTTGCGCTGCACGAAATACTGCAGCAGACGAGAGGCTTGTGTTGAACTCATGGCTGGAGTTCCTATGCTCGATGGGTCGATATCACTGTCGTCGGACAGGCCCGCCAGTGCTGCCAACCATGCGCGCTCCGCTGGCGGAAGCTGCTGCAGATCCGCATGCTGACTGGGGATGGGGGGTGGCGCAGGAGACGACATACCAACCCCTCAATCCCTGCAGTGCTCAAAATAGTCGCGGGCCTTGCGAGTGGCCTCCAGGACTCGGTTGCGTGCAGCGGTTTCCTGTTTGGGCGTCGGTGGAGGGCTGGCACCGAACACCACCGCAATATCGGCTGCGGACTGTCCGCTGTACCACAGCCACAGCACATGGGCGCGATTCGGATCATCACGCTCAAGCTGGTGGGCTGCACGCTCGATGCAGAGCTTGAGCCAGCCGGGAGTCTCTGCGCTTTCTATGGACTCGACCATCACGTCGAGCACGTCGTCATTCAACAAAACTTCCAGCCGCTCCTGCCCACTGCCGCCGCGCTTCAGTGCTCCGCGCTCTCGCACCCAATCCACCAGCACGGATTGCACAATGGTCCACAGCCACACCACCGGGCGGATCTGCTCGTCGCACCGTGAACGGATAAATTTCATCCACACGTCGCTGAGCAGTTCCTCCGCATCACTTTCCGGCACCCGATGACGACGCAGAAAACCCATGACGCGGCTGCCCAACTGTCTGTGCAGGTGGAGCGCTGCTTGTTCCAGTTCGCCGCGCAGGACATGTTGCATCGCTTGCTCGGCAGCAAGCGAGTCGCGATCGGTGTGCCGCGAAGAGGGTGCCATGATGAATGCCGCTGAATGTCGTCTTTAATTGGCCCTGCGAATTTCCACTCGCCGATTCACCGCGGACTCCACCGCACCGAGTTGCAAAGGCTTGTCCGGACCAAAGCCATAGGCACCCAGTCGATCAGGCGCAACACCTTGCAGGATGAGGTGATTGCGCACCGCAATGGCGCGGGCACAGGAGAGTTGAAGGTTGGTGGCTCGGGACCCTGTAGCGTCGGTGTGTCCAGCCACGGCGACTCGGGCATTGGCCATGGATGGCGCTTTGAGCGCCGTTGCTAAATTGGCCAGCAGCACATTGCTGGTGGGCAGGATGCGATCAGATCCGGTCGCAAACTGAATGGACAGGTTGACCGATGGCGGTGGAGCCCCGCCCACATCACCTGCGTACACCACACTCAGATTGCGGCTGGTGGAACCCGCCGATGCAGCGGTGTCGCTGCCACCTGCCTCGGGACAGGCATGGGTTGCTGCATCGGGAGCCGCCGTGCGGCGAAAGGCTTTGGATGGCAGCCCTCCGTCTTCGTCACCACCCAGAGCAGAAATGAGCTCTTCGCTGGTCGCCGAAGAAACCAGACTTTGTGCTCCACTCGCAGTGACGCTGAACGCAAGTACCACGGGAAGCAAGCGCACAAGCGCGTGAATGAATTGCATGATCCTCTCCGTATTCGATCTATTTGTGAGGTGACGTCAGCGCGCCGTGATTTCTCGCAGGGTGGCCACCGCCGAGCCGTACGCTTGGGACACGCCAAACTGCCCTTGCACGACATCCGCCTGCAGCTTCAACAGATCCAGCGGCTGCGGCGTGACCACTGCAACCAAGTAACCGACACCAGCAGGCCCATACGCCTTCAATTGCCAACTCGCTCTGGGCAATCGGGTCACGCCGGACTGGATGTAATTGGCGCCATCCATGGAATTGGGGAAGACAACATTCAAAGTACGGCCATCTGTTGTGATCTGGTAGAGGTACAGATAGCCAGCTTGGTTGGTCCCCACCTCCACAGCGAGCGTTTGGCCGGTCACGACGGGATCCGGCTGCGTGATCATGCGTACCCCTGCATCGGGCTGAGCGCCTTGCACCAAAGCATCCATGCGCTGGAGCAACACGCTGCGATCCTGCTGCGGGGGGGAGGTCTGGCAACCCACTGCCACGAGGGTAGAAGCAACGAGCAATGTGAGTTGAGCGAGGCGGCGGTTGACTGAGTTCATTCGGTACATGGCAGTGTCCTCAAGGTGTGGAGACCAGACGCCCACCCGCAGGCGCCGATTGCGGCGCTGGCGATGGTTGGAGCGGAATGGCGACAGCCGGTTGGCCAACGGATGCGTCAAGAATCACGCGACGGACTTCCACCCGGCGGTTGACCGCAGCCCTTGGGTTGCCGGGATCTGCCAGACGTGTGAAGCCAAATCCAGCTGCCTGCAAGCGATTGGGATTGAGTCCGTGGCGAACAATCAGGTATTGCTTGACCGCGTTGGCACGCTCCAGTGACAACCTGTTGTTGTACTCGGCACTGCCTGATGCATCGGTGTGACCTCCCAGTTGGAAGCCCCACTTCATCAGGCTTTTGTGGTTCAGTGCGGCACCCAGTTCGTCCAGTTGCATACGGCCATGTGGCAGCAGTTCGGCCGAGTCATAGGCAAACTGCACGTTCAGGTCCACTGCTGGCTGGTAGGCAGGCGTCTGGTTCGATACTCCATTGCCTGCACGGTCCAGCACGATGTCTTTGCTGAGTGACTTGACGATGGTGTCGGAGCCTACGAGAGGCGCTTGCTCCGATGGTTGGGCAAAGCTTGTCGAACTGCAGAGTAGCATCATGACGGCGATGCGCGCCGCATGTTTGTTGATGAAGTGATTCATGGTGGCTCGTCCCTTCTCAGCGCTGGGACAGCGGGGTCACCACCTGCTCGATGGCAGGATAGGAACCCTCAGGCACCAATTGCAGGTACTGGCTGCCGCGTGCGCCATCCTGACGATAGACGGGCTGGCTGCTGCGAGCCTCGGCGTTCGCTCGCGGGTGGCGGATAGTCAGCACATACCGTTCATTGGGCGCCCCGCCGAATTTGAAGTAGGCATTGGGCTCCAGTGGAAGTTCGACGACTTCACCGGGATTGCTTTGTACCGATGTACCTGGACGAGGCCACACCTGTCCCGTGCGTTGGCCACGCCATGGACTGTCACCTACCACTTGATCGATGGCGGCGACCGATTCGAAACTGGTGGCATAGCGCACCTTGAATCGCTCGCCTCGCGCAATGCCTTTTGACACGGGTCGCACTTCGCGCCGCTGACCCGCTGCATCCAACACGACGTAGCTGACCGTCAGACCTTGGTAGTTCAAGCCAGTGTTCCACTGTTGCGCCGCCTGCGCAGCAGCTTGTCCAAGCAAAGGAAGCTCTGGCTGGCCAAGAATCACGGGGGCCGCTTCAAACGAGGGCGCGGGAGCAGGAGTGGCGACAGGCGGAATGAATTCCTGCAACGTGACAGGCGCACTGACAGTGAGCACCACTGGTGTGACAACCTGCTCAATCCATTGGCCGAACGACACAAATGGACTGGCGATGACGGTAGTGGCAGCTGTGGCGGCAACGGGCGCGCTGGTAGGCTCGACGATCACGGTCTTGCCTCCCGTGGCCTGAGCATGCGCGGCCTGGGTCAACAAGCCCATGGCCACGAACAGCAAGGCTGGGATGGGTTTTACCGACGATGCGTGGCAATCGCGTGGTGTGTGCAACATAGGTGGTTCTCCGATTTGGACGTGTCTTGCTTCACAGCACGTGGGCTATGCGTACCGTGGTAACCAACCCTTGACCTGAAGGATTGAGGACATAGGTCGACTCAGGAGTGTTTTGCGTGTCCAGGCGAATGTCCTTGCTAGCCCCCCCTTTGAAGCCCGCCAGCCAGTTGCCAAGCCATCCAGAAATGCCTTGAGGTACATCGACTGGCTCAAGCACCACATGAAGGCGATCCTCACCAGACGTGCCCGTCAGCACCATGCGAGGCGACACGGTTTCCTGCCCCACACGAACATGCCCACTCCAAACCAGACTGGTGACCCCAGCAGGGTTTGTGTTGTGGATGGAGACTTTGCCGCTACGTGATGCCAGCAACTTCACGCGAAGTCGCTCACCGGTGCGAAACAGGGAATTCGTGGACCGAGGCGTGAGCGTACCGTCTGGGCTCTCCACAAGAACACTCAGCGCCATGGCATCCGATGTCGCAGGCGTCGACACGGTCGTGACCGGACTGATGCGGTCGAGCACGATGTCCTTGGTATCTGCCAGTACGCCCATGGACGCACTCAGCGAAATGGCCGCAGCAACGACGCAGTGAAAGCGAAGCGTGCGGGGCATGCGAAAAGTCTTTTGGAAACTCATATCACCTCTCCTTTGATTGCAATGGATGAACGTCAAATTGACGGGCAATTCAAACGACTCAACCACTACAGACGAAGTCCTCATGAAAACGTCAGAACACTGAGAATTAAATCAATTTGGTTCACCAATTTTGAATATTTGACAGCCTGAGACAGGGATGACGAACAGCGCTAAGACAGCCAGATTCATATAACCGCCATAGCCAAGCTCTGAGTATCTTCCAAATCGGGTAGGCAAGTTCATTTCGTTACACCCCAAATTCATCCATCTGGAGATTCAAACACCTGACATATTCCGGTTTGGGTTTGTCCATGCGCCCAATCTCGACGAGATGTACACATGTGATCTCCTCAACTACTAGTGCCAGCGCTGTGCTTGCCAAGAGTAGTAGTTGAATGTTGTCTTTTTGCTGCATCGGATGCTGAACAACAGTGCGTCCTGCCAATGGCCACTCTGAGTTTGGGATACCAAGTGGTAAAGATTTGACTTGCAGTCGTTGAGAGCGAGTGTGTACGCATATAGGAATGCCAATGAAATCCCAGAAATTGCTTCCCATCGCCCAGCAGCTCGCATTGAAGTTGTTAGATGTCAGGTCCCGGATGATTGGATCGTAAAAACCAAGCGTCCGCTACTGTTCAGCCGAGAGGTACTCAAAGCGGTTGTGGCAACATGGCGCATCGAGACAGGAGAGACGCCATGCTGATCTCATTGCACAAGAACGCAACCACCACGCCAGCGATTCGCCTGGCGCTGCAGCAATCGAGTGCGTCCGACCACGAGCTTGCGCAGCAATATGGCATTGGACTTGGTACGGTGCGCAAGTGGCGCCATCGCACAAGCGTGCAGGATGAAAGCCATACCGCTCATCACCTGCAGACAACGCTCAACGCAGCGCAGGAAGAGCTGGTGATCTATCTGCGATCTCAACTGCTGCTGCCTCTGGATGATTTGCTGGCAGTCGTTCACGAATTCATTGAACCTGCGATGAGCCGCTCGGCGCTGGATCGATTGCTGCGTCGCCGAGGACATTCGCGCTTACCCACGGCCGTTCGAGCCGAGCACGAAAGCAAACCGTTCAAAGCCTATGAGCCGGGCTATGTGCACATTGATGTGAAGTACCTGCCCCAGATGCAGGATGAGAACAAGCGCCGATATGTCTTTGTTGCCATTGACCGAGCTACGCGTTGGGTGTTCATCCAGATCAAGCAATACAAGACGGCAGCGGCTGCGCACGCGTTTTTGGCGACCCTGAAGAAAGCTGCTTGCTTCAAGATTCGCACGATCCTCACAGATAACGGCAAAGAGTTCTCGGATCGTCTGTTTGGCAAGCACGAGAAGCAACCAAGCGGTGATCACGAGTTTGATTTACTGTGCAAGGAACTCGGTATAGAGCACCGACTCACACGGCCCAGAACGCCACGTACCAACGGAATGGTGGAGCGCTTCAACGGAAGGCTCAGCCAAGTGCTGCGCACGCATCACTTCAACAGTGCAGAGGATCTAGAGAAGACGCTTCATCGCTTTGTGTGGCTGTACAACCAGCAGATTCCACAGAAAGCTCTGCGGCATGAAACGCCCGTTCAGGCCCTCAAGCGATGGCAGGCGTCACATCCAAAATTGTTTGAAAAGAACGTGCGCAATCATCCGGGACCTGACAGTTAGATCACAGAGGCGTCGCGAGAAGTCGCTATATCTTTTGGACGCGGATACACCACTGCCATCAATGCCAGTTGGGAACCTCTCAAAACCTCCCGACGTCGCTGACTCACGTCATCTGATGCAGTAAATTCGCAGCATGATCACCCCCCGCAGTGCCCTGAAGTTCGACCTGTTCGCCGAAGCCTCCCGCAAGCGCAAGATCGATGAAGTGGGCGATCCGCTGCAAGTCATTGCGCAGCACATCGACTTCACCGCGCTGGCCCGTCTGGTCGATGGAATCATCGAGCGCAGTGATGGGCGCAAGGGTGGTCGTCCGGCCTATCCCACTGAGGTCATGGTACGGGTGATGGTCCTGAAGAGGCTCTACAACCTCTCGGACGAGCAGATGGAATATCAACTGCTTGACCGCATGAGCTACCAGCGATTTTGTTTGCTGCAAGACTCGATGAACGTTCCGGACCGCAACACCATCTGGCGCTTTGGCGAGCGCCTGGGCGTGGATGGAGCCACGGCTTTGCTGCATGGCGTGGACGAGCAATTGCATCGTCATGGCTACATCGCGCGCGGTGGTCAGGCCATCGATGCGACCTTGGTGCCAGCACCGCGCCAACGCATGAACAAGGGCGAACGCGAGCAACTCTCCAACGGCCAAAGACCTGAATGGGGTGATGCCAAAGATCGGCAAAAAGACATCGATGCCACCCACACCAAGAAGCACGGCAAGCGCTACTTTGGCTACAAGCTGAGTGTGAGCGTCGATCACAAACACGGCTTCATCCGGGGCGTGGCCACGGGGACAGCGAGCGAGCACGACGGCCATCACTTCGATGAAGTGCTGGATATGAAGAACACCGGCAAAGAGGTCAATGCCGACAAGGCCTACCCGAGCGCTCAACGCATCAAGATGCTCAAGGTGTTGGGCTTCAAAGATGGCATCCAGCGCAAAGCCAAAGCGAAGCAGCCGCTCAGCGAATGTCAGGAGCAACGCAATCAACGCATTGCCAAGCGCCGTGCGCGTGTCGAGCACGTGTTTGCAGGCATCCGTCACATGGGCGACAAGTTCGTGCGCACGATTGGACAGACCAGAGCCACCACGGTCATGACGATGATGGTTGCGTGCTACAACTTGAAGCGCCTGGCGTCGTTCCTTGAAAACAAGGTCGATCCGTTCTTCAAAACAGCGAGCTCAAAGAGACCGGTGCGCCTGCAAACGGCGAAGGCCTGAGAGTCGGGGGCGCAATGGGCCCGAAATGACCCAAATCTGCGTTGAACAAACCAGTCAATGAGCAATCTGCTCGCCATGCGGAGTGGGCGACTGGGGAATCGCCGGTTGTGAGAGGTTCCCTCTTGCACTCCACGCGCGAAATTCACAAGCCATCCCCACTCCCTATGGAAATTTGTTTCCAGAATGTAAGGCGGCATTTGAATTTAATCAATTGTAATAAACTATATCGCCATATCGATTGACATTTGATATTGCTCAAATCAATTTTGACCAACGAAATTGGGAAACCTCTGCACAAATCCTGATGATCTGAGCTCAGCGTTCAGAACACACGCAGAGTAGATGTGAAGCAAAGCAATCTTGGGATGACTGATACCGCAAAGCGCACGTATCGCTGGCAGTTCCTGGAATCCTTGGCGCGAGTTTTTCCATAGCGCGCACTTGTTGCTTTACATGGCGCACGTCATGTGCGTGCAAATTTACGGGAGACCGTTTAACGAAAGCGACATTGCATCAGGGATAGTCGAAACCCATTGTTTCAGGCTCCGCTCATTGACTACCGTGGTGTTTGACGTCGATTGCTGTGGAACCGCTTCAACAACATCCATCTCGGTTTCCCGTTTGCCTTCCAGTATCTGCCTCACTGCCTCGTCAATCGTGTTTGGAATCATGGGCACAATCACCGTCACATCGCGCTTCTGACCCAACCGATATGCCCGATCTTCCGCCTGACGCATGAGTGCTGGCGTCCATGGCATCGACGCAAACACCACATAATTCGCGGCAGTCAGCGTGATACCGACACCTGCGGCCATCGTTGTGCCGATGAACACCCGAACGTCGGGATCGTCCTGAAACGCATCAATGGCTTTCTGACGCTTCGTGGCTGAGTCAGCGCCGACCAGTCGCACGGCCTTGACTCCTGCAAAAGCAAACGCGTCGTACATGGCGTTCACGGTGCTCATGTACTCGCAGAAAATGATGATCTTGTCCTCTGCCTGCAGGCTCTCCACGGTCTCGATGAGGAACTGAGTTTTGAGCGTCTCCAGACACTGGCGCAGCTTGGTGATCTTGGGCATGGCCGTCAACGACATGTCCGAGTAGATATCGCGGTACGCCGCCAAGCCGCCTGCTGGTGAGATGTACCGCATCTGGTGGGTCTTGGATCCAAAGTCCTTCAGCACATCCTTGCGCCTGCGAAGCATCCAACCCGAGAGCGCGTTGGCCAACGTGGCTCGCTTGTCCTTTCCGCCAGTGAACTCGGACCTGAAGTCTTTCATTGACATCGAGCCCAGCGGGTGGCCGGTCAGCCGCAGCAGTGTGTGCAGCTCGATCTCCCTGTTCAGTAGCGGTGTGCCGGTCACCACGTAGCGCTTGGGGATCCGCGTGGCCATGACAAACGCATTGCGCGTCCGTCCCGACTTGTGCTCCTTCAGGTAGTGCGCCTCGTCGACCGCCATCACCGCGAACTCCAGACCCACCTCGCGCACCAAACCGCCCAGTCGTTCATAGTTGGCGATGACCCAGTTGCATTCGTACAAGCGAGAGATCCGATCCTCTCCGACGAAGCCCACCTGAGCTTCTGTATAGACCGCGTGAATCTCGCGCTCCCAATTGATCCGCAGCGAGGCCGGGCACAGGATGAGTACCCTGCCCTCGCCTGCCGCCAACCGTGCGCCCACGACCGTCTGGCGGGTCTTGCCAAGGCCCATGTCATCCCCCAGACAGGCTCCCGTCTGTCCCACGATATGCCGCACACCAGCCACCTGATAATCCCGCAGTCCCGAACTGGCCGCGATCTCAGCCAGTTGCGCCTCGTCGATTGCGACTCGCACGCTTTCTTGCAGCTCCGCCGACATGTAGCCCGTGCCATTGTCGGCCTCCTCGGAGGCTCCATCACCCCGCGCTGGAGAAGGCGAAGGCACCTTGATCGGCGAACTCTCAGGCACAGCTGAAACGAGATCCTCCAGGACGACCTGCTGCTCGTGCTCAAAGATGAACTCCGGAATGACGCCCGCGATACTCCTCAGCACCTCGAAAATCCGCGTCGCACCACCGCGGACTTGCCAGGCGGAAGCCGGTTTGTGAAAACTCCCGTTGAGCACCCGCATCGCCTTCACACACAGCGCGTCATATGCAAAGCTGACCGCGTGCTGGCCCTTGCTCAAATCGCCTTTGGAAAGCTCGAAGATCTGCACGTCAAGGAGCTGCGTGAAGAAGTCCGGCTCAGGCGAGCGCAGTGCCGCATGCAGCAACGTGGACGCTCCGTCCAGATCCACGTGCTCGCCGTCGTAGACCGCACGCAACCAAGCCAGAGCACGATCCACATCAGTCTGCTCCAGCACCCACATGCGACGTCCGGGACACCACCATGCTCCAGTTCTGGAGAGCTTGCTCGCCATGCCGGGCACATTGAACAGTTGCATGCCCAGTCGACGACCATCAAACACCGCCTGAACCAGCAGTTGAGGTGCAGAAAGTGTGATCGGGGAAATGCTCATCTCGAAAGTTCTGGCTCAAATACTGAATTCGAGACGCTCAACATGTGATGACAGCGTCGCCATCACCACACATTGAACGCTGCGCAGGGATATCAGGCGGGTTCCTCCGCTACATCCTTCTCTGCGTTTTCGCGCTGCGACTGCGCAAAGGTGATGCTCTCAATACGTGAAAGCTGCAACGCCACGTCTTCCGCAACGATCTTGATCACCTGCACATCGTTGCCGTTCTCATCCCGGCCATAGAAGTCACGTTCCTCGCCGATCACCAGCACACGAGCACCCCGCCGCAGATGCTGCGCACAGGCTTCGGCCTTGCTGCCGTAGATCTCGACTTCACGCCAGAATCCACCGATCTGGGATATCTCCCCGGTCCCCTGATCCGTTCCGTAGCGCCCAAAAAACACGCGCATGTTGGCGACCACGAACTCCTCGGCGGAATTCTTCTTCTTGATCCGCTGAAGCGTTGGCGACTTGGCCAGATTTCCTTTGCCGATAAACAGGTTCTGCATAACAACTCCCTCTCGGCGCAATTCAAATTGCTCACCCTGATGCACCAGTCCGGGTGAGCACCTCCCTCCGAAACCTTGTACTCATGCCATCGACATCCCGCGCACCGGAATGACTTTGGCAAAGACATGCGTTTGACGCCGTTGAACCTCCTGCCTCACTTCTCGCGTGGCCTTGCGCAGGCGCAGATGTCGGGCGTTCAGTTCCAGTGCCCTCTCATTGGCCTGCTCGTACCAGTGGCGAACAGCGCTCGGCAAACATGAATAGATGGCCATTGCGTCCTCCCAAGAAACATGTTTGCGACTGCCCACGCCACGCCAGCGCAGCGCCATGTATCCGTCGGAAGAACGACGGTGCTCGGCCAGATAGATCTGCAGGCCCGGGACCTTTCTGGTGATCACCGACAGCTCGGTCATGCTTGCTTCGACCGTGTCAACTTCGATCACCAACTGGCGCAGCGTCTGGGCGGTGCCCCTACCCTTAAAGGCATTTGTGTCAGCCAGGCTTTGACAGGCTTCGCCCACCATCGTCTCCCTCGCCCACGCGATCACGTTGACACGGTTCCACACCGGATACTTCCGCCCACCCCTTTCTTCACGATGCCCTTTCATCACCACTTTCCTTTCTTCACACCTGCGCCAACCTACTGGACATCGCTTCACACAAGACCTGACTCTGCTTCCTGACCGAGTACCGCCATTGCCTCAGCCTTGGACATTTCCACGCCGACAGACTGCAACAACCTCCTCTCGTGCTCGGTCAGCGAATATCTGCGTCGTGAATGCCTTGGCTGCATCTTTGCGGTGAACACATCTGCAGGCACCATGCCGAAGACCTCTTTCACGAACTCGACGCGCTTGTTCGCCTCCTCTGTTGCATACTCCACAATGAAGTCCAGCCGAGTGAGTCCGTGGATTTCCGAACGGGCAAGCCAGCGGTCGAAGCGTCCTGTTTCATTGAAAATGCGGCGCACAAAGCGTGTGAGCTCGGCGATGGTCTGGCGCATCTGTGCATCGCTGCGCAAGGTCTTGCGAGCCAGCGTCTTCTGCAATCGCACGAAGTAGTCGTAGTCCACGATCAACCTACTGATGGCGTAGCCGTATGGCGACCGGAAGCCCAGTTGCAATGCTTGTGGTTCGGCCGATTTGAGGACAGAGAAGCTCAGGCCGCGATCATGCTGACGATGCAGAAGTGCTTCAGCGTCCTTGATTTCTGAGCGCAGGCGCTCTTCCACTTCGCCAATGGACTGCTCATGGCGCAACAGTGCCCAGTCAGCGTATGGGTTGTCGTTGGCCGTCAGAATCCACAGATTGCGCAACGAGCTGGCAATGCGTCGACCACCAACGATGGGTGCGACCTCGGAACCCGGCTCTCGCCCGCGCCCCATGAAGAGACGGAAGGCCTCTTTGGTGTGCAGCGTCATCGTGTCGTCCTCGGAATCCACGAGTCGGCCCAACTCATCCATGGCAAAGTATTCCGCCGGTTTGACTTGCTGGTCAGAGCCTTTGCGCGTCTGGAACTGCGCCTGCATTTTTGCCAAACGGTCTTTTCTCTCTTCCAGTTCCAGATAACGCTCGTAGAGCGGATCGGACTCATCCATCGAGCCTGCGAGAAAGCCCGCCAAAACGGACTCCTCCCCGGCAATCGAATAGCCGTCATCGAATGGTGATCTGGCTTCTGTCGAAAAGCCAATGGCAGATTTGGGCGCGGCAATCAGCGCCTCAGGATCAGGAGCAACACTCCTGCCCACGGTTGATTTTTTGGTGGCCATGATTCGCTCGCAGAAAATGGTTGATCAACGGTCGGAACCTTTGAATGCGGCAAGCGGGGACGCGTTGATGGCATCAAGGAATGGGAATGGAGTGGCACGCAAGCCCGGCAGCATGGTGCTGAGAGGCTCACGATTCAGGAACTCAACCAATGCATCTCGATTGACTGTGATGACGGTGCGGTAGTTGGGGTGAGGTTTAACGTCGATCAATCCCAAATCTGCAAGATCCGTCAGCGATCGCTGGACCTGTTTGGGTGAAATTTGGCCGTTCAATGCATCCAAGGAAATTTTGACTGCAGAGCTTTTAACTTGCCTCTCGTCCCCGTGGTCATGCAACAAATATCCAAGAACTACGGCATCGCTGTATTTGTTTAGCCGATGCACGATATGAGTGAAAAGCTGCTCACTAGTCATTTGACCTCCGATGAATTGATGACTTCGTTCACTAAGACAAAATGTCTTACTGCGCACTCGGTCCGCGGTAAGACAAAACGTCTCACCGCACCACCAACGTGTTTTGAAGCGAGAGAGCGAATCCAGTGATGGGATCACTTCGTCACCTCTCGTCGAATTGATTTCAAGTAGCGCCGGGCGTTGGCCAATCCCTCTTCGGGGGAAATCGCAGACATGGCATCAGCCTCTTGCTGCTTCTGCAGATACGCGTGATGTGCTGCGAGGCGATTCTTCCACTGCGTTTCTTCAACGCGCTGAGCAGCAACACTCTCGGCAAACGCCAATTCGATGCTTCCGGTTTCAAGGGCGTTTCGCAAAAAATGCAGGTAGCCCGGAGGGTTGGTGATCGCTTTCTTCGGATTGCCAAGCTGGCCTTCAAGCTCGTCCAGCAGCAATTGACGATGCTCGGGACGCGCTCGGCAAAGTACCTTTCGCACGGCGTCATGCCAACTGCGATCCAATGCTGGAGGCATCTCGTACACCGCTACGTCATCCGGCCCATTCCCACTGGTTTTGCTCGCGTTGCTTTCCCCGATTTGGATTGGAATTTCTTTACTACGACGACACTCCGGTCCTGGTGGAACAGTTTCAGTGGCTTCGTCACACTCAACGATCTCGCGCGGAGCATTTGTAGTTGTATTGATAACCTTTGTTCTATTTATGTTTTGCGCTTTCGGCAGCTTAGTTTCGCGATTTGGGCAAATTGGTTTTGCGGTTTCGGCAGGTAGATTCGCGTTTTCGGCATCCTGCGTACATTCAAGTTTTGCGCTTTCGGCAACTGTTTGACACGCGCTTCCCTGTGCAGGTGTGTCAGCGGGTTGCCTGATTCCCGCAAGAGGCTTGAAGAGACGTCGAGAAACGATTCCTGAGGGGTTCCGGAGAACGTCGAGAATCAGAGATTCCGGGGTTGATGCTTCATAAACACCTGCACGCTGGGTCAATGGTTCGGCCACAGGGCGGTCCCCAAAAAGCTGCTTTTGCACCGGCGTGGAGATATTGAACAGCCGCTTGGAATGGGGCGTGACCGGATCTGATTTCACCAATGTCAGCGAGTGCGAACTGGACAATTCCGCAGGGACTGTTGCTTGTTTCCGTGATGCCCTCAAAGGCTTGCTTGCCTGACATTGGATCAACGCGGTCAACGCCTGCAGGTTGATCTCGACCAGATCGCCGTACTCAACGATTAGTCCCACTTGTTTGAGCCGGTCACGCGCATTGCGTTGTGTCTTGGGACCAAGGCACAAGGCATTGCGAAGTGCATTCTGGGATACCTTGAACCCAGCTCCCTGACGCGGATACGTCATGAAGTGACGGTGCTGATGCAGGAGATAGGACAGGTACAGACCAGAGGCGACACTGCCAGTGATGTCGGCCAATGGGCGATAGAAGCTGACACAGCTTTTGAACAGCGGAAGAAGCTGCTGCCAACTCGGTACGTGATCCACCACGGACAAACCAAGCCATTTTGCAAGCTCGCCCAAGTCGACCCTGAAATGCAGCTTTGCTGGCCGACCTGCCAGCATCTCCGTCAGCAGTTTGTGCTCGATGAGGAGCTGGCGTGCGCTGACCTGTTCGCGCGTGGACAGGCCCGTGGCTTCCGTGCATTGCTTGGCGGAGAGGAAGAACCAGCCTTCCCGGCTCTGGAACTTGGTCTCGACATGCCGCGACCAATACAGAGCATGCCCCAGAAACAAAGCCGCTTTGAAGCTCCCCAGCTTGTCTGCAAGCACCGGGTGATACTGTACAAAGCCTTGGGAGCTGAGTTGATGCAGCGCGGCTTCGGTTGGCATGGCTCTTTTCAGGATCGCGTTCACGGCAAACTCACTTCACACGTACGGGGCGTGACGTCGGGAACGCTTGGCGATCGCTCATCGCGCTCGCCAATGGTTCCGAGGTTTTGAGCAGGTGCCGCGCCACGAGGGCCATGTGCAGCCGGTATGTGGGGGTCTTGCGCTGCCCTCCTGCCTCCGTCAAGAACCCCAGCTCGGCCAGCCGTGTGCGACAGCTCACCTGCTGTGCACGTGTGATCCCTGTAGCCGCCTCGCAGTCTCTAGCCGACATGGTGAACACGAAGTCATCACCATCGAATGCCCGTGAATCCGCATTGGCTGCCAGTGCAAGCACGTGTGAAAGCCACAGCCCTACAACGACACTGCCCGTGATATCGACGTAAATGCGGTGGAACGAGATGGGACTTTGGCCAAGCCAGTTCAAGATCGTCGCCTGCCCGAGTAAGACGCTCGCATCATTTGTTGCGAGTCCATCAGGTGCATACTTTGCGACATAGTCTGGAGCATCCAAAGCAGCTGAAGAAGCACTTGAAAGGGATACGGTATCTCCAACTGCAGGCATGGAAGCCAATGCGGTAAACGCCATGTTGACTCCCTTCATCACGACGGTTTGGCGACGCCAAGGCTGTCAAGCGCCGCTTCCAGCGAGACGTAAGCACCAAGCCAACAGGAACGATCCCAAGCGCCCCCGTTCAAGCAACGGACAACGTAACGTGCGCCATTGGGCCAAGCTTGCAGCCAGCGCGGCCGTCCTTCTTCCCAGGACTGGCGACCCTTCTCTGCATACTCATCAGCTCGAGATGCATAAAACTCGTCCATTTCTTCAATCGTGTCCACGTTGATGAATGGGCGGTACCACCACTTGCGATGGCTGGCTGGTCGCAACTCGTTGGGAGTGTTGTCAAAGTTGCGTGGCAATACGGGATTGATCAGAACCCCACGGACGCAATCCTTCGCTTTGAATTTGAGGCCATCGATGACGTAAGTGGTCAGTTCAGATTTGGACATGGCTTGACCTTTCATTCATGCGTTCCGGGATCGAGCTCCAACTCGGAATCAATGCATTCGGAGAACTCGGATATCGTTTGCTGTAACACGTCTATGCGCAGGTGGTCAAAACGCTTGTGCAACTCGTAGATCCGATCACGGCAGGGCTCGCCCGCCATTTGCGTCTGGATCCCAAACCATTCCTTGTGGATGGCGTCACGCACCTCAACCAGCGGCATGGGGACACGGCCACCTGTTCCACGACCAGGACGAAGCACCTCACGAAGGCCGCGATACTCGTCCTGCGAGAGCTTGAAGTAGCTGCAGACCATGCGCCGCGATGCGCCATGAATGACGAAGTACTCACGCAGTTCCAGATGACTGCGGCGCATGTCCAGAAGCCTGAGTCCACTGTCCAGAACGTGCTCCGAGAGCGTGAACTGGATGTCCAGCGGTGTCTGCGCCAGGTTGATGAAATCCCTGCTGGGCCGGTGCCTCAAGTTGTCGAGAAACTCAGGTGAGAACCCTGCCCGCAGCAAGTGATCGATGTGCCCGTCATCTATCTGTTCGACCATGTGTTCGATCAGCATCCGCTTGATCGTCGGGTCTTTGATTTGAATGTGTTTCATACTCCCTCCCTCACCTTGATTACGGTGCTCTCTGTCCAAACAGCGGCACGAATCCCTGCAGTTGCCGCTCAGGGTGATTCACGCGGATCTGCTCCATCTGCGAGAGCATTCGAGTCACGAGATAGCCCAGCTCCGGATGACTAAAAAGCGCACCCAGTCCCTCCAGATTGATGGAGTCGTAGGGTTCCCCCAAAAGTTCGCTACTCGTCTTGTGGAAGGCCACTTCTCCTTGGCTATACAGGCCACGCCAAAGAATCGGCTCGCCGTCCACCTCGGCATTCATGTCCACCGTGCACCGCTGGTCCAGTTGCCCGGTCAGACTCACCAAGAGCTTCCAGAGCGCCAGCCGGTACGGAATCATTTCTGGACGGATCGGAGCACTGCCGATGTGACCAACGCCCTGTTTGGGAAAGTCGAGATACAAGCCGAACGCCAGATTAGATTGGTCCGTAGTGAAGACCACATCGGATATTTCTACCAACTGCTGGATCTCCCCAAGCGTGAGAAACAGAGGTTCCAAGTCCGCCGTGAATGACTTGGAATCGGATCGAGGCACGCTCGAATCGGATATCTGGGTGCTTGGCAATACAGGCAGCGAACCGCTGTGCGGCGTGACATTGCGGCCCGTGGTGTTCGTGACTGACTGCTCGCCACCTTGAGGTTTGGGAGACGCTGCCGCAAGCATCCTCCCCAGCGGCATTTGCGCAGACGGTGCCGGGCCTGTTGAACCCTGCTGAGTGGCCGCTGTCGGGGTTTGCGGCGCGACGTCGACCAGCAGCAAGGTGTCGACAGAAATCCGCGGATTGCTTTCCAGCGCCTGCGACATGGCTGCCAGCTTCGAAGCCTCATATCCCAGCGCATTGGCAACTGCACTGCCGAGGTCAGCAATCAAAGCCGGTGTATCAAGGCCGCTCAACCCACCTTCGGAATCGACATCCTGCACCTCCGCGTTCACCGGTGATCGCTGCGTGCTGAGCCCGGCTGCGCAGCGGTGAAGTGCATCGGACACGGCTTTTTCCACCGCAGGCGCGTTTCCGATCTTCACAGACACTTCGAGAAGCGCGCTAAGCTGAGGACGAATGATCAGATTCACTTCTCTCGTTTTGAGCCACGGCCCGATGGGAGCCAGATGCTCCACCGCGAACATCATGTTCTGCAGCATGCGCAAGCCAAAGTTCAGTCCACTCGACTGTTTGAGCTCACGGTTCAAGTCGGCGGCCGAAAGCGCCTTGCCTGCCTCTTTCTCGAAGTGCACCTTGAACGACTGGACGCCTTGGGCCTTCTCCCAAAACGAGATTCCGCCACGTTGCTCGTTTTCCGCGAGGTGAGCCGCAATCGTGGACGCATTGCCCCTCCAGACCTTGACGATCACGGTCAGGCGAGCAAATCGCGGATCACCCTCTTCAAACAATTCCTTGGCAATTTGAAGACGTGTGTTTCCGCCTCCATAGACCATGTATTTGGAGGCACCCGGACGCTTGGTGACACTGATGGAATTGAGGATGCCGTTCGCACGGATCGACGCCTTGATTTCGTCGTAGAGCGGATTGGGCTCGGTGCGCGGGTCATACTCGTAGCGCTCGATGTCCGTGATGGCAAGATTGGACACGCTGCCATCGACCACATCGAGTGGCGACATGCTCCCCATGGCGTTGCCCGGAGGTGGCGTCCCCAGCAGCGACTTCTTGGCGATATCCTGGTAGCTCGGCTTCTTGCCGCTTTTATCGAACGTTGCCACGGCATCACTCTCTTTGTCGTGTGCACGAAAGTTGCCCAGCTTCAGTTGCGCAGCACGCTGCGTTGCAGTCAGCAGTTCAGGTGTCTTGAGCATGACAACCCCTTACTGCTGTTCTGATTCAGAAGCTGTACTGGGCCCTTCGGGCTCTTGGGGTTGAACATGCAGCGCAGCCAGCGCCGGGCTGAGCTCCGCTCTATGGTTGGGGGCGAAAGTTCCGACCAGATTGGGGATCAGCTCCCACAACAAGCTGTGCATGCTGTCCCCCACTTTGACGGGGTCAATCCAGTGCGCAGGGACTTGTGAGGTCGCCCCTTTCTTGTATGCCACCGCTTGGGGAATTTGCGTGGAGAGGACATTGACGCGGCCACGCATCTCGATGAACTGATCGCGGATCAGTTGAGACATCGTCCGGCTGTCCACCGTGTTCTCGGTGCGATTGATGATGCACTGGATCGCAGGCACCTTGTAGCCCAGATTGGCCGCAGCTTCGTGCCGGTTGACCAGTTTGATCGTGCCATCTACAAACTCACGGGCAGAAAGCACATCAGGTGCCACTGGAGCCAGCAGCACGTCCGCAGCATTGACCGCCGCATCCTGAAGATGACCGACGGCACCCTGCGTGTCGATGATGCACACATCGTAGGCAGCGCGCAGCTCGGGATTGCTGAGCACCATGCGGATTCGGACCAGGCGATCCAACTGATTGGACAGCCAGATCTGCAACGGACTGTCCTCTCGCTGGGTGTCAGAGCACACGATGTGCAGAAATCCGCCCTGCACGTTTAAGCTGGTGTGGTCGCCTTCAAATTCTTGCGGTGGAAACTCGGCGTAACTGATGCAGTCCGTCGTCAAAGATCCGGACATGACCATGGCAGTCAGTCCATTGGGCGCTTTGTAAGCGAGCTTGAAATAGCGCGTCAAGGACGGTTGAACATCCGCATCAATCAATAGAACGCGATAACCCAAATCGGCTAACAGGCCGCCTAGATTTGCGGTTAAAGTGGTCTTGCCAACGCCGCCTTTGGTCGCTACTGTCGTGAATGTAAGCATTTGAGCCTCTACCAGTAATTGACTGGTAAGTGGCTGTCATTCCGACCAGGAAGATTTTCGGCGAGGTGTACAACTGATTAGCTTGATCAGTTATTTCGATGTAATCTTTTATAACCTGAAAATACATATCGTATCTAGTAGATTAAAGGGCTTGAGACTCGTTGTCATGACCCGGATACCCGCCTCCAGCTCGCCCAAACCTTCAAGTCCATGTCCCATAACCTCGGCATGGTTGCCTGCAACGAATCAACCTTTGTCAGGGTGCGCCAAACACTTCCTGCACCGAACCGTCCTGTCCTTTGATAACTGAAGGCTCCACGCGCCAGATCAGGTGGTTCAAACCGGGCACGACGTAGTCCGCACCGCGTGGTTTGACGTTGTTCAGGAACGCCTGCAACTCGCTGGGGCCGAGCTTCACGACCAGCGTCTGCGCGTCTTCCCATTCGAAGGCGCAACCTGAATCTGCGGGTTCGAAGACAAGAAAGAAATCATCGCCCGAAACGCTCAGATCCTTGCCGTGCGGAAGCCGTCCGGGCAGCAGGCTCAGCAAGTCGCGCACGAGCAAGGCTCCCATCGTCACCGTGACTTTTTCGGCGCGCAGCAGCTTCTTTTCAGAGTGCAGTTTGAGCACGCTGCCATAGATCACGCCGGTGCTCGATCCTTCCTCTGCCGCGCCCTTATCGACCGCGGCTTTCACCTCGGGCAGCGCGTGCAGGCTGGCGCGTTGGATGTCGGTCACCCACAGTGGCATGTGCGGCTTCAAGGTGTCGAGCAGGCCGCGCAGGTTCCAGCGTTTGCCTTCCTGCAGTTCGGCGGCGGTGATGCCGACGATCTGCAGAAAATCGACGTGGCCGTAGGGTGTTCGCGTGGCAGGGAACTGCGGATCGGTCACGAAGCCCATTTCGGTGATCACGGTCGCATCGCCCGCCTTGATCGGGCCGTTGGCCGTCATCCAGTGACCCGCTCTGAACACGTTGCCGGTCTTGAAGACGTAGCGCGCGATGTTCTGCAGAAAATTCAGCGGCCAGGCCGGCGGTGTGGGCTCGTCGCCATGGATGGCCAGGCGAAAGGTCAGTTCGAAACCGTAGCCGCTGCGCTTGTCTTCGCTGTTCCCGGCTTCTTCGCTTTCGTCGTCATCATCGCCATACAGATCGCTGAATCCGTAGGTCAGATAGTGCCAGTGCGGCTGCGATCCGGCATCGCCCTGGTTGCGGTAGACGCTGATGCCCTGCAACGGGTCTTCGCCACCCAGCCGGTAGCTGATGATCGTGCCGTAATGGTGCGGCTCCTGCTCACCATAAATGGCCTCCGCCACGGCATCGATGGCGTCCCAGCCATGCGATGAGTCTTCCTCGTTTTCCGCGTTGTGGTCGGCAGGCGATCGAGAGTCGGTCATGCAAATTCCTCCAAGGCTTTGGTGTGAATACTAACGACTTATCAAATCCAATTTATTTCACCCTTTGGCATCGAGGCGTTTGAACATCGCCGACAGCAGGTCGCGCATCTTCATGATGCGAGGCCGGCGCAGCGCCTCGAAATGCCAGCTCAGCCCGAACGCATAACGCGGAAAAGCGACCGGACAAGGTGAGGACTCGAACATCCCCAATCGACACAATGCAGCCGCCGCGTGACTTGGAATCGTGGCGATGCAATCGCCACCGCGCAGCAGAAACGGCAGCCCGGAAAAATGCGTGGTGGCCGCGTGCACCGTGCGTTTGAGACCATGTTCTGCCAGCACCTCGTCGGTGATGCCCGTGAGCCCGGAAAACGAGACCAGCAGATGCTCGCGCGCCAGAAACTCATCCAGCGTGAAAGCGCCCTGCTCCTTCGCGCGGAACGCCGGATCGAAGACGACGGCATAGTCCGCGCTGCCGAGCGAGAGATGCCGGATGCGCGCATCGTTGATGCTGCCGGACGTGATCGCCAGATCGATCTCGTGATCGTGCAGCGCGGCTGCGGCCATCTGGCTGTTGGTCTGGCGGAAGACCAAACGCGTTTGCGGCAGTTGCTCGCGTGCGAGCGCAATGATCTGCGCGCCGTAGGCCATCTCGAAATCGTCGGAGAGCCCGATGCGCACAATCTCCAGCGGCTGCGCGGGTTCATCCCCCACGCTCGCCAGCGTTTCCTCGACGATGCGCAGCGCCTCGTTGATCGCCGGATGCAGCAGCACCGCGCGCGGAGTTGGCTGCAGGCCGCGCTGCGTGCGCTTGAACAGCGGATCGCCGTACATCGCGCGCAGACGCTTGAGCGACGCGCTCACCGCCGCCTGGCTGATGCCCAGACGCTCGGCCGCACGCGTGGCATTCAGCTCGCTCGCCAGCATCTGGAACACCCGCAGCAGATTCAGATCGACGCGTCTGTCATCAAGCATAGTGATAACTGATAGTTTCCATACTTGTTTGGATTATGCCAAGCAGCTTCTACCATGCTGCGAATGCAGCGCAAACACATTCTTCTGGCCGTCATGGTCACCGCCATCTGGGGCATCAATTTTTCGGTGATCCGCATTGGCCTTGGCTCGTTCCCGCCGCTGTTGCTGCTGGCGCTGCGCTTTGTGCTGGCCGCCCTGCCCGCGCTTTTTCTGCCACGCCCCAAGAACATTTCCTGGCCGCGCATGATTGCCATCGCGTCCACGCTGTTCATCGGGCAGTTTTCGCTGCTGTTTCTCAGCATGTCGCACGGTCTGTCCGCAGGACTTGCTGCCGTCATTTTGCAAGCGCAGGCATTTCTCACCATGCTGTTTGCCGCCATGGCTTTCGGCGAAAAGATCCGCCTGAACCACATCATCGGCAGCCTGCTCGCCGCCTGCGGACTGGCGCTGATCGCCACGTCGGCCGGCGGTGCGCAGTTCACCCTGATCGGCTTTGCGCTGTGCATCGCCGCCGCCGTGAGTTGGGCCATCGGCAACGTGTTGCTGCGCGGATCGGGCTCGGCCGACATGATGGCGCTGATGGCCTGGCTCAGCGTGATCCCGCCCCTGCCGCTGCTGGCGATGTCCGCCGTCATGGAAGGCCCGGAGCGCATGGTCCACGCGCTCACGCACATCAATCTGAGCGGCGTTTTTGCCGTGCTGTATCTGGCCGTGCTCTCGACCACCGTCGGCTACGGCGTCTGGGGCAAGCTGATTCGGGAATATCCGGCGTCGAAGATTGCGCCGTTTTCCTTGCTGGTTCCGGTGTTTGGATTGAGCGCTCCTGCGGTCATTCTGGGGGAGCGATTCAATGCTGGCGAATTGCTGGGGGCAGTGGCTGTGTTGGCAGGTCTGGTCGTGTTGATTGGATCGCGTGCGCAGTTGGGCAAGCTGTTGCAGTGTTTTGGCGCTTCTGCCGCACGAAAACCAATTTGACCCGATAAGTTCGTGCGATACAACGCAATCAATTCGAGTAACATTTTGATTCAATCGGGTTTAATACCCAGAACATCATCTGTCATTCGAGGATTTTTCAATGGGGCTTACTTTTTCGCGGAGTGTCAAAGTCGGTGTGCTCCGGTTCAATTTTTCTGGATCGGGAATTGGCGTTTCCGCAGGAGTCCCCGGACTTCGAATCGGAACAGGCCCCAGGGGGGCGTACATCAGCGGTGGAGTCGCAGGTTTTCGATATCGAAAAAGTTTAAACAGCAAGCCTCGAATCGCCTCGACGGAGCATTCGAGGCCTACCCAAGTTGACTTGGAAAGTCCGAACAGCCCACACGACGCTGTCCGTGCCCCGAACATCGTACATACCGAAATCCACGACACAGATATCCTCGAGCTTGTTGATTCCAGTAGCGACGACTTGGTGCGCTCCATAGGTGAACAGCAGTCCAAGATTTCGGCGTGGCCGTTTCTATTGTTCGGCCTTTTATTCCTCATGGTGGTACTGGGACACAATTTTCCCAACATGCCATCGGTAGTCAAATGGTTGGGGGGGCTTGTCATTGCTGCAGTCACCTATTGGTGCTTTCAACGCGACAAGCTAAAAAAGCTCACCGTACTTTTCTACGAGCCGGATGCGCCAGCGAGCGCATTGTTTGAAGATTTGATGACTGCATTCAAGAAAGCATCATCTCAACAGAAGCTCAAAGCCATCACCGTCACCTCCCGCTATGCCGATACGAAGTACTCTGCCGGAGCCCAGCAGGGCCTCAAGTTTGGTTCGGCTTCTGCTCACCTTGGTGACGCTCCAAATGTTGTCGCCAACATATCTATACCGATATTTACAGCAGAAAAGACAACCTTGGCCTTTTACCCAGATCGGATACTGATCTTCAAGGATGGAAAGGTCGGCTCAATCAACTACTCGTCCATTGACGTGGAATGCAACGCTGTCACCTATGTTGAAGAGGAATCAGTCCCAAACGATGCGCGTGTAGTGGGCCACACATGGAAATATGTCAATAAAAAAGGTGGGCCAGATCGCCGATTCAAAGACAACAAGCAAATACCGCTGTGCGCATACACTCAAATGAAATTACGGACTTCAACAGGTTTGGACGTCCAGTTTCTCGGTTCAAAAGAGAACGCATTCAATGATCTCGCCTCCGCTCTTTTGAGAACCTCACGAGTCATGCGTTAGATGTCAGGTCCCGGATGATTGCGCACGTTCTTTTCAAACAATTTTGGATGTGACGCCTGCCATCGCTTGAGGGCCTGAACGGGCGTTTCATGCCGCAGAGCTTTCTGTGGAATCTGCTGGTTGTACAGCCACACAAAGCGATGAAGCGTCTTCTCTAGATCCTCTGCACTGTTGAAGTGATGCGTGCGCAGCACTTGGCTGAGCCTTCCGTTGAAGCGCTCCACCATTCCGTTGGTACGTGGCGTTCTGGGCCGTGTGAGTCGGTGCTCTATACCGAGTTCCTTGCACAGTAAATCAAACTCGTGATCACCGCTTGGTTGCTTCTCGTGCTTGCCAAACAGACGATCCGAGAACTCTTTGCCGTTATCTGTGAGGATCGTGCGAATCTTGAAGCAAGCAGCTTTCTTCAGGGTCGCCAAAAACGCGTGCGCAGCCGCTGCCGTCTTGTATTGCTTGATCTGGATGAACACCCAACGCGTAGCTCGGTCAATGGCAACAAAGACATATCGGCGCTTGTTCTCATCCTGCATCTGGGGCAGGTACTTCACATCAATGTGCACATAGCCCGGCTCATAGGCTTTGAACGGTTTGCTTTCGTGCTCGGCTCGAACGGCCGTGGGTAAGCGCGAATGTCCTCGGCGACGCAGCAATCGATCCAGCGCCGAGCGGCTCATCGCAGGTTCAATGAATTCGTGAACGACTGCCAGCAAATCATCCAGAGGCAGCAGCAGTTGAGATCGCAGATAGATCACCAGCTCTTCCTGCGCTGCGTTGAGCGTTGTCTGCAGGTGATGAGCGGTATGGCTTTCATCCTGCACGCTTGTGCGATGGCGCCACTTGCGCACCGTACCAAGTCCAATGCCATATTGCTGCGCAAGCTCGTGGTCGGACGCACTCGATTGCTGCAGCGCCAGGCGAATCGCTGGCGTGGTGGTTGCGTTCTTGTGCAATGAGATCAGCATGGCGTCTCTCCTGTCTCGATGCGCCATGTTGCCACAACCGCTTTGAGTACCTCTCGGCTGAACAGTAGCGGACGCTTGGTTTTTACGATCCAATCATCCGGGACCTGACAGTTAGATAGTGAATTAGGTTGCTCGCGCTCAGACTGGAGTTTTGTTGTTCACGCTGACGCACACTTGTTCGAGCGCCCACGCGCGCGCAGCGAAGCCGAGTCTTGCAGCTTGCGGCCCAGCACGTCGTCGCTGGCCACCTGGTTGATGTCGCCCTCCATGCCCAGCACGCGCAGCGCCTTGAGATAGGTGCCGAGAGAGACCGCCGGATCGCCCGCTTCCAACCGCGCCAAGGTGTTCCGCGAGATGCCGACCCGTTCGGCGAACAGCGAGGCGGAGAGATCGCGCCTGCTGCGGGCAAGCTCGATGCGGTGCCCCAGCTCATTGGAGAGCTTGGTCAGCGAGAGCGACAGAGGATGTTGAGTGCGAGGCATATTTGCTCCATATCTTCAACAAATTTTTATGTTTTTGCTCATTTTATAGAGTTTCATTTCAAATCGCAATGAAAAATACATCCATATCTTGAACAGTTATCGTATTTATTGCTCAAGATATGGAAATTTTCAACGCAGAAACAGATTCCGAAAATCCTCTTGGCAGTGCTGCACCAGTTCGCTTAGGCTCGATGGCATGAACATCTCCACCACACCTTCCTCTTCTTCCATCCACTTTGGTCTGGACGACCGCGTCTGCATCGTCACCGGCGGCGCGCAAGGCATCGGCGCGGCCTGTGCACAGCGCTTTGCGCGTGAGAATGCCAAGGTGATCGTCTCCGACGTGAACGACGCCATCGGCCAGCAGTTGGCCGACACCATCAACGGCACCTACATCCATTGCGATGTGGGCAACAAGGCCGAGGTGGATGCGCTCGTCAAGCAGGTGATGGCGCAGCATGGTCGCATCGACGTGCTGGTCAACAACGCCGGTATCTTCAAGGTGGCTGATTTTCTGGACATCGCCGAAGAAGACTTCGACGCCGTACTGCGTGTGAACATCAAGGGGGCCTTTCTCATGGGCCAGGCCGTGGCACGCGAGATGGCGCGTCAGGGCTCGGGCAGCATCATCAACATGAGTTCGGTGAACAGCGTGCTGGCGATTCCCAATCTGGCCAGCTACAACGTGAGCAAGGGCGGCATCAACCAGCTCACGCGCGTGATGGCGCTGTCGCTGGCCGACAAGGGCGTGCGCGTGAATGCGGTCGCTCCCGGCACCATCGCCACCGAGCTTGCGGCCAAGGCCGTGCTGACCAGCGAAGAAGCCAAGAACAAGGTGATGAGCCGCACGCCGATGAAGCGCTTGGGCACGCCAGAAGAAGTGGCAGACGCGGTGGCCTGGCTGGCCAGCGATGCCTCAAGCTATGTGACGGCCGACATCATCACCATCGATGGCGGGCGCATGGCGCTGAACTACACCGTGGCTGTGTGACATCTGCCCTTTTGCCGGCATCTCTCACGGGATGGCGGCAAAATAGCGCCATGCGACTACTCCACACGATGCTGCGCGTTGGCAATCTCCAGCGCTCTATTGATTTCTACACCAAGGTGCTTGGCATGACGCTGCTGCGCACGTCCGAGAACCCCGAGTACAAGTACTCGCTGGCGTTCGTCGGCTACGAAGGCGGCAACCCCGGCCAGGCCGAGATCGAGCTGACCTTCAACTGGGGTACCGAAAGCTACGACATGGGCACCGCCTACGGTCACATCGCTCTGGGCGTGCCCGATGCGTATGCGGCCTGCGAGAAGATCAAGGCCAACGGCGGCAACGTCACGCGCGAAGCCGGTCCCGTCAAAGGCGGCTCGACTGTGATCGCGTTCGTGACGGATCCTGATGGCTACAAAATTGAATTGATCGAAAGGAAAGAGGATCAAGGCGCGGGCACGGGTCTGCGCTGATCATTCTTTCGGATCTTTCAGCCAAAACAAAACGGCGATGCGCTTTGGGCACATCGCCGTTTTTCGTTGCCGGTTGGATCAGCTATTGCGCGGACGCAGCAGCGCCGTATCCCACGCCAGACGCGTGATGTGCGCCCAGTCCTTGGCGGCCACCACATCGGCGGGAACGAGCCACGAGCCGCCTACGCAGATCACATTGGACAGCATCAGAAACTCTGCCGCGTTGCTGGGCGACACGCCGCCTGTCGGGCAGAACTTCACGTCGAAGAACGGGCCTTGCCAGGCCTTGAGCATGGGGATGCCGCCTGCCTGCAGGGCGGGGAAGAACTTCAGGTGATCGAAGCCTGCTTCGCGGGCCATCATCACTTCGCTGCTGGTGGCTACGCCGGGCAACAGGGGGAGCTTGGCATCTTGGGCGGCCTGCGCCATCTTTTCGGTGAACCCGGGGCTCACGGCAAAGCGCGCGCCTGCGTCGGCGGCGGCTTTCGCATCGGCTGCCGTGCGCACGGTGCCTGCGCCGATGACGGCTTCGGGCACATCACGCGCGATGGCTTCGATGCAGGCCAGTGCCTGCGGTGTGCGCAGTGTCACTTCGAGCATGCGAATGCCACCAGCCACCAAGGCCTTGGCCATCGGGACGGCGTCGCTGACGTTGTTGAGAACGATGACCGGGATGACGGGCGCGTCGCTCATCACGTCGAGTGCGGTCAGTTGGGTTGGGAGTTGTTTGAGTTCTACAGCCATGTGCAAGCACCTTCTTCTGCGCTGAGCGCATTGCGGCGGAAACCGGCGAACAACTCGCGACCCCAGCCGTGGCCGTTGGCCTTGAGTTCGGATGCGGGGGGAGTTGCGTTGGGGCGGCTCTGCCATTGATCGGCCGGCACCAACACGTCGAGCGTACCAGCGACAGCATCGAGGCGAATCATATCGCCGTCCAGCACCTTGGCGAGCGGGCCGCCAGCCAAAGCCTCAGGGCTGACATGGATGGCCGCAGGCACCTTGCCCGAGGCTCCGCTCATGCGCCCATCGGTGACCAGCGCCACGCGAAATCCCTTGTTCTGCAACACGGCCAGCGGCGGCGTGAGCTTGTGCAGTTCGGGCATGCCGTTGGCTTGCGGGCCCTGCCAGCGGACCACGCAGACCACATCACGATCGAGTTCGCCGTTCTGGAATGCGTCCTGCAAAGCAGCCTGCGAACTGAACACCTTGGCAGGCGCTTCGATGATGTGACGGTCTTCGGGCACCGCCGACACCTTGATGACGCAACGGCCCAGATTGCCCTTGAGCAGCATGAGTCCGCCCGTTGCCTGAAACGGCGCGGTATGCGGACGCAGTACGGACTCGTCGCCCGACGCGCCGCTGTCCTGCCACTGCAAGCGCCCTTCCCTCTCTTCGGGAATGCGCGTGAATTCACGGATGCCGCCTGCGCGCACGGCCAGCACATCGGCGTGCATGAAGCCACCGTCGAGCAGTTCGCGGATCACATAACCTGGGCCACCAGCGGCCTGGAACTGGTTCACGTCCGCGCTGCCGTTCGGATAGACGCGGGCGAGCAGCGGCACGACGGAAGACAGCGCCGAGAAATCGTCCCAATCGATGACAATGCCCGCAGCGCGCGCCACCGCCACCCAGTGGATCAGGTGATTGGTGGAGCCGCCCGTGGCCAGCAGCGCGACCATGGCGTTGACGATCACGCGTTCGTCGATCAGTTTGCCGATGGGCGGGCAATCCTTCTGCAGCACGGTGCGCGTGGCTTCGCGAGTCAGCTCTGCGCGCATCTCGTTGCCGGGGTTGATGAAGGCGGTTCCGGGCACATGCAGGCCCATGGCTTCGAGCAGCATCTGGTTGCTGTTGGCCGTGCCGTAGAAGGTGCAAGTGCCTTCGGAATGGTAGGCGTGCATTTCCGCGTCGAGCAGCTTGTCGCGGCCGACGAGGCCTTGCGCCGCTTCTTCGCGCACCTTGGCCTTGGCGCTGTTGGACAGGCCCGAGGTCATCGGTCCGGCAGGCACAAACACGGTGGGCAGATGGCCGAACTGCAGCGCGCCGATCAGCAGACCCGGCACGATCTTGTCACACACGCCGAGCATCAGCGCCGCATCGGACACATCGTGCGAGAGCGACACGGCCGTGCTCATCGCGATCACATCGCGCGAGAACAGCGACAGCTCCATGCCGGGCGCGCCCTGCGTCACGCCGTCGCACATCGCAGGCACGCCGCCCGCGACCTGCGCCGTCGCGCCATGCAGGCGGGCTTCGGCCTTGATCAGATCGGGATAGTGCTGCAGCGGCGCGTGCGCCGAGAGCATGTCGTTGTAGGCCGTGACGATGCCGATGTTCGGCGACTTGGCCGCGACGACGCGCAGCTTGTCGTTGCCCGGCATGGCCGCAAACGCGTGCGCCACGTTCGCGCAGCCCAGACGCGACGCACCGCGATCACGCCCGGAATGAAATTCGACCTGCTCCAGATAGGCGCGGCGGGTGTCCGCACTGCGCTCGCGAATGCGCCGGGTGACGGCTTCAACGGTGGGATGTACTGACATGTTGCTTGCCTTTTTGTTCTATCTGATGACGTCAATCGTAAGGCCGACGAATGACGATGCGAGCAAGTGGACTTTTCAACCCTCTGCGCAGAGTGCGCAGTGCAGGATTCACTCACCACAATAACGAGATGGGGCCTCAGGCTAGACGCGAAGACGCAGACAGTACCGCCTGTACGGCAAGGCTTCGCAACGACGCATGAGGCCCCATATCGTCACCTCGGCACGGGAACTCTTCGAGTCCACACAGGCCCGGACATGCGTCGCGGAGCCCAAGCAAAGAAAGAGTTCCTTCGACCGGTGATTACTTCTGCTCGCGCGCGGCCTTCACGGCGGCGTTCACTTCGTCCCACGTGGATTGGCCCACGGACTTGGCGATATTGGCGTTCACGCTGGTGAGCTTTTCGCGCATGCGGTTCACTTCGGAGGACGACAGCTCGTTGACCTGCATGCCCTTGGTCTTCAGATCGGCCAGCGCCTTGGCAGCTTCTTCGCGGGTGTCCTTGCGTTCGAATTCGCGGCTCTTGATGGCGGCGTCCTGCAGCACCTTCTTTTCGGCGGGGCTCAGGGTGTCCCACCACTTCTTGCTCACCGTGACGATCCAGGGGCTGTAGACGTGGTTGGTCACCGTCAGGTACTTCTGCACTTCATAGAACTTGCTGGACAGCACCGTGTTGTATGGGTTTTCCTGACCATCGACCGCGCGGGTTTCCAGCGCCGTGAACAGCTCGGAGAACGGCAGCGGCACGGCATTTGCGCCCAGTGCCTTGAAGCTGTCGAGGAACACGTTGTTCTGCATGACGCGCAGCTTCACGTCGTTCAGGTCTTCCACCTTGGTGACCGGACGCTTGCTGTTGGTGAGGTTGCGGAAACCATTTTCCCAATACACCAGCCCGACCATGCCCTTGGCTTCGAGCTTGGCCTTGACCTTGTCGCCCGTGGGACCGTCGAGCACCGTGTCGGCTTCCTTGGCCGTGGTGAACAGGAATGGCGTGTCCCAGATGCCCATTTCAGGCACCAGACCCACCAGCGTGGCGGTGGAGCCGACCATCATTTCCTGCGCGCCGCCGATCAGCGCCTGCTGCATCTGCGTGTCCGAACCCAGCGATGCGTTGCCGATGGCGCGCACCTTCATCTTGCCGCCGGTGGCCTTTTCGACTTCCTTGGCGAACAGGCGCACGGCGCGGCCCTGGTTGGATTCATCGACCAGACCGAAGCCAAAGCGCACGATGCGTGGCTTGAAATCCTGCGCCTGGGCAAAGCCCGCAGTGGTGGAAGCGACGGCGGCAACGGCCAGCGCGCAGAGGGTGAATTTGATTCGCATGGGTGTTATCTCCTCGGTCAAAACAAAAGGATGGGTCAGGCGGAAAAAGCGGTGGGGATCGTCAGTGTCAATGCATCCACTTGAGTGGCTCGGTGACGATCTGCGGGAAGATGATGAACAGGATCAGCAGCAGCACATACATCATGAGGAACGGCGTCGTGCCCTTGATGACGGTCTCCATGCGCAGACGTCCCACACCTGCCACCACGTTCTGCACCGTGCCGACAGGCGGCGTGATCAGGCCGATCGATCCCACATAGATGAACATGAAACCGAAGTAGATCGGATCGATGCCCGCCTTCACGGCCAGCGGTGCGCACACCGGGCCGAAGATCAGAATGGTCGGTGTCAGATCCATGGCCGTGCCAACGACCAGCAGGAAAATCATCATCAGCGTCATGAACCAGATCGGGCTTCCCATCACGCCCGAGAAGCTCTCGGCCAGCATGTTGGGCAGATCGGCCAGCGTGATCATGTAGGCCGTCACCGTGGCCGCGCCGCACAGGAACATCACCACCGCCGTCGTCTTGCCCGCGTTCAGGAACACGTCGTACAGCTTGCTCCAACTGAGCTGGCGATACACGAACATCGACACGAACAGCGCGTAGACCGCTGCCACCACGGCCGCTTCGGTCGGTGTGAACACCCCGCCCTTCAAGCCGCCCAGAATGATCACCGGCATCATCATGGCCCAGAAGCTGTTGAGCAGCGCCTTCATGCGATCACCCCACGCCACGCGCGGCATGGCGGGCAGATCGTTCTTGCGGGCGATCTGCCACCAGGCGGCGATCAGGAACACGCCCATCATCAGGCCCGGCACCACGCCCGAGAGGAACAGCTTGCTGATCGAGGTATTGGTCGTCACGCCGTAGATCACGAACGGCATCGACGGCGGAATGATCGGCGCGATGATGCCGCCCGAAGCCAGCAGGCCCGCGCTGTAGCTCGGCGGATATTTCTGGTCGCGCATCATCGGCAGCAGAATCGTTGCCAGCGCGGCGGTATCGGCAATCGCCGAGCCCGACATCGACGCCAGCAGCACGGCTGCGCCAATCGCCACAAAGCCCAGACCACCACGGATGTGGCCGCAGAAGGCGCGCGCCAGATCGATGATGCGGCGCGACAGCCCGCCCGCGTTCATCAGCTCGCCCGCCAGAATGAAGAACGGCACGGCCAGCAGCGGGAAGTTGTCAAAGCCCGCCTGCAGGTTCTGCGCCAGCAGTTGCGAGTCGAAGAAATCCAGGTGCCACATCAACGCGACACCGGTGAGGATCAGCGCATGCGCGATCGGCATGCCGATGACCATGCCGCCAATCAGCACAGCCAGAAAAATGAGGGTGACGATCATGTTGTTGTTTCCTTCTTGGGCGTCATCTCTTTATTCAACTTCCGCGCCTTCGCTCACGGGCGGCTCGCCGCGGCGCAGATCCACCACCAGTGCCACCAGCAAACCCACCGCCAGCACCAGCGTGGCCGCAGCACCCAGCGCGAGCGGATAACCGAGCACCGTGCTGTAGCTATCCATGCCCGCCTTCACCTGCTCCCACGAACCGATCAGCAGCAGCACCATGCAGGCTGCCACCAGCAATTGGCTGAACCAGAACAGCAGCTTCTTGGGCGTGCCTTTGACGCGCGCGGTCAGCATGTCGAAGCCCAGATGTTTGCCCTCGAACGCCGTGACGATGGCACCGACCGCCACCAGCCACACGAACAGCAGGCGCGAGATTTCCTCGTACGACACGATGCTGGTCGCGAACACATAGCGCAGCACGACGTTCACGAACACGGCAATCACCATGCCCGCCAGCGCGGCGACCATGAAGTGCTCGGCAAGGCGCTTGATCAGCGGCTTGCGCTCGGCAGTGCCTTCATTGGTATCGTTGTTGGAGTGTGGAGTGGTCATGTCTCCTGATCCTTCCTGGTGTGTATCTGTAGCTGGTGCTCAGGCGCGCGGCGCTGCCTGAACCCAGTGCATGCGTTCGGCCCAAGCCACGACCTGCGCCTGCAACTCGGCAATCGGCAGCGTCGCGTTCAACGTGAGCACATCGGGCTCGTCCACCGGACGCTCCAGCGTGGCGAACTGATTGGCCACGAGCGCGGGCGAAAAGAAATGGCCGGGGCGCTGCTGCACGCGCAAGAGCGCATCGTCGTAGCTCAGATCGAGAAACGCAAACCCCATGTCCGGATTGGCGGCACGCAGCCGGTCGCGGTACTTGCGGCGCAGCGACGAGCAGGTCAGCACCACGCCCTTGCCTGCCTGAGCGATGGCCTGCGGCTTGATCAGCTCGGCCAGCTGGTCGAGCCAGCCCGCGCGGTCGTCGTCGGTGAGCGCAACGCCGGCCGACATCTTCTCGATGTTGGCCGCCGGGTGATACGCGTCACCTTCCAGTAGCTGCCAGCCCACCGCTTTGGCGCAGGCCTCGGCCACGCTCGACTTGCCGCAGCCCGACACGCCCATCACGACGATGGCCGGGTGGCTTGATTGTTGGATAGCGCTATCCTGCATGATTCAAAAAAAGAAGATCGATCCCTGAGAGTCATCAAAAGCCGACCCGCCAGAAACCGGCTTCATCGACTGCTCCCTCTGCAGAGAATCCATCTTTGGGTGTAAATATTTCCAGCGAACTTGCTTGGATAGCGCTATCTTAATTCACAATCAACAGTGTTCCGCCCTAGGAGTTACCCTTGTCAGACGCCTCTTCCGCCCCGAAACGAAGCCGACGCGCCAGCGGTCGCGTCACCCTTGCCGACGTGGCGCGAGCGGCAGAGGTCAGCCCGATCACCGTCTCACGCGCCCTGCGTGGCGAGCGCAGCGTGGACAAGGAACTGGTCGAGCGCGTGCGCAAAGCGGTCGACGAACTCCACTACGTGCCCGACCCCGCCGCACGCGCCCTCGCCTCGCAACGCAGCACGCAGGTGCTGGTGCTGGTGCCGCTGCTGTCGAACAACCTGTTCGTGGACGTGCTCGAATCGATTCACCGCACCTTGTTCCCGCAGGGCTTTCAGCCGCTGATCGGCGTGACGCACTACGACACCGCCGAGGAAGAACTGCTGCTGCGCACTTATCTGCCCATGCGCCCTGCGGGTCTGCTGGTGACCGGCTTTGACCGCAGCGAAGCCGCACGCCAGCTCATCGCCCGCAGCGGCGTGCCCTGCGTTCACATGATGGAGATCAGCAAGGCACCGAACGTGGGGTGCGTTGGCTTCTCGCAGGCCGAAGCCGGTGCCGCCATCACCCAACTCATGCTGGACAAGGGCTATCGCCGCATCGCCTTTGCCGCAGCCCAGCTCGATCCGCGCGTGATGCAACGCGCCGAAGGCTACCGACGCGCGCTGAAGAACGCAGGTCTCTACGATCCACGACTCGAATTGCTGAGCCCGGAGCCCTCCTCCATGGCGCTCGGCGGTCGTCTGTTTGAAGACGTGCTCGCGCAGCATCCCGATGTCGATGCCGTCTTCTTCTGCAACGACGACTTGGCACAGGGCGGACTGCTGGCGGCCAACCGCCTCGGCGTTCCCGTGCCTGGCCGCGTGGCGATGGCGGGCTTCAACGATCTCGCCGGCAGCGACCAGATGGTGCCGCCGCTCACCACCGTGCGCACGCCGCGCAAACAAGTGGGCGAAGCGGCCGCGAAGATGCTGCTCGACATGATGCGCGGCGAGACTCCCAAGTCGTATGCGGTGGAATTGACCTACGAACTGGTCGTGCGCGAAAGCACCTGAGCCGCACGAAAAGCGCTCACATCACCATTCCTTGTTCCGGAACTGCGACCTGAGCAGATCGCGCGGAGTCTTGCCCGCAGCGTCCGTCACATCCCAGCGCGCGCCCTGTGCCAACAAGGCGCGAATGCTGTCGTCCCTGTAGCCACCCTCGTGGAAGGTCGCCATCCAATGCAGCGCGGTTTTGCCGTTCGCATCTTGCGCGTTGATGTCGAGACCACGCTGCACCCACCATTCCAGCAGCGGTATCGAGCTGCCGTGCACAAGCTGGTGATATTGCACCAGACGATGCAGCACCGTGCCGCCGCTCGCATCGCGCATCGCTGGATCGAATGGCAATCGCAGTTGCAGCCGTTTGGCGCATTCGACATGGGAGCAATACCACCATGCGTTGCGGCCCAGGCCATCGGGCAGCGCGGGGTCCGCGCCTTGGTCCAGCATCGCGCTGATGGTCTTCGTCGGTGCTTCCTGCTCGGCGCTGATCAGCGCGTACTGAATCGGGCGATTGGCCACGGCGCCTTCTGCCACCTCTCCGGGTTCGGGAGTTGACAGGTCATTGATGTCCAGCCCGTGCTTTTGCAACAGCACGATCTGTCCCTTTGATTCAGCGAAGTGCATGGCAGTGCGGCCACGCAGATCGCGCAAGCTCGGATCGGCTCCGGCGTTCAGCAGTCGCACCTGCGCCTTTTCCTTGGCGCGCATCAGCAACGTGGTTTTTGCTTCTGACGATTCCGGGTCCCAAGGAATGTTCACATCACACCCGCGCGCAATCATGGCGTCGAGCAGCGTGAGGTACTGCTCCTCGCTGATCTCGATGTTGTCCTGCAGACGATGCAGGGCGTTGAAGCGGTCCGTGGGCCAAGGATCGAGGCGTGCGCCGTGCTCGATCAACCAGAGCACTGTGGACGCTTTGGAATAGTCTTCATAGCCCGTGTGCAGCAGGAGTTTCTGCACCAGCAGAATGTGCGGCGCAAGTGAAGCACCCGCGTTCAGCAGCGCCTCCATCATCTCGATGTTGTTGTGCTGGGCAGCCAGCGTCAGCGGAGTTTCGTCCTTGTCGTATCCCGAATGCAGTTCTGAGTCGGGCAGCAGGCCAACATCCACAGCATCAGGCTGTGCTCCCAAGAACAATGCTTGCTCAACCAGATCCAGTCGATTTTTTCCAGCGCTCAGAATCAAGGCCAAATCGACTTCTGCGCGTGCTGGAACCGGATTGGGTGCTGCGCCCGGCTCAATCACGTCGGGGTCTTTGTGCAACCAGTCGCGCCACGCCTGCGCGAGTTTGCCGTTCAGATCGAACTCGTTGTGCTTCTCGCCCACTTCGCGCATGAACGGAAGCCATCCCCACCATTCGGAGCCGACGCAACCCAGCGCCGTCCAGCGGCTGATGAAGGTGAAGAAATCAACCGCCATCAACTCTCCGTGCGGGCCGTCTTCTTCATGGCTGAAGTAGCGCACGCCTTGCTGCCGCGGATCAGGGTTGCGGGTGTCGATGGCAAGCATGTCACCGTTGGGCAAATGGGTAAAAGCAAAGTGCGCTCCCCAGAAAGCGATCAGCTGAGCACCCAGTTCATAGTCTTCGGTCCACCTGGCGTGCATTTCAACCCAGCTCTTGAGTCTGTCCTGCATCTCGTCGAGCCCGTGCCCGGTCCAGACCGCGTTGTATATGCCGCCATTGCTGCAATGCTGCAATTTGCTGGGAGGCGAATCCAGCATGTCATAGCAGCTCCAACGGAGGCGCCACTCAGCAGACTGCTCGATCGCCCAGCGAAACTGCGGAGGTATGGATCGACCCATTCGCTTTTCAAGTACCTGCAGCTTCAAGGACGACAAACCCGCCTCGCGCGCTGGCCCCTCCACCTCCCACCCTCGGCTTTCAGCGCATTCCGCCATCTGCCGAACGTTCTCTTGCCAGATGGCGTCCATATGAGCCAAGGCCGTTGGATCATCAAGGGATGCACTGCCTGCGTCGTGAAAAGCGATGGGGTATGAGCTCATGCCGCATACGATAGCAAAGTCATTTCTGCAGATCGTTTGCGCCAAACGGATTCCCCAAAACCGCTCTTCTGTCACAAGGTTTGTTCACGCCAACTCTCAAGGCCCGACATGAGCACGCAATCCATGACCACCCCATCCGTTCGGGATGGAGAGCTTCTTGCAATTTATAGTTATTCGCCTAGACTCACGATAATTGATCGCACTGTTCCAAAGTGCGACGGCTGTTTGCAAGGTGATGAAATGCCCGAAACGATCGACCACAGCACGCTCTCTCACCTCGCAGACGCCGGGGCGATTCAAAGCACGCATGTCGTCGGCGAAGGCAATGGCTGGAGTCTGTTCGTCAAGTACAGCACCAAGCAGTGCTATCTCGCGGCACAACGCAGTCGCAAGGTACGGATATTCCGCAAACTGGAGACTTTGGTCGCCTACCTGGGCGACTTGGGCATCACCCGCTTCGAAGTCGATACGTCGCTCTTCGATCAGCATGCGGTGAAAACCGAACGCCCTGACCGTTCGGAAGCATTGAAGCGAGCACACGAAGCAGCTGCATTTGATTCGTGGTTTCGCAGCCAGGTGCAAGCCAGCCTTGATGATCCAAGTGCTGATGTTGCAAACGAGGCCGTCGAGACCCGCTTTGCAACCAAGCGCGAAGCAGTCCGCGCACTGCTTGAACCCACACGCACGAGCGACTAAGGATGACGATCGTCTGGCGGCCCATGGCCGTGGCCGATCGGGCAGCCATCTTCGACTACATCGCGCAAGACAATCCCTCTGCCGCACTCGCGTTGGATGAGGATTTGTCGAGACATGTCGAATTGGCCGCTCGCAACCCGAAGCTGTTCAAACCGGGTCGCGTCCACGGCACTCGTGAGATCGTGGTGCGACCCAACTATGTGATCGTCTATCAGATTGAGGACGACGGGGCATTGCTTGTGATTCGCGTGCTGCATGCCGCTCGACAGTGGCCTTGAATTCGGGGCAACCAAAGGCTTCAGGCAACAAAAAACCCGGCTTGTTCGGGCCGAGTTTCTGTGCAATGAACTCCAGTGTCTGGAGTTCAGATCAAGCGCTTACTGCACCAGCGTCACTTCCACGCGGCGCGCTTCGGCGTTCGAGCCGGATGCTTGCGATTGCTCTGGCTTCTTCAGTTCGATCTTGTCTTCTGCCACGCCCAGCGACTTCAGCGCATCGGACACAGCCATGGCGCGCAGCTTGGCGAGTTCCTGGTTCTTGACCAGATCGCCGGTGGCGTCGTGGTAGCCGGAGATCGATGCGCGCTTGCCGCCTTCGACCACGCCCTTGATCACTTCGACCAGAGCGGTGTTGGCACCAGCGGCGACCTCAGCCTTGCCGGATGCGAAGAAGAACTTCACCACGCCGTTGTCCATCACGATGACGGACGCTGCGTCTTCGGCGATCACATTGCCGCCTGCGCCGATGGTGGTGACTTCGACCGTCTTCACGATCGCTGGCTTGGCGGGTGCGTGGGCGATGCCGCGCTTGTAGACCACGACGCCGACGACGGTCGAAACCACCAGGGCGATCAGGGCAAAGAGGAAACCAAGGGCAAAGCGTTGTTGGCTGTCGTCGTCGTTAGAGTTGAAGGACATGCGTTGAGACTCCGTTGATAAATATTTCGTGATATGTTGGTCGGACAAAACCCGTCAATTGTAGAGTGACTGACATGCCGACGACGCCAGCCCCGATCCGCGACCCTGCCCCGATGCTCGAAAGAGCCCTCGATGAATGGGGTGGCAACGAAGATTTGTGGGTATTTGGCTACGGTTCGCTGATCTGGCGGCCGGATTTTGAATTTGTTGAAAAACGTGACGCCAAGGTCTTCGGCTGGCATCGCGCGCTCAAGATGTGGAGCCGCGTGAACCGCGGCACACCCGAATGTCCCGGCCTGGTTTTCGGCATGTTGTCGGGCGGCAGTTGCAAGGGCGTGATCTTTCGGGTGGACAAGGCGCATGGCCACACCGTGATGATCAATCTGTGGCAACGCGAGATGGTGATGGGCGTCTATGACCCGCGCTGGCTCGATTGCCATACGAGCGAGGGGCCGGTGAAATCGCTGGCCTTCACGCTGTCACGAAAAAGCCCAAACCACACAGGGGTACTCAGCGACGACGAGTACTGCCGCATCTTTGCCGAAGCCACCGGCAAGTTCGGCACGACGCATGACTACGCCCTCGCCACGCATGAGCAACTGCTGCAGATGGGCATCGAAGACCGGGGGCTGGCGCGCTTGCTGAGTCTTCCCAAACAGCAAACTTGATGCGACGATGTGGCGTGCAGTGCAAACGCTGTGACTTTTTGATTGATTTTCTGATTCGCTGATTCGTCGAATGGCCGGGCGTTTGCCGCCCACCCTTCCGTTCACAACGTAACAAGAGGTTAATTCAATATGTCCATGCGATTCGGTCTCACTCTTGCTGCCGCTGCTGCGGTGCTCACTCTGGCTGGCTGCTCGTCCACCGCCACCAACCCGGCCAAGCCACAGGCTGCGGCCGAGCTGGAATCCACACGCGGCAACGAAACCAAGGGCACGGTGCGCTTCATGCAGACGGCGGCGAACACCGTGCTCGTGACGGGTCAGATCACCGGCCTGAAGCCCAACAAGGAACACGGCTTTCACATCCACGACAAGGGTGACTGCTCCAGCGGCGACGGCATGAGCGCTGGTGGCCACTTCAACCCCTCGGGTTCTGCCCACGGCAAATATGGCTCGGACGCGCATCACGGGGGTGACTTGCCCAGCCTGATCGCGGACGCCAGCGGCATCGCGCGCGTCAATACCGAAATCAAGGGCGTGAACCTGACCGCCGGACAAGCCAATAACATCGTCGGTCGCGGCCTGATCGTTCATGCCGATCCAGACGACTTCAAGACCCAGCCCACCGGCAACGCGGGTGCGCGTCTGGCTTGTGCCGTGATCAAGTAATCGTCCAGGCCATCATTCAAGCCCAATGGGGGTGGTCTGCCAAGGCACAATAGCCGCATGACCACTCCCCTCTCCTCTCATATCGCCGATCTGCGCAAGAGCTACGAGCGCGCGGAACTCAGCGAAGGCGCGTCCCAGAGCGATCCGCTCAAGCAGTTCGATCAATGGCTCAACGAGGCCATCGCCGGTGAGGTGCCCGAACCCAACGCCATGACTGTGGCCACCGTCGCGGGCGACATGCGCCCGAGCACGCGCATCGTGCTGATCAAGGGATATGACGAGCGCGGCATCGTCTGGTTCACCAACTACGACAGCCGCAAAGGCCAGCAGATTGCGGGCAACCCTTTCGCAGCGCTGCAATTTCATTGGGTCGAACTCGAACGCGTGGTGCGCATCGAAGGCCGCGTGGAAAAAGTCAGCGACGAGGAAAGCGATGCCTATTTCAAGAGCCGCCCGCTCGACTCGCGCATCGGCGCCTGGGCCAGCCCGCAAAGCCAGGTGATTTCAGGTCGCAGCGTGCTCGTGGCAAACGCCGCCAAGTACAGCGCCAAGTTCATGCTCAACCCGCCGCGCCCGCCGCACTGGGGCGGCTTCCGCCTCGTGCCCGACCGCTGGGAATTCTGGCAAGGCCGCAAGAGCCGTCTGCATGATCGCCTCTCGTACCGCCTCGACGGCGACAACTGGATCCGCGAGCGTCTCGCTCCCTGATGTTTCGTCCAAGCCCTGAGCCGCTCAGGGCTGGATCACATGCGAGATGTAGATGGCGACTGGCAAGGTCGCCAGTGCGAGCAGAGTCGACGCGGCAATGCTCGCCGAAACCTCCTGCTGCATCACGCCATAGCGCTGCGTGAAATAGAACACGTTCGCGCCCACGGGCATCGCAGCGATCACGAACATCACCGCCAGCGGCAAGCCCGTCACGCCCAGCAGCGGCGCAATCGCGAGCACCAGCGCGGGCATCACGAGATTCTTCACGAACGAGATCGACAAAGCCGTGCGCAGATTGCTGCCGATACGCGTATACGCCAGCGAAATCCCCACCAGCAGCAGCGCCATCGGGCTCAGCGCATTGCCGATCATCTGCAGCCCCTTGTCGAGCCCGGATGGCAACTGCAGCCCCGTCTGCGCAAAGATCAGCCCGATCAGAATCGGCAGCGGAACCGGATGAATGATGCTCTTGCGCGCCGCCTGCAACAGCGTGCGCCACAGCGGTCTGGGAGCAGCATCGCCGCGCTCCGTGGCTTCGCGCGTTTCGGCCAGCTCGAAAATCAGCGTGGCGGATGTCAGCAAAATCAACGAGTGCAGCGACACCAGCGTGAACAACACGATCAACGCCGAATCACCAAACACGAACTGCGTGATCGGCACCCCAATCATCACCGTGTTGCTGAACACGCACGACAGCGCCTCGGCCGCCGCTCGCTTGGAAAAACCGCGCAACAGCAAGGTGCCGATGAACAAAATCGCCACCGCCGCAAAGTAGAGAACGACCGGCCTGAAATCCAGCTCCTGCAACCGCACCTGCCCCATCGTGCGAAACAGCAGCGCGGGCGTGAGCACCAGAAACACCAGATTGCTCAAATCCTTGATGGCCGCATCCCGCACCCAGCCTATGCGCGCCACGATCCAACCAAGGGCGATGCAAAAGAGGACGGGGATCAGGGAGGAGAGCATGAAAAAGATGGCCGCAGACAATCGCGAACCATCGCATCGAACGATGCAGTGTCAATAAAGGAGCGCGAGAGCCGCTGATTCTAGTGACTCAGCGAATTTCTTTCAGGCAGCGCATGCATGCCCACCATCAAACGGACTCGGCCCTGAAAAGTGGCCACTGCGCAGCCCTTCGGGCAGTTGCTGCGCCCACACTTGCGCGCAGCAGTCCCAGGATTGTTCCTGGACGTTGAGCCCCGCGAATACGCCGTAGCCTTCGCCTGCGCGGATGTCTTCTCCAGATGAAAGGCTTTCGCCTGCCTTGATGGCGCCTTGCACGTGGATGAACTGGCCTGCGCGGATGCCCCAGCCTGCTTCGATGTGGGTGGCGGCTTCGATGCTCGCACCGACCTGGATGCCCTGCCCGGCGCGTACCGAATCGGCTGCTTGCAGATGACCGCCGACGCGCAGGTTTTTGTCGCATTGCAGGCTGAAACCTGCAATCAGGTCCTGGCCGATGACTGCGCCGCCGCACACTTCGATGGTGTCCTTGACGTTCAGGTCCCATGCGATGCGCAGGTCGCCGCCGCAGGTCAGGGACTTTTCGACGTCGATGCCCCAGTCGGCACGCAGATTGCCGCCGGTTTTCAGGTGCTCGCCACAGAAAATGCTGCCGCCCGCGCGAATGTCTTCGCCTGCCGTGATCGAGCCGCCACAGCGGATGCCGCCGCCTGCATGGATCGACCGGCCCGCGTAGAGCATGCCGCTCACATCGATGCCGGAGCGCACTTCGATAGTGCCCGCGAAGATCACGGCATCGGCTTCGAGGCTGTCGAGCTTGAGCACGTCGTTGGTCGGCCCGAAAGCCTTGATCAACCAGAGCGCGTCTTCGATGCGGCCGGCTTCCACGAGCGTATCGAGTGCCTTCTGGTAGCCAACCCCATCGTCGATGTTGCGCACAAACCAACGAAATCCCATCGCGCACGGGTTCTTGGCGCGCAGGAACTGCTTGGTGAACTCCATTGTGTGATCCATGCCGTCACTCCTTGATTGTCAGGATCGTGCGGGTGGAATGGGAACGTGGCTGTGCCAGCGCCCAAGCAACACACCGCAATGCAGAGCGTTGGAGCCCGGCGATGGATGTGGTTCTGCGTGGTGTTGTGAGGGAGGTGGTTGCCTATCGCCGGGCGGGGGAATGTGCGACGGGCTGGTATGGCCAGATCTCGCGTGCAACCAGCGCTGCGCGCACGACAGAACCTCCGCAAGCACCGGACGGCTGAATCAGCACGCAGCGAGGAGAGGCAAGAAAGGCCATGGGGCCGAATCGTAGCAGCGAGGGCTTGTCGCACGAAAGCGCACGGGCTTTCCGTGCGCTTTCGTCTTTCACTGCCCGATCAGAGCGACATCAGAACGACACGCGTGCGCCCAGCGTGATGTTGCGGCCCATGAGCGGCGCGGCGTCCTTGATGAACGAGGTGGCCGAATAGGCCAGGCGGTTCGTCAGGTTGCGGGCCTTGAGGTAGACCTGCCACTCATGCTGCGTGCCGCGTCCGCCGTTGTAGGCGATTCCCATGTTGAGCATGCCGTAGCCCGGCGTCTGCGTTTCGAACTCGGCCACGCGATTCTGGCGAGCGACCTGCACCCATTCGACATTGCCGTCCCACTCGCGCCATTGGGTGTCGAGTCGCACACCGAGTCGTGCCGGAGCCATGCGCGGCAGATAGCTGCCGTCGTCGAGCTTGGCACGCACCACGTCACCAAACACCGTCAGCCCCAGCGACTTGCCCAACTGCTGGCGCACCTTGGCTTCCACGCCGGTGAAGGTCGCGTCACGCTGGCTGTATTGCAGCAGTTGCACGCCATCGAGCGCATCCAGCGTGCGGCCGTAGATGTAGCCCTTGATGCGGTTGCGATACGCGGTCACGTCGAAGGTCGTCGGGCCGCTGGTCTTGCGCAGCGAGAGATCGAAGTTGTTCGAGACTTCGTTGCGCAGATCCGCATTGCCGATTTCATAGGTCGCTGTCGCCATGTGCAGTCCGCGTGCATAGAGTTCTTCGGCTGTCGGCGCGCGGCTTGCGCGGCTGAAGGTCAGACCTGCGGCATAGCCCGGCTGAAAGCGCCACACCGACCCCAGCGACAACGAAGTGCCGTTGTGGTTGCGCTCGATCTGGCTGTCTTCGGCTTCCGTGGTCTGGCGGTCATGGCGCAGCGCGGCTTCGAAGCGCCAGTTGTCGATGCGGTACTCCTCCAGCAGGAACAACCCGGTCTTGCGCGTGACGGTCGGCTGCACATAGGCCTCCTCGCCCACTGCGCTGAACTTGCGTTGCGATGTTTGCACGCCCAGCACGCCTTTCCAGCCAGCGATGGGCCGGTGCTCGGCTTCCACGCGCAGGTCGTAAGCCTTGTTCTTGAAGGTCGTCCCGATGGCACCGTCTTCGATTTCATCGTGCCGGTAGTCGGTCAGCCCACCACGCATGCGGATCACGCTGAAGCCTTCGAATGGGTTGCGCAATTCGCCACGCACATCCAAACGATTGCTGCGCATGTCGACGACCGGCACATCGCCAGCGGCGTGTTCTTCGTGGTCATGCTCATGTCCATCGTGCGAGCCGCAGTGCAGATGATCGCCATGCGGGTGGCAGCCTTCGATGTCGTGGTTGTGTCCCGGCAGGCCGTACTTGGCATTCTGCTGCGTGACGGCAAAGCCCAGATAGCCTTGCGAGCCGATCCACGACAGGCCGACGCTACCGCCGCTCGTGCGATTGAAGCTGCCCGGCACACTGCCCCCACCCGTCCAGCCGCTGCCGACGTTGTAGTCGCCCGCGTTGCGGCCAGAGACTTCGACGTGCGCTGCGATGTTGCCTGCGCCGCCGGTCAGCGAAACGGCTCCGGCCTTTTCGTTCGCGCCCGAGCCGTAGCGCACTTCAGCGCTGCCCTCGTAGCCTTTTTCGGGGATCGCCGTGGGAATCTTGTTGTCCAGTACATTGACCACGCCGCCCACGGCTCCTGCGCCGTAGATCAGTGCAGAAGGACCGCGCAGCACTTCGATCTGCGTGGCGAGCAGCGGCTCGGAGGCGACCGCGTGATCGGGGCTCACGGTCGAGGCGTCCTGGATCTCGGAGCCATCCGACAGAATCTTCACGCGCGGACCATCCATGCCGCGAATCACAGGGCGGCTCGCGCCTGCGCCGAAATGGCTGCCGGTGATGCCCGGCTCGCCCTCCAGCGTTTCACCGAGCGTGGCTGCGCGGCTGCGCACGAGCGCGTCGCCCTCGATCACGCTGACGGGCGTGGTCATGTCGGAAACGCCGAGCGACAGTCCGCTCGATGACACCGTGACTTCGGGCAGCGACTGGGATGCTTCGGCAGGTTTGTCCTGGGCATGGACGGCTGCGCCCATGCCCGCGGCATACATCAGAAAAATGGAGACGGAAAGTGGACGCAGTGGCAGACGCAGGTGTGGGTGCGCCTGCTGGGATTGAGCAGAGTTCTTCATTGCTTGAAACGGGATGCGTCTTCACGTCCAGCCATCAGGGCTTGGGAACGCGAGGACGAAATGAATCGATGCGGCTGCGGCATGCTTGGCCTGCAGCAACGTGCTTGGAGATCAGCCCCAGTTCAGCGAACAGGCACCATCGATTCGCGCGGATCAGCGAAGAAAGTCGCGTCGATGAACTCAGGCCAGCAGCACGGCGGGCGGGCCGCGCGCACGGAACGGCGCGGCATGTTGGCCCAGTGGCTCAACGGAGACATCGACAACGGGAATGGCCGCAGGCAGCGGCTGCACTGCCGGCAAGGCATGCGCCAGCAGCGCGTGGCCAAGCGCAATCTGGTCGAGCAAGACGCACTCGGACTTGGTGTGCGCGCCGAACAGGCTGTGCACCACATCCTGAGTGGGCCCTGCGATCTGCGCATCGGCCTGAGCGAGATCGGCAACGACCGCATGGATCGCAGCAGGCGTGGACACGCCTGATCCATGCACCACCTTGTGAACCAGCCCCAGCGCAGGCGACAGCACCAATGCCAGCATCAGCCAGCACATGCCAAGTCGTTGTCGCAGGGAAAGGGTTGGGTTCATCGAGAAAAATGAGCTACGGCTCAAATCACTTGCTTGAGCCGCGAGCGCAGGAGCATAGCGCGGAAATCAGGCGCTTCAGGCTCCGGGCTTCAAATGCTGGCCAAAAGTCTTGCGGAACTTGTCGACCTTGGGGCCGACCACGAAGGCGCAATAGCCCTGATTCGGGTGCTGCACAAAGTAGTCCTGATGGTAGTCCTCGGCGGGCCAGTAGCTCTTGAGCGTATCCACCTCGGTGACCACGGGCGCGCCAAACAGCTTGTCCTGTCCGATCTCGCGCAGCAGGTCGTCGATCACCTGCTTCTGCTCGTCGTTGACGTAATAGATCGCACTGCGGTACTGCGTGCCCACATCGTTGCCCTGACGGTTGAGCGTCGTGGGGTCGTGCGTGGCGAAGAAAATTTCCAGAATCTGGCGCAGGCTGATCACCGCCGGGTCGTAGGCCAGCTTCACCACTTCGGCATGGCCCGTGTCGCCATCGCAGATCTGCTCGTAGGTTGGATGATCGACCTGCCCGTTCGCGTAGCCGCTTTCCACGTCGGTCACGCCGTTCACGCGGTCGAACACGGCCTCGGTGCACCAGAAGCAGCCACCGCCCAGAATGATGTTTTGTTCGTTGCTCATGATGTTGCCGCCCTTCGCTGGAAATGGAGTCGACCTGAATTATGTGGCCCAACCATTTGACGGCGGAAAATGAGGTTGTTATATTACTAACCAGTCAGTCATTAACTTTTCCACCCTTCTTCCTTTCAGTCCCGTGTCCATGTCCGAATCCCTCGACAACTCCACCACCAAACGCGGCCGCCGCAAGGAAGCGCGTCCCGGTGAGTTGCTGGAGGCCGCGCTGGACCTGTTCGTCGAGAAGGGTTATGCCGCCACCAAGGTGGACGAGGTCGCAGCCCGCGCCGGGGTCTCCAAGGGCACGCTGTTTCTGTATTTCCCGAGCAAGGAAGAGCTGTTCAAGGCCGTGGTGCGCGAGAACATCTCGGGCCGTTTCGAGGAATGGGAGGCCGAGCTGGTCACCTTCAGCGGCACCTGCAGCGAGATGATCGAGTACGCCTTCAACGCCTGGTGGGAGCGCATCGGAGCGACCAAGGCCAACGGCCTGGGCAAGCTGATGATGTCCGAGGCCAACAATTTCCCCGAGATCGCCCTCTTCTACCGCAACGAAGTGGTGGTGCCCGCGCAGGAGCTGATCCGCAAGATTCTCAAGCTCGGCATGGATTCGGGCGAGTTCCGCGAGCTCGATCTCGACTATGCGATCTATCTGTTCGAAGCACCGCTGATGCAGCTCCAGCTCATGCACTCGTCCAAGATGATCTGCATGGTGGACCCATCGAAATTCGACCCTCAAAAATACCTGCGGATGCACGCAGAAAACCTGTTGGTGGGCTTGCGCCCGCGGGCGGCCTAAAATCAGAGGTTTGTCTGATCCAGAAGTCCGCAATTCGGAGTACCCCATGAACATGCCTTTGAACTCGCCCGCCGACACCACCAACCTCGTGGAACAGGCTCGCTTCAACATGATTGAGCAGCAGATCCGCCCATGGCGCGTGTTGGCCGAGGACGTGCTCGACCTGATGACCGAGGTGCGCCGCGAAGAGTTCGCGCCCATCGCGTATCGCTCCATGGCTTTCATGGACATCGAAATCCCGCTCAACGCATCGGTCGAAGAAGCCGAGCGCACGGGTCAAGTGATGATGCCTCCGCGCGTCGAGGCCCGTATGCTGCAGGACGCCGCCGTGAAGTCCACCGACCGCGTGCTCGAAATCGGCACCGGCTCCGGCTACATGGCCGCCCTGCTCGGCCGCAGCGGCTCGCAAGTGCTGTCGCTTGAAATCAACGCCGATCTGGTGGAGTTCGCCAAGGAAAACCTGCGCTCTGCCGGCATCACCAATGTGGAAGTCCGCATGGCCGACGGCTCGCAGGACCTGAGCAAGGACGGCCCGTTCGACGTCGTCATGGTCAGCGGCTCGATCGCCGAAGTGCCCAAGAGCCTGCTCGCCCTGCTGACCGAAGGCGGCCGCCTCGTGGCCGTCGTGGGCCAGGAACCCATGATGCGCACCACCGTGGTCACTCGCAAGGGCAGCAGCTTCGAAGTGACAGAGCCATGGGACATCATCGTTCCACGCCTGCAGGGATTCGCAGAGCCATCGTCCTTCAAGTTCTGATTCGTCTTTCTCCTTCTCAGGAAACCAGCATGATTGCCCACATTCGCCCCGCCCAGCTCGCCGATTGGATCGCCGCAGCACCCGAGGGAGCCCGTCCATTGGTCCTGGACGTTCGCGAAGCGTGGGAACTGCAGACCGCGAGCGTCACGCCTGCGGACTTTGAACTCGTAGCGATCCCGATGGGCGAGATTCCCGCCCGACTTGCCGAGCTTGACCCCGCACGTCCCGTGGCGTGCCTGTGTCACCACGGCATGCGCAGCCTGCGTGTGGCGGGCTTTCTCGACCATCAGGGATTCGAGCATGTCGCCAACATCACCGGCGGAATCGATGCATGGTCAGAAGAGCTGGCCCCATCGGTGCCGCGCTACTGAGTACCGAGTATCGAGTCGCCGCGCCCGGATCTCCCGGATCGCAACGAGCAGTTTTTCCGTTCCTCCGTCCTGCGACGGCGCATGGGTTGCGCCTCGCGGTCCGGTTTCGTCATGCCGATTTGCTGGAAGGACATCATGCCCTCTCCCCAACGTTTTTCGCCCCGCGCGCCCTTCGCGCTGCACAAGCTGTGCCTGTCGACGGCTGCGCTGCTCGGTGCGCTCGCATTCAACACCACCGCCAACGCGCAAAGCCTGCTCGAACTGGTGGAACAAGCCCGCGGCTACGATGCCCCCTGGCAATCGGCCAAGGCCCAATATGACGCGACGGTGAGCCGCGCCGAGCAGGCCCGTGCAGGTCTGTTGCCCAGCGTTGCGGCGCAGGCCGGCGTGAGCACCGCGCACACGCAATACCGCGTGAAGACATCCACGCAGACAGCGCGGGACTTCGATCTGCACGGCCCGTCGCAGCAAGCCGCCATCGTCGCGAGCCAGCCGCTGTTTCGCCCGGCCAACCGCATCACCTTCGAGCAAGGCAAGCGTGGCGTGGAAATCGCACAGGCGCAGATGGATGCCGCCGATCAGGATCTGCTGATCCGCGTGAGCCAGGCCTATTTCGACGTGTTGGCCGCGCAGGACACGCTCAACGTCGTGCAGGCGCAGAAGAAGGCCATCTCCGAACAGCTCGCCGCCGCCAAGAGCAATTTCGAACTCGGCAACGCCACCATCACCGACTCGCGCGAAGCGCAGGCGCGGCATGATCTGGCAAGCGCCCAAGAGATCGCGGCCACCAACGATCTGCAGGTGAAGAAGCTCGCGCTCGACCAGATCGTCGGCCATGCAGGCATCTCGCCGCTGCCGCTCGCGCAGCCCGTCAACCTGCCCGCCGTCGAGCCCGCCGATCTCAACCAATGGGTGGACACAGCCGAGTCCACACAACCCGCCGTGCGGCAAGCGCAGATCGCGCTCGACGTGGCGCGCCTTGAAACCAAGAAGGCCGAAACCGGCCATCTGCCCACGGTCGACCTGCAGGCCAGCTACGGCATGCAACGCAATCCGAACGGCATGACTTCGCAACCGTTCGTGCATTCGCGCGCCACCAGCGCCAGCGTGGGCGTGGCGCTCAATGTGCCGCTGTTCGCAGGCTTTGCCGTGCAGAACCGCGTGAAGGAAACGTTGTCGCTGGAAGACAAGGCGCAGGCCGATCTGGACAACGCGCGACGCACCGTGGCGCAGGCCTCACGCGCCGCCTATCTGGGCGTGCAATCGGGCATGGGACAGGTCAAGGCGCTCGAAGCCGCAGTCACCTCCAGCAAGAGCGCGTTGGATGCCAACCTGCTGGGCTACCAGGTTGGTGTGCGCGTGAACATCGACATCCTCAACGCGCAAAGCCAGCTCTACCAGACCCAACGCGATCTCGCCAAGGCGCGGTATGACGTGCTGATGGGCCAGCTCAAGCTGCGTCAGGCGGCAGGCATTCTGGGCGAAGAGGACATCGCCAAGGTCGATGGCCTGCTCGCCAAGTGAGCTTCTGATCAGAGTTGGTGAACCACAAGGCGGAACTCGGGGTCATCCGGGAACGCCTTGATCTCGAAGCCCAGACGGCGCATCAGTTTGAGCATGTTCGGGTTGTTGCCCAGCACCAGCCCCTGAATTTCGGCCAGCCCGCGATCTCGGGCGACTTCCATGATCGCCAGCATCAGCCGTGAGCCCAGACCGCGCCCGGCAAAATCATCAGCCACCAGCAGTGCGAATTCACAGCTCGACTGATCCGGATTGGTCACATAGCGCGAAACGCCCACGATGCGCTCGGTCTCGGTGACCTGCCCCTCGCCGTCCACGGTGCTTTCTTTCTGCACCGCCACCAACGCCATTTCGCGGTCGTAATCGATGAGCGTGAAGCGCGCGAGCAGGGACGGAGGCAGTTCGGCGAGCTGCGACACAAAGCGGAAATAGCGGCTCTCGGGCGACAGCTCGCGCACCAGCTTTTGCAGCATTTGCGCGTCGTCCGGGCGAATCGGGCGCACGTGGTATTCGCCGCCGCCGCGCATCGGCCAGATCTGTTCGTAGCGCGCCGGGTACGGCATGATCGCCAGATGCGCGTAGCTCGAATCCGCGCCGAGCAGGCCGGTCGTGAGCGTGCCCGACGCGCCATGCGTGGCCTCGCCGACGACGATGCGCGCATCGACTGCCACCACGCCGTTGGCATCGACGATCAGCGGATTGATGTCCATCTCGCGCAACTGCGGCAGCGCGCAAGCCATTTCAGAGACGCGCAGCAGCACCTGCTCCAGCGCTTCGTAGTTCACCGGATCGGCACCGCGCCATTCGCCCAGCGTTTCGGCCACGCGCGAGCGCTCGATCAAGCGGCGCGCCAGAAACTGGTTGAGCGGCGGCAGTTCCATCGAGCCGTCGTCCATCAGCTCGACCATGGTGCCGCCCGCGCCGAAGTTGATGATCGGGCCGAAATACTCGTCGCTCACCATGCCGATGCAGATTTCGCGCCCACGCTTGGCGCGCGCCATGTTCTGCACCGTCACGCCGTTGATGCGCGCCTTGGGTTGCAGGCGTGCAACGCGCTGCACCATGTCGGCATAGGCATCGCGCACGGCGGTGCCCGTGTGCACATTGAGCGCCACGCCGCCCACGTCGGACTTGTGGCTGATGTCGGGCGAATCGATCTTGAGCGCGACCGGATAACCGAGCTGCGTGGCGATCATCATCGCCTCGTGCCCGCTGCGCGCCTGCAGCGTGCGCGTGACCGGAATGTGGAACGCCGCGAGCAGCGACTTGGACTCCATCTCGGTCAGCACATTGCGGCGCTCGGCCAGCACGCTTTCGATGACCAATCGCGCGCCTTCGATGTCGGGCTTGGCGAGGGTCGAAAGCGATGGCGGCGTCTGCAGCAGCAGTTGCTGGTTGCGATAGAACGTGGAGATGTTGCAGAACGCGCCGACCGCCGCCTCGGGCGTGCGAAAGCTCGGAATCTGCGCCTTGCGCAAGGTCTGGCGCGCGGGCAGCACCAGCGTGTCACCCAGCCAACTGGTGAGCAGTGGCTTGTTCATCGAACGTTTCGCGTCCGACAGGGCCTGCGCAACAGCGGTCGCGTCTCTGCCCGGCTTGGGCGAGAAGATGGCGAGTACACCGTCGATCTGCTTGTCCTTGTTGGCGGCTTCGATGGCAAGGCGGTAGTGCTCGGGACCGGCTTCTTCCGACAGATCGATCAGCTCGGACAAGGTGGCCAGCGGCGGCAGTTGTGGCGCAAGCTGCTGTGCGGCTTCCGCCGAGAGGTGGCCCAGCCCCAGTCCTTTTTCGTTGATCCAGTCTGCCGCGAGCACACCCGGCCCGCCGCCATTGGTGATCACCGCCAGACGCTGACCGACCGGGCGATAGCGCGAGGCCAGACACTTGGCCGCCGAGAACAGCTCGACAAAGGTGTTCACGCGCACGGCACCCGCGCGGCGCAGCGCGGCGTCAAACACTTCGTCACTGCCGACAATCGCACCGCTGTGCGTGAGCGCAGCCGCATTGCCAGCCGGCTTGCGACCGGCCTTCAGCACGATGACCGGCTTGGCATTGGCGGCCGAACGCAACGCGCTCATGAAGCGGCGCGCGTTCTGAATGCCTTCCATGTAGACGACGATGCTCTGCGTGCGCGGGTCATTCGCCAGAAAATCCAGCACGGCGGCGATGCCCAGATCGGTGTGAGGGCCGAGTGATACCACGCTCGAAAACCCCACGGCGTTGCTGCGCGCCCAATCCAGAATCGAGGCCGTGAGCGCGCCGGATTGGCTGATCAAACCAAGCGAGCCTTCTGCCGCCAACGGTCCCACGGCACTCGCGTTAAGTTGCAACGAAGGCCGCTGAATGCCGAGCGAATTCGGCCCCAGCAGAAACATGCCTTCGCGTTTGGCGATGCGCTTCAAGTCGAACGCCTGCGCCTGCGACATGCCGGTGGACAGCACGATGGCGGCACGGCAATTCATGCGCCCCGCCACTTCCATGGCAGCAGCCACTTCGTCCGCAGGCAACGCGATCACCGCGAGATCTGCACGTGCCTGTGCCAGATCGGCCAGCGTGCCGCTGGTGTGGATGTCCATGAAGGTCAGGCTGCCGGTGAACTTCTGGGCACGCAAGGCTTCATGGACATGGCGTGCCAGCGGCGACAGAGAATCGGGTTTGTCGCCCGGCCCTGCCAGCACGACGACCGACGTGGGGGCAAACAAGGGGGTGAGGTAGTGCTTATCCAACATAGTGATGATGAAACGACTGAGGCTGACGGCACGGCGGAGGAGGACCTGCTTTTCCAATGAAAGCAGGCAGCTCATGAATGCCCATTGTCTTGCACTTGAGTGAAAACCATAGCTTCAAACGCGACGGCGTTTGTTGTTGGTCATAGTGTGGTCTTATCGAACGGCGTATTTGCGTGCCGCTGACCACCTCAAACGCTGGTCAAACGCTGGTCAATCGCGCGTCACCACCGGCGAAGCCGAGCGCATTTGCTGCACCACGGCCAGAGCCGTGGACAGCGCCGCGCCGCGATGTGCGCTGGTGAAGGCGTGGCAGCGCGAGGCGAGATCGGACCAGCGCTCGGGCTCGTTGACGAGGCGCACGGATTCGAGCACGCCCTCTTCCATGTCTGCCACGCGCAGGGCGACGCCCGCATCCGCAGCCAGCTCGGACGCCTCGGCAAAATTGAAGGTGTGCGGCCCCATGATGACCGGGCAATCGCACGACAGCGCCTCGATCAGGTTCTGTCCACCCAAGGGCTCGAAGCTGCCGCCCAGCATCGCAGCATGCGCCATGCCGTAGTACTGCGCCATCTCGCCCATGCTGTCGCCCAGCCAGACATCGGCCGCCTCAGGAACATCGTCCCACGCGCTGCGACGCGACACCGACAGACCCGCTTCGGTGCACAGCGCAATCACCTCGTCAAAACGCTGCGGATGGCGCGGCACGAGCAGCCACTGCACCTGTTGATTGCGGCTTGCAAAGCTTTCGCGCTGACGCAGCCAAGCCTGAAGCCAGACAGCCTCTTCTCCTTCGCGGCTGCTGGCGAACAGCACGACCGGGCGCTGGCTCGTCGCGCGCCACTCGCGCCCGCGCGCCAGCAACTTGGCGTCGGGCACGCTGTCGAATTTCAGATTGCCCAGCACGCCACGCACCGGCGCACCAATGTCGGCGAGCCGTTTGGCATCCGCCTCGGTCTGCGCCCAGACGGCGGAGAGGCTCTTGTATGCAGGCCCGGCCAGCCACGACAGCCGCTTGGCCCCGCGCCACGATTTCTCGTTCATGCGCGCATTGGCCAGCACCAGCGGAATGCCGCGCGCCTTGCAACCGGCAACGAGATTCGGCCAGATTTCGGTCTCCATCAGCACGCCGATGTCGGGCCGGAAATTCAGCAGAAAACGCCGCACGGCCTGTGGCGAATCCCAGGGCTGCCAGACCTGGATATCGTCGCCTCGCAGCAGCTTTTTGCCCTCTTCACGCCCCGTGGCCGTGCCGTTGGTGAGCAGCAACTGCATCTCAGGCACCAGCTCGCGCAGTTCCTTGAGCAGAATGGCTGCGGCGCGGGTCTCGCCCAGCGACACGGCATGAATCCAGATCAGCGGGCGCGAGGAAGCGCCCGACGTGCGCGGCGAAATCTCGTATTGACCAAAGCGCTCCGGCACGGCCACGGCGTAACCCGGCTCGGACTGCGCGCGCCGCTCCAACTTGCGACGCAACAACGGCGTGGCAAGCTGAATCGCCAGTGAATAAAGTCCCAGCACTGAATTGCCTGAATTCGTTGACGGCCTTTGGTGTGGCTGTCAGTGCGCCGCGCCGCCCACCTTGGCACCGGGTTTCACGCGTTCTAGCAAGGCCAGCATGGCCGCTTCGATGCGGTGCATGGCTTCCTGTGTGTGGCCTTCAAAACGCAGCACCAGCACGGGCGTCGTGTTGCTCGCGCGGATCAGGCCAAAGCCGTCCGGCCAGTCCACGCGCAGACCGTCGATCGTGCTGAGCTGTGCCGGCGCCTCGAAAGTGGATTCCGCCAGCGCCTGCAATTGCGCGGTCAGGCGATGTGGCTCGCCCTCTTCGCACGACACATTGAGTTCGGGCGTCGAAAAGCTGGTCGGCAAGGCATTGAGCACGGCGCTCGGGTCGCTGCTCTTGCTCAGAATTTCCAGCAGACGGCAGCCCGCATAGGTGCCGTCGTCAAAACCGAACCAGCGTTCCTTGAAGAAGATATGGCCGCTCATCTCGCCGCCGAGCGGTGCATCCAGCTCCTTCATGCGCGCCTTGATCAGCGAATGGCCGGTCTTGTACATGACGGCCTTGCCGCCTGCCGCCTCAATGGCCGGAGCCAGGCGCTGCGTGCACTTCACATCGAACAGAATCGAGCCGCCGGGCACGCGCGAGAGCACGTCCTGCGCGAACAGCATCATCTGACGGTCGGGGAAAATGTTCTGGCCGTCCTTGGTAACGATGCCGAGGCGGTCGCCGTCGCCGTCAAATGCGAGACCCAGCTCGGCGTCGCTGTTCTTGAGCGCGGCGATCACGTCCTTCAGATTGTCCGGCTTGCTCGGATCGGGATGGTGGTTGGGGAAATCGCCGTCCACTTCCGAGAACAGCTCGATCACCTCGCAGCCGATCGCGCGGAAGATGTCAGGGGCCGAAGCTCCCGCCACGCCATTGCCGGAATCGACCACGATCTTCATCGGGCGCGCCAGTTGGATGTCGCCAACGATGCGGTCGGTATAGGCTTGCAGCACATTGGCTTCGCGGATGCTGCCGCCCTCGGCTGCTTGCCACGATTGCTCGTCCATCACGCGGCGCAGGTTCTGGATTTCCTCGCCATAGATGGCCTTGCCCGCGAGCACCATCTTGAAGCCGTTGTAATCCTTGGGATTGTGGCTGCCGGTCACCTGAATGCCGCTTTGGCACAGCGTCGCAGCCGCGACGTACAGCATGGGCGTCGTCACCATGCCGACATCGATCACGTCGATGCCCACATCCACCAGCCCCGCCATCAGCGCGGCGGACAGCGCCGGACCGGACAGACGGCCATCGCGGCCCACGGCCACCACGCGCTCGCCCTTGGCCTTGGCGGCCAGACCGAAGGCTCTGCCCAGATTGCGGGCAACGTCTTCGTTCAGAGTGCTGGGCACAATGCCGCGAATGTCATAGGCTTTGAAAATGGCTGGCGAAAATGGCACGAGACAACCTGTAAAAAAAGTTGAAAAACGCCTTCGATTGTAGGCGTGCCGGATGGTGCCGCCGCCGCTGGCAAATTTCATGGACGCGGTTTTTGATGGACATGTCCGAAAACTGCCAGCGTTTGAGCAGCCTCTCTCTATCATGAAGCCATGTCCGAAATCACTCCAACACCCGTGGAAGATGCCCGCTACCTGGCGCTCAAGGCGCGCGATGCGCGTTTTGACGGCAGCTTTTTCACGGGCGTGACCAGCACCGGCATTTACTGCCGCCCGGTCTGCGCGGTACGCACACCGCGTCGTGAAAACTGCCGCTTTTTCGACTTGGCCGCCCAAGCCGAACATGCGGGCTTTCGCCCCTGCCTGCGCTGCCGCCCCGAACTGGCTCCGCAGGCGCTGGTCTGGTCGAATCAGGATGCGAGCGGCATTTTGCTGCAGCAGGCCCTGCGCATGCTGGATGCGCCCGAGAACTGGTCGGATGCCGAAGGCGGCGCGGTGATCGACTGGCTGGCCGGACGGCTGGGCGTGTCGGATCGCCATGTGCGTCGCATCTTCAGCTCGGCGCTTGGCATTTCGCCATTGCAATACTTGCAGACCCGCCGCTTGCTGGCCGCCAAGCAATTGCTGACCGACACGACGCTGCCCATTACCCAGATCGCGCTGGCCAGTGGCTTTCGCAGCGTTCGAGGATTCAATGCCGCATTTCAGCAGCACTATTCGCTCAAGCCCAGCCAGTTGCGCCGGGAAGGCAGTGATTCAGCGACCGGCGATGCGGTTCAATCGCATGTGATTCGGCTGGGCTGGCGTCCGCCTTATGACGTGCAAGCCATGCTCGGATTTCTGGGAACGCGCGCCATTGAGTCGCTGGAGCAAGTGGAATCCACGCCTGCCAAGGGCTTGCCCGGCATGCGGAGAACGCTGCGCATGGGCGATGGCCCGAAATCCGCCACAGGCTGGTTTGAGGTGCGCTTTGACACATCCGCCTCGCGCCTTCTGTTGGTGACCAGCGATTCACTGCTGCCCGTGCTGCCTGTACTCATTGCCCGCATTCGCGCCATGTTCGATCTGGACGCCGATCTGCAGGTGATCGATTCCGCGCTCGCCCCGTTCTTTCAGAGCGGCGAAGGCATGCGGGTGCCCGGTGCGGCAGACGGGTTTGAACTGGCCGTGCGTGCCGTGCTCGGTCAGCAGATCACCGTGGCTGCGGCGCGCACCATCGCGCAGCGCTTGGCACACCGGTTTGGCGAGCCCATCGTCACGCCTTGGTCGGAGTTGTCCCGACTTTTCCCTACAGCACAAGCGCTGGCCGAAGCCAGTGGCGACGATCTGGGCGCGCTCGGCATCGTGCGCCAACGCCAGCAGGCCATCAAGGCCGTGGCGATGGCCGTCGCGGACGGAAAACTGCGGCTCGCCCCCGGCGAAGACCCCGAAGTCACGATGGCCACGCTGCGCGAGTTGCCCGGCATTGGCGACTGGACCGCGCAATACATCGCCATGCGTGCACTGCGCTGGCCGGATGCCTTCCCCGCCGGTGACGTCGCCCTGCAATCAGCACTGGGCATCGCTCGCGGCACGAGCGCGGCGCGCGACGCACTGGCGGCTTCGCAAGTCTGGCGGCCTTGGCGCAGCTATGCCGTCATGCGCACCTGGGCCGGTCTGGCCCGCTCGTGAGATTGCGCCCGAACCACGCCCACGCGCCCTCTTTCTCTTTCAGAACAGATTCGGAGATTTTTCCATGACCCGCTTTTCCAACGACCTTGTCTGCACCCGTTTTTCCACCACTCTGGGCGACATGATCGCCACAGCATCCGACAAAGGCCTGGTCGGACTCTGGTTCCATGATCAGAAACATCTGCCCGAGCAACTATCGCCCGATCTGCCCAGCCCAATTTGGCCGACCGATGACCAGCACCCCGTGCTGCAGAAAGCCAGACAGCAGATCCGCGAGTTTTTCGCTGGCACGCGAAGCGAGTTCGATCTGCCATTTGATCTCTCCGCAGGAACGCCGTTCCAGCAATCCGTCTGGCAGGCGCTGCTGGGCATTCCCAAGGGCAAGACAACGACCTATGGCGCGCTCGCGCGCAGTCTTGGCAAGGCTCAGGCCATGCGCGCAGTGGGCGCTGCCGTAGGGCGAAATCCGCTCAGCCTGGCCGTGCCTTGTCACCGCGTTCTGGGTCAGGATGGCAGTCTCACCGGCTATGCTGGCGGGCTCCATCGCAAGACGGCGCTGCTCCAACTCGAAGGCGCGCTGTCGCCTGCGCTCTCCAAGAATTGAAAACAACATGACCACCTCCCACGCTCTGGCCGCTCCGGAGCAGCGCTCCTGGATGCCCGAATTCCTGCTGCTGTCCGCCATCTGGGGCGCTTCGTTCCTCTTCATGCGCATGGGCGCCGCGGAGTTCGGCCCGTTTCCCACGGCTGGCCTGCGCGTGATCTTGGCAGCGCTGTTCCTGATTCCAGTCATGGTGCTCAAGGGCGAGTGGTCCGCGCTTCGCAAACACTGGAAGCGCGTGCTGCTCGCAGGCGTGATCAACTCGGCGATCCCGTTTGCGCTCTTCGCCTGGGCAGTGATGCACATCACGACGGGGCTGACGTCGATTCTCAACGCCACCGTGCCGCTGTTCGGCGCGTTGGTCGCGTGGGTCTGGCTGGGCGAGCGCATTCAGCGCCTGCGCTGGGTGGGGCTGCTGCTGGGCTTTCTAGGCGTTGCGCTACTGGCGTGGAAGGCTCCCGGCGGTGCGGGCATGAAGAATGATGACGCGATCTGGGCCATTGGCGCCTGTCTGTGCGCATCCATCTGCTACGCCATCGCCGCCAACTTTGCCAAGCGCTATCTGGTGGGCGTGCCGGCACTCGCCTCGGCCACCGGCAGCCTGATCGGAGCCAGCCTCTGCCTTGTCATCCCCACAATCATTTGCTGGCCCGCGCAGATGCCCGGCCCGCGCGCCTGGAGCGCGGTGATCGCCATCGCCATTCTCTGCACCGGCATCGCCTACTTTCTGTATTTCCGGCTGATCGCCAATGCCGGGCCGAGCAGAGCCGTGGCAGTCACCTTTCTGGCTCCCGCCTTTGCCGTGCTTTATGGCACGGTCTTTCTCCACGAGACGGTCACGCTGTGGATGCTGGGCTGCGGTCTGGTCATTGTGTGCGGAACCATGTTGTCTACCGGGTTGATTGGACACAGGCGCGACGCGAAGTAGGACGTGACCTTGTCCCGCTCGCCCATGTGTAAAAACTATTTACAGCCCGCATCAATAGGCTAAAATAATCCCGTTACCTGAGCGATAGAATTTGTTTACCAAATGAAACCGCTTGGGGGCTGTCCTCATGTGCACTGACGATTCTCGACATCGTTGAAATCGGTTGCGGTCCTGCGGGCAAACCTTTTCCTAACGACCGATTTTTTGGCATATGACCAATGAATTCTTTGTCACAGGATTGATTCTGGTGACCTTGATCATTGGTGCGGCATTGTTGCCCGCATCGGTCCTTTTGCGCCCCACCCGCCGCGAACAGTTGTGGATCGGCATCATCAGCGGCATCGCCGCACTGGCGGTGGCGGGCCTGCATCTGCGGGCCATGATGGCTGGCATCTCCTTCGTCCATCCCAGCATTCTGGCCTCCGTCAGCTTTCTGTTCGGCCCTCTGGCTGGCGGAGTGGCTGTGCTCATCTCGCTGTTCAGAATGGCCTTTCACACCCCATACAGTTGGTGGATGATCGTCGGGCTCTCGGTGTCCCTGTGGGGCGTCGGCAGCGTGTTGTGGCTGGCGCGCGAGCGCACGCGGCTGAATTTCTGGTTGCTGTTCTTCCTGCTGGTGCTTTTGGTGCCGATGTTCATCACGCCCTGGACCGTGTTGACCCAATCCGTCCGAGGAGATGGCTGGGAGGAATGGAATGTGGTTCCCTGGCGCTACATGGTCGGTGTGGTGATGCTCAGCGGCGGCGTAGGCCTGCTCATCAGCCGTGCGCGCGTGCTGCAGAACTTGCGCACCCGTGAAGTCGAACTGGTTCAGGCGCTTCGCGCCTCGGGCGGCGGTCGCTGGGAATGGAATCTGCCGCTCAAGCGACTGTCGTATCACGGCAGCTTCTTTCAGGAATTCGGTTTCGACGACAGTCCCGACGACAACACGCTCGCGCCCCTCAAAGTGCTGCACTTGCCCGACAAGCTGGCTGCACTGAAGTCGCGCGTGAATCAGGACGACTTCAAGCGGTTGCAGGCCGTGCTGGTGCGCTTGGGCGCCGGCAACGTCGAGCATTTTCACGAAGAGTTCCGCATGCGTGACGCGAGCGGCAAATGGCGTCATTTGATTGCCCGTGGAAGCGTGGTGCAGCGCGATGATTTCGGCCATGCCGAACGCCTCTCGGGCATGCTGCTCGACGTGACGGAACACCATGCCATGGCCAGCGCCGTGCGCCTGTCGGAAGCCAAGCACACGATCTTCTTCAAGACCTTGCCCGACCCCGCCGGGATCGTCCGCATCAGCGACTTGCGTTACATCGACGTCAACCCGGCTGCGGAGCGGTGGGTTGGCATGCCGGCAGCCCACATCATCGGCAAGACTTCAGAGGAAATCGGTCTGCATATTGAGCAAAAGGACCTGTGTCGGCTCATGTCGCTGCTGACGAATTCGGAGCATGTCAACGGCTTTCCGATGCGGATGCGCATTGGAGATACCGTGTTTCCAGGCGCCCTGTCGGGTTGCCGCACAGACATTGATGGGGAGGGATGCGTGGTCTTTGTCTTCCACGACATGACCGACAGCCATGCCGTCCAGGAACGACTGAAGACCGCCAATGACCTCCTGCATCAGGCAAGCTGGCTGGCCCGTCTCGGGTCTTGGGAAGGCATTCCCGGCAAAGGCGTCACCTACTGGTCCGACATCTGCTGCGAAATCCACGGCGTGCCCGCCGGAACGCCAGCGCCTACCCATTACATCGATCGCTTTGTCGCTCCCGAGTGGCGCGAAAGCGTTCGCAATCTTAGCCAGATCGAGCGCGAGGATCGCACCGTCTGGGACATGGAGTTCGAAATCATCCGCGCAGATGGCATACGCGTCTGGGTACGTGCACGCAGCGAAACCGTGATGGAGAACGGCAAGCTGCTCAAGGTGCGCGGCGTGCTGCAGGACATCGACAAGCTGCGCCGCACCTCCGAGCGCATGTTGGCCTCCGAAGTTCGCTTCGAGCGCATCTTCCATTCGCTGCCGGTGCCTCTGGGTTTTGTGCGCGACGACACGGGCGAGTTCGTCGACGTGAACCCCGCCTGGGTACATGCGCTGGGTTATTCGCGCGAGGAGAGCATCGGCCATTCGCTGGTGGACCTGAACATCTATTCGTACGAAGCGCGCCAACGCCTGAAAGCCCAGACCCACGCCTCTGGTCAATTGGCGGCCTATGAAAACGAGTTGCGCACGCGTTCGGGAGCCAAGCTCACGGTGCTGCAGTCGATGAGTTCGATTGAAATCGCCGGTCAATCCTGCTGGCTGATTTCAGTGCTGGACATCACCGAGCGCAAGCAGCAGGAAAGCCTGGTCCGCGAGCGTGAAGAACTGCTGTCACTCACCATTGCCGCTGCCGCCATCGGTCTGTGGGACTGGGATTTGCAGACAGGCACCGTGCGTGGCGATGCCCGCTGGCACGAGTTGCACGGTCGGTCCGGCAATCGGGAGATACTGGCCGACGCGCTTCCATGGGAAGACGGCGTGAACATCGAGCAGTTGAAGATGATCGAAGGCGCGCTGCAGCAACATGCCTTGAATCCTTCGGTCCCATTCGACATCACGTGGCGGATTTCGCCGCCCCACGCTCCCACGCGCTGGCTGCGCAATGTGGGGAAGATCGTCAGCTTCGATACCAGCCGCATTCCCCTGCGCATGCTGGGTGTTGCCATCGACGTGACGATGCAGCACGAACAGCAGGAACTGCTGCACCACATGGCGCACTACGACGCGCTCACCGGCCTGCCCAACCGCGTGCTGCTGGAGCAACGCTTGCGTGCAGCGCTGGATGACGCGCGCGAGTCCGGCGCGCCGCTGGCTGTGGCCTACATCGATCTGGATGCACTCAAGGCCATCAACGACTCGCTGGGTCACGAGGTGGGCGACCGACTGCTGGTGATGGTGGCGGGACGGCTGCAGCGCGCAGTGCGCCCCGCCGATACGGTCGCCCGGCTCAGTGGCGACGAATTTTCGGTGCTTCTGTGCAACGTGGGCGACCGGGAGGCGGCGGAAAAGCGTCTTCGCACGCTGATGGAGACCCTCGGCTCACCCTATGAGCTGGAAGCCGTCAGCCTGGACCTCACGGCCAGCGTCGGCTACACCTATTTCCCTGACGACACCTCCGACACCGACACCCTGCTGCGCCATGCGGATCAGGCCATGTATCTGGCCAAACAAGCGGGCGGCAATCGCCTGCGCGCCTTCGACTCGGTCAAGGAAACCGCGCGCCAGAGTCTGGTGGAGCAGCGCACCAAGTTCGAACATGCCATGAACAATGGCGAGTTGTCGCTGTACCTGCAGCCCAAGATCAACATGCGCACGGGCACCGTGATCGGAGCCGAAGCGCTGGTGCGCTGGGTGCACCCCGAGCATGGCGTGATTCTTCCGGGCTCGTTCCTGCATGTGATCGACGGCACGGAACTGGAAGCCAAATTCTCCGAATGGGCCATGGATTCGGTGCTGCAGCACATCGAGGCACTCAAGGCGCAGGGTCTGGAGATGCAGATCAGCGTGAACATCGACGCCGAACGCTTGCGCCACCGCGATTTTGCCAATTGGGTGCGGACGCATCTGGAGCGTCACCCGGAAGTTCCGCCCCATCAACTCGATCTGGAGATCACCGAAAACGCGGCGCTCTATGACGTGACCCATGTCGCCAGCGAGCTCGCTCAACTGCGTGCCATTGGCGTATCGGTGTCGCTCGATGATTTCGGGACGGGCTATTCGTCGCTCGCCTACCTGCGCCGTCTGCCGATCGATCAGGTCAAGCTGGACCAGAGCTATGTGCGCGGCATGATGCAGGACCCAGCCGATCAGGCCATCGTGCAGGGGGTGATCGGTCTTGCACGATCATTCGGCTACCGCATCGTGGCCGAAGGTGTGGAGACGGCGGAACAAGGCGTGCTGCTGGCCCGCATGGGCTGCCTCATCGTGCAGGGGCATGGCATCTCGCGGCCCATGCCTGCCGAGCATTTCGCGGATTGGGCTGCACAGTGGCACACCCCGAAGGCCTGGCTGGAAGCGGCACGGATGATCACCGCGCCGCTTCCTCTGGTATAAAAAAAGCTGCTACCACCGCTCCAACCGCGATAACAGCTGTAAAACCAGTCGTCTTCGTCAATCCTCTTCGTTAGCCGAGCAGATCCTTGATCTGCTGCAGCGCTGTCGGATCCTCCATCGTCGTGATGTCGCCCGGATCGCGCTTTTCGGCAATGGCCTGCAGCGTGCGACGCAACAACTTGCCGCTGCGTGTCTTCGGCAACGCGTTCACGAAGAACACGCGTGCCGGACGGGCCACCGCACCCAGTTGGCTGTCAACATGCTTCATGATCTCGCCCTCGAACTTCAGGCGCGCCGCATCGTCCGTCAGGCCCGATGCATCACGTGCCACCGCAAACGCCATGGCGACCTGACCCTTCAAGTTGTCGGCCACGCCCACCACTGCGACTTCGGCGATGTTGGCGTTGCCCGAGATGCACTCTTCGATTTCACGCGTGCCAAGGCGGTGCCCTGCCACGTTGATCACGTCGTCCGTGCGACCCAGAATGAAGTAATAGCCATCCTGATCGCAAATGCCCCAATCGAAAGTGCTGTAGATCAGACGACCCGGAATGCTCTTCCAATAGGTGTTGACGAATCGCTCATCGTTGCGCCAAACGGTCTGCAGGCAACCCGGTGGCAGCGGCCCTTCGATGGCCAGCACCCCCTTCTGGTTCGGCTCCGTCAGCTCTTCGCCGTTGGTCTCGTCGATCAGCTTGACGTTGTAGCCATAGACTGCTTTGCCGGGGCTGCCGAAGCGCGAGGTCTGCTTTTCCACACCGTTGCACAGCGTGAGAATCGGCCAGCCGGTTTCGGTCTGCCAGTAGTTGTCGATGATCGGCACCTGCAGCGATTCGCTGATCCACTGCGCGGTCGGCTCATCAAGCGGTTCGCCCGCCAGCCACAGCGCCTTCAGCGTCGAAAGGTCGTAGCGCTTGAGGTATTCGGGATCCTGCTTCTTGAGCACGCGCACCGCAGTCGGCGCGGAGAACATGTGCGTGACCTTGTACTTTTCGACGATGCTCCACCAGATGCCTGCATCGGGACGCACTGGCAGTCCTTCGTACATGACGGTCGCCATGCCGGCGAGCAGCGGGCCATAGATGATGTAGCTGTGGCCGACCACCCAGCCGATGTCGCTGGTGCAGAAGAAGGTGTCACCGGGCTTGGCGTCGAACACCCAGCGCATGCTGGAGGCCAGCGCCACGGCGTAGCCGCCGGTGTCGCGTTGAACGCCCTTGGGCTTGCCGGTGGTGCCGCTGGTGTAGAGCGTGTAGCTCGTCTGCGTGGCGTCCTGCCACACGCACGGGATGTTGGCGTCGAGATGCTGGCTGCGCAGCGCCGCCCAGTCGTGGTCGCGACCGGCGCGCATGCTGGCAGGCGCCAGACCGCGATCGACCAGCAGCACGGCTTGCGGCTTGTGCGCGGACAGCTCGATGGCCTCGTCCAGCAGCGGCTTGTAGGGAACAACCTTGCCGCCACGCGAACCCGCATCGGCGGACACGATCACAGTGGGCTCGGCATCTTCGATACGTGATGCCAGCGACGCCGAGGCAAAGCCGCCGAACACCACCGAATGAATCGCACCGATGCGCGCGCAGGCCAGCATCGCAAACGATGCCTCGGCGATCATCGGCATGTAGATCAGCACACGGTCGCCCTGCTTGACGCCCAGCGCCTGCAGGCAGGCGGCCATGCGCTGCACTTCCTTGTGCAACTCGGCGTAGCTGTAGGCACGTTCGGTATTGGTTTCGGTGGAAATGGCGATCAGCGCGTTCTGGTTGGCGCGATCTGCCAAGTGGCGGTCCACAGCGTTGTGGCACAGATTGGTGGTGCCGCCCACGAACCAGCGCGCAAACGGCGGGTTGCTGTAGTCGCAGATTTGTTGGGGTTGGGTTTGCCATTCGATGAACTGGGCCTGCTCGGACCAGAAGGCATCGCGATCTTCGATCGAACGACGGTGGAACTCAGAAAAACTCACCATTGGAATAGTCTCCTTATATGACCAACAGAGCTGCCCGACACCTGTGGCAACTCCATTGATTTCATTATGTATAAGCGAGTTTTCGTCAAGCTGACGCTCCGGGAAGTCTTTCAAGCATTCCGAGAAGCGACACAAAAGCACACCCTTCTCACCAATGAATACCCACATTCTGCGAGCATCCGAAGGCGTTGGCGATAGCTTGGGGAGAGGGAATTCAAGGTGATTGAGATATGTCAATCACGCAAGGTAAGAACATGCAGTTTGCCGTCGTCGTGATGCAGCAAGGCGGTGGCGACGCAAAAGATGGGTTAGCACCTAGCCGCCGTGGCAGACACGGCGGCGATTCTCCGGACGAGGACGAGGACCGGGACGGTGCGGGCTTACTTGACCAGCGCCAGCATGTCCTTGAAATCAGGATGCTCGCAAGTACGCAGCCATTCGAAGGCCACCATTTCGGTGGTCACGAGTTCCGCGCCCGCGCCAGCCAGACGGTCAAAAGCAGCATCGCGATTGCGCTCGGTGCGCGAGCTGCAGGCATCGGTCACGACCCAGACGTCGAATTCGTCTTCCAGCAGATCCAGCGCCGTCTGCATCAGGCAGACATGGGCTTCGCAACCGGCAATCACGACGGTGTTGCGCTCGGGCGCTTGCTGCTGGGGCTTTTGCAGGTGCTTGGGCAGGCTGCGGGCATTGCCGCCATGCTGCGGCTTGGCAGGCGGACGCAGCCACTCGCCCAGACCTTCTTCAGCGGCGCTGAAATGCATCTTGGAGAGCGTCCTGGCACACAGCGCACGCAGTTCGGGGTCGTTGCCGCCCAAGCGCGAAGGATTCTGCTCCGTACCCCAGACCGGCACGTCCAGCAACTGGGCGATCTTGGCCAGACGACGGGCGTTCTCCAGCACCATGGCACCTTCGAAGATCACCGGCATCAGGCGCTCCTGGTAGTCCACGAGCACCAATTGGGATTCAGATTCTTCAAGCAGCATGGAATTTATTCTTTCTTACCAACAACGGGCGATTCAAATCAGGGATTGTCGCAGGATCACGCACCAATGCCATCGGCAGGGCTTGAGGGCGGTTTGCGCAAGAAATTGACCTGAGTCATGGAATTCGGAACGTTGCAAGACGAGGATCAAGGCAGACACACATTACAGACACATCCCAAGCACTTGCCAAACGAGGGCCCGCTCCATGACCTACCCCGTCCTCCTCACCATTCATCTGTTCGCCGCGCTGTTCTTCATCGGCGTGGTTTTCTTCGAAGTGCTGATGCTGGAGCCACTGCGCCCGCAACTGCCACGCGAAGCCATGCGCCAGCTCGAATCCGCCGTGGGTCAGCGTGCCCGCAAGGTCATGCCCTGGGTGCTGATTTCCTTGTACGGAGCTGGCGTCGCCATGGTGTGGATCGCCTATGCGCCGCTGCTGGCCGATCCGCTGAGCAGCCGCTTCGGCCTGCTGCTTCTGATCAAGATCGTGCTGGCCACCAGCGTGATGGGCCATTTTCTGACCGCCATGGCCTTGCAGCGACGCGGCAAGCTCGGGTCGCGCTATTCGCGCATCATCCACTACAGCGTGTTCGCCCACATGATCGGCATCGTGCTGGCGGCCAAGTGGATGTTTCACCTGCACTGAGGCAGTTCAGAGGTGCTTTCAAGGCTTGACGCGCAGAAGCTTTCCTTCCGAGCTGTCGGTCAGCAAGTAGAGCAAACCGTCCGGCCCTTGGCGCACATCGCGCACCCGCTCCCGCAGGTCGGGCAGCAGAATCTCGTCCTGCGCCACCTTCTCTCCGGCCAGTTGCACGCGGTGCAGTCGCTGGAACTTGAGCGAGCCGATGAAGAGGCTGCCCTTCCACTCCGGCCCATAGCGATCACTGGTGAGCTCGACCATACCGGATGGCGCAATCGACGGCACCCAGTAGTGCACAGGCTGCTCCATGCCAGCTTCCTGCGCGATGCCCTTGCCGATGCGCCCACCGCCGTAGTTCTCTCCATAGGTGATGACGGGCCATCCATAGTTCTTGCCGGGGCGCACCAGATTGATCTCGTCCCCGCCTTGCGGTCCATGCTCCACCACCCACAGCTTGCCGTCTGCCGTCAAGGTGGCGGCCTGGATGTTGCGATGGCCCCAGCTCCAGATTTCAGGCAGCGTGTTCGCCTTGCCAATGAGCGGATTGCCAGGCACCGCGCCGCCATCCGGCTTGATCCGCACCACCTTGCCCAGATGGCTGTTCAGCATTTGCGCCTGCTCCTTGAAGCTCGATCGCTCGCCCAGCCCCAGAAACAGCGTGCCCTGCGCATCTTGCGCAATGCGGCAGCCGAAATGCATGCTGCTTTTGAGCTTGGGCTGCTGGCTGAACACCACCTTGAGATCCTTGAGCGCGTTGTCCGCCAGATCCAGCGTCGCGCTGGCCAATGCGGTCGAGTTTGCCGAGCGATCCTTGGGGTCCGGCTCGGAATAGCAGAAAAAGATCCTGCGATTCCTGGCAAAGTCCCGGTCGAGCACCACATCCAGCAACCCGCCCTGCCCGCCGGCCGCAATATGCGGCAGGCCGCGCAAGGCGGGGCCGAGCAAGCCCGCCTCGTTGACCACCCGCATGCGACCCGGCCGCTCCGTCACCAGGTAGCCTCCACTAGGCAGAAACGCCAGCGCCCAAGGGTGCTCCAGCTTCTCGGCGACCGTCTCCACTGTCAGCCTTCTGTCAGACGGCTTGGGCAAAGGCTCCACTGGAGGGAATGGATTCGCTATGGCTTTGAAAGCACACAATCCAAGTGCGACAACACCCGTAACCGTTGTTGCACCGCACTTCAAAAAGGGGTTTTGTACAGTTTGAAACACAAAATCTCCTCAAACTCTCATATGGGCTTGTTGATCCAAGCCGCGAATACAAGATTTCCCTTTGTTATATAGGCAAGATGATCCCTATCGAACCGATAGCCCCAATTTGCAAGCAGGTAACGATATGTCAAACAAAAGGCAGAATCAGGGATAAACCGGGTCGCCGTAACATATTTCGAGGTAGGCATAGAAGCAAGTCGTGATACTCTCCATCCCCATGTCTCGATGGTATTGCTTACTGTTACTAGCGTTCGCGAATGTTTCTTTCGCCGCTCCAAACAATTCCAGCGCTGATGACATGGAGCGCATGTTGGCCGACCGAGGCCTGATTGCCCAGCTCCAGGACGTACGCCACGGTATGGCGGATCGCACGAGTGAACTTGTGTCGACCGCCATGGGATTCATCGGAGTCCCCTACCGTCGCGGCGGCAACAGTGCAGAAAGTGGTTTTGATTGCAGCGGTTTCGTGCGCACCATTTATGAGCAGGTCAAAGGCCTGGCTCTGCCGCGCGTTGCCAAGGAACAAGCCGAAGCCACCCAAGTGATCGACAAAAAGGATCTGCGCCCCGGCGATCTGGTGTTCTTCAACACCATGCGCCGTGCGTTCAGCCATGTCGGCATCTATCTCGGCGATGGAAAGTTCATTCATGCTCCACGCACCGGCGCCACCGTTCGTGTGGAAGACATGAGCATCTCCTACTGGCAAAGCCGCTTCAACGGCGCACGCCGTGTCGATGCCGAAGAGATGAACAGAGACGAGATCGCCAAACTGATCCAGCAAAAGTAAGCCCCACGCCGAAAGCTCAATACACCCCAAGGCCCGCATCCACCGATGCGGGCTTTTTTGTGTGTGCGGGTTGATTCAATGGCTCGCACAAAATGCAAATTTGTTTTATCGGCCCGGCAAAATACGCTGCAGGTATTTTGTACAGCTTTGGCTGACACACAATCGCGTTTCGGCTGCGTTACAGTGAGCGGTCATTTCAATGCGGCACTCCGCCGCCTTGTCGTCTATTTCCATAGGGAGTTGGTTTCATCATGATGAATATTCTGGGCACTTTGTTTGTGGGTCTGATCGTTGGTTTCCTCGCGCGCGCACTCAAGCCCGGCGATGACAAGATGGGCTGGATCATGACCGCACTGCTGGGTGTTGCCGGCTCTTTCCTAGCCACCTATCTGGGTGTGGCGATGCACTGGTACCAGCAAGGCGAAGCCGCTGGCTGGATCGCCTCCATCGTTGGCGCGGTCGTGCTGCTGTTCATCTACGGCCTGATCCGTCGCAAGGCCTGATCGGACACACACTGAGCAGCGAAGAGACACAGGGCTTGAAGAGCGGACTGTTCACACGTCGCCCGAGTCCCGAGCAACTGGCAGGAGACGATCCTGCCATGCTCGCCGCCATCGCGCGCAGCCGCAAGCTGCTCAAGAGTCGCGCGCTGGTGGCCGCTGTGGCGGGCGCCATTCCCCTGCCCGGTCTCGACTGGGCCGCACAAGCCGCGCTGCTCTCGCGCGTGCTCCCCAAGATCAATGCCGAATTCGGGCTGACGCCGCAGCAGCTCGACGAGCTCTCGCCCAAAAAGCGCGAAAGCGTTCAGAACGCGGTGACCGTCGTCGGCTCCGCACTCATCGGCAAGTTCATCACACGCGAAATGGTGCTGCGTCTTGCCAAGCTGGTCGGCATGCGCATGTCCACAGCGCAAGCCGCCAAATATGTGCCGCTCGCTGGCCAGGCCGCTTCCGCCGCGCTCAATTACGCCACGCTGAAATTTCTGGGTGAACAGCATCTGCGCGAATGCGTTCAGGTCGTTCAAAAGGCGCAGCTCAGCCTGCCCGCCACGGCCTCAGCCCAACCGACCTCCACGCGTTAAGATTTGGTCATCGTATTGGCTGCAGGACGACGTCGTGTCGCATCCTGCTTTTGCTTTTTGTGACCGACCCAAATCCCTTGCCCTTCAACGAACGCAGCAGCAGCTTCCAGCCCCGCATCACGCTCATGACGCTGGGCCGTGGCGACGGGCTGCTGGGCATGCGCTCGCAAGGCAAACTGGGGCCGCGTGGCGACTCGGTCAGTTTTGCGCAGATCGACTGGGTCTACCGCCAACCGGATGGCACGCTCTGGCAGACGCCAGCGCCCCGATCGGTTCTGCAATCGCGCGCCAGCAAAGAGCCCTGCCCGGTCGAGCGCGATCGCCATGCCGAGCAGGATGCGATGGACCGCGTCTGGTCGCTCAACCTCACACCTGTTGAGCCCGACCGCCTGCAATGGCGTCACCCAGACATCGCCCGCGACCTCGGCCCGCTCTGGACGCTGGCGCAGGAATCCATGTTCGCCGACTTCTGGGCCGATGTGCTGCCCGAGCTGCGCCGCGAAGGCTGGGACATCCACATGCGCCCCGGCTTCGCGCACGAAAGCGTAGCGGTGCAGCGCTGGCATATCCGCCTCGGAAACGATTCGGGCGACATCGAAAGCCTGCAAGTCGCTGGCGACTTTGCGGCCAAGCCCGAGCCCGTGCAGGCGCTGCAATTGGCTCGTCGCGAAGGCGCGTGGCTGCTGAGTCTCGGCATCGAGATCGATGGCATGACGCTCGATCTCGTTCCCATGCTGGCCAACTTGCTCGCACGCGATTCGCGCTGGCTGTCCGTCGAACATATCGACAGCGTGGACGATCTCGCCATGATCCAATTGCGCGCCGTTGGCGGCAAACGCATCGACGTGCCGGCCGCGCCGCTCAAGGCGATTTTGCGCACCATGGTCGATCTGATCGCCGATCCCGCACGCAAGCAATTGCGCGACGGCGAGCCCATCGCGCTGCCGCACTGGGACATGCGCCGCATCGAAGCGCTGCGCACCGCCCTGATTCAAACAGGCCGCGTCGCGCCCGACAACCAATGGCAGTTGCAAGGCGACTCAGGACTTGAGCTGCTCGCCAATCGGCTCCACAAGCAAGGCATACCGCATACGGTTCAAGCGCCAGAAGGTCTTGGCATCACGCTGCGCAATTACCAACTCGATGGTTTGGCGTGGCTGCAGTATCTGCGTGCGAATCATCTCGGCGGCATTCTTGCCGACGAAATGGGGCTCGGCAAAACCGCGCAGGCGCTCGCTCATGTGCTTGTCGAAAAGCAGGCCGGGCGGCTCACGCATCCTGCGCTGGTCGTCATGCCGACGTCGTTGGTTTTCAACTGGCTGGCCGAAGCCCGACTCGTCACGCCGAGCCTGCACGTGCTCACATTGACGGGACCTGAACGCGCAGAAAGTCTGCTGGAAGTGCAGAGCCACGATCTGGTCTTCACCACTTATCCGCTCGTATGGCGCGATGTGGACGCACTCGCATCCAAACCTTGGCACTTGCTTATCCTCGATGAAGCGCAGATGGTGAAAAACGCCGGAACCCGCACCGCCAGAGCATTGCGGCGTTTGAAGGCCCCACACCTGCTGTGCCTGACTGGTACGCCATTGGAAAACCATCTGGGCGAGTTGTGGGCGCAATTCGATTTTCTGATGCCCGGTTTTCTCGGCGACCCGCACACCTTTGGTCGCCGCTGGCGCAAGCCCATCGAAGAAAACGGCGAAACGCTGCGCGCCGAACTGCTCGCCAAGCGCATCGCGCCATTCATACTGCGACGCCGCAAAAGCGATGTGGCCAAGGAACTGCCCGAGCGCAGCGACATGCTCGTGCGCGTGGAGCTGCAAGGCCGTCAACGCGAACTCTACGAAGCGGTGCGTACCGCCTGCGACAAGGAAGTGCGCCGTGTGCTCAAGGCGCAGGACTGGGGCAATGCCGCGCAGATCGCGATTCTCGACGCCTTGCTCAAGCTGCGACAGGTCTGCTGTGATCCTCGCTTGCTGCGAGGCACCAGCATTCATCCAGACACGGAACGCGCCAAGCTCGAACATCTGGAACGCATGCTGCCCGAACTGGTAGAAGACGGCAGACGCATTCTGCTGTTCTCGCAATTCACGTCGATGCTGAGGTTGGTGGCCGAGCTGCTGGATACGCTTGCCATTTCTTATCTGATGCTTACCGGCGAAACCGCTCCCAGCGAACGCGAGCACATCGTTGCGCAGTTTCAAAAGGCAGACAAGACTTCAGCGCCGATACTGCTTGCCAGCCTCAAGGCCGGAGGCACCGGGCTCAATCTGACGGCCGCTGATACGGTGATCCATCTCGATCCCTGGTGGAACCCCGCTGTGCAAGAGCAGGCTACGGCGCGCGCGCATCGCATTGGCCAGACCCAGCCCGTGTTTGTCTATCGCATCGTCGTGCAAGGCAGCATCGAAGAACGCATGCTCGAGCTGCAGGAACGCAAACGCGTACTCGCCCAAGGCGTGCTTGGCAGCGATGCGGCAGGTGCGATCAAATTCAGTGCCGACGAACTCGCAGGTTTGTTGGCACCGCTTGCCGAACCTGCCAACAATCCGCTGGCGATCCTGTCTGCGGAAACCAAGCGTTGGGGTGGTACGGGAAGGCGTGGGTTATTCTGATATCGGCCACAATCCAAACGCAGCGATTTGCCTATATCTCGAACCTGTTTACCATGTGGTCATCGATCATCATCGATCACCTAGTTGTCCAATCTTGCAACAATCCTTCGCATGACGACCACGAGAAACACCAGAAGATACTGGCTGATGAAGTCCGAGCCCGAGGAATGCTCGATCGATGATGCGCTTGCGGCCATCCACTCCACCGTTCAATGGACAGGCGTGCGCAACTACCAGGCGCGCAACTTCATGCGCGACGAAATGCAGATCGGCGACGGCGTGCTTTTCTACCATTCAAGCTGCCCCGAGCCCGGCATTGCGGGCATCGCCGAAGTCGCATCGACCACACGCACCGATCCCACGCAGTTCGACGTACGCTCGCCCTACTTCGATCCCAAGTCCGATCCCGACAAACCGCGCTGGTTGCTGCTCGACGTAAAGGCGCTGCATAAGACTCGCTTACTCAGCCTTGCCGAGTTGCGCGAACATGCCGAGTTGGCCAACTTGAAGGTGCTGCAGCGCGGCAATCGGCTGTCCATCACCGAGGTCGATGAGAGTGATTGGAAGCGCGTAGTCAAACTTCTGAAGTAACACTCGAACCGTATACACGGCGACATTTTTGTGGCGTGAACGGCTTGAAGAATCAAACCGTTGCTTAATTAATTGGCAAGTTGGCGCAAGCCGGAGCAAAATGCGCCCATGCCCAATATAGCCGCACTCCTCAAATCCGAAATTTCACGCGTCGCTCGCAAAGAGGTTCGCGCGGAAACCGATTCACTGCGCAAGCTGGTCTCCGCCCAGCGCTCGGCCATTGCTGCACTCAAGCGAGAAATCGCCGATTTGCGCAAAGAGAGCAAGCAAGCAGCCTCGCCCAGGAAGAAAGCAACCGCGCCCGTAGATGCGCCGCAGGCCGATGAGGTCAAGCGCCGCTTCAGCGCCACACGTCTGGCAGCACACCGCCAGAAGACCGGTCTGTCCGCCACCGATTACGGCGCGCTTGTCGGCATTTCCGGCCAGAGCATCTATCACTACGAACAAGGCAAGGCGCGCCCTCACGCCGCCGTAGTGCGCAAGCTCTCCATGATCAAGGAACTGAGCAAGGCCCAGTTGCTCGATCTGTTGAAGGCACAAAAAGCTGCGGCTTGATGGTTGGTGCTTGCGGTGCTCGTTGTGCGGGCACGACTCAGTCGTGCCGCATCGAAATCGTCTTCAACTGCGTGAAGCCGTAGAGCGCCTCGAAGCCTTTTTCGCGCCCATGGCCGCTGGCTTTGTAGCCGCCAAAAGGCAGTTCGATGCCGCCACCTGCGCCGTAGTTGTTGATGAACACTTGTCCCGCCTTGATCTTGCGGGCCATGCGCATTTGCCGACCGCCATCGCGCGTCCAGACGCTGGCGACCAAGCCAAAGTCCGTTCCATTCGCCAACGCGATGGCATCTTCTTCGGTATCGAAAGCCGCAGCGGCAATGACGGGACCGAAGACTTCCTCCTGCGCCAGACGATGCCCGATCGGAACGTCGCGCACCAAGGTCGGTACCTGGTAGAAGCCGCCCGCAGGCGCGCCTTCGGCCAGTTGCCCTTGCGCAGCAATGGTCAAACCATCCTTGGTTGCATCGTCGAGAAACGATTTCACGCGCACCTGCTGGCTCTTGCGGATCAACGGACCGCAATCCAGATCCATCTGCGATGAGCCGACCTTGAGCTGACTGAACCGCTCCGCCAACAAGCCAATCACTTTTTCGTAGATGCTGCGCTGCACCAGCAAGCGACTGCCTGCCGAGCAGGTCTGCCCCGCGTTCTGAACGATGGCGTTGACGACCACAGGCAACATCGCTTCAAGATCCGCATCTTCAAACACGATCTGCGGTGACTTGCCGCCCAGCTCCGTGGTGACTGGCGTATGGTTTTCGATGGCGGCCTTCACCACCAGCTTGCCGACATTGGGCGAACCGGTGAACGAGACATGAGCGACGCCCGGATGCGCCACCAGATCGGCACCAGCCTCGTGACCGTAGCCCGTGACGATATTCAAAGCGCCCGCAGGAAAGCCCACGTCGCGCGCCAACTCCGCAACCCGCAGCAGCGAGAGACAAGCATCTTCCGCCGGTTTGACGACCACCGTATTGCCCGCCGCCAAAGCACCGCCCACGCTGCGCCCGAAGATCTGCATCGGATAGTTCCAGGGAACGATGGCAGCCGCCACACCATAAGGCTCTCGGATGGTCAGCACCGTGTAGCCCTTCTGATAAGGAATCGTCTCGCCCATGAGCTTATCGGCCGCACCGCCATAGAACTCGAAGTAACGCGCAATCGCCACCGCATCGGCACGCGCCTGCTTGAGTGGCTTGCCGCAGTCACGCGCCTCGATCTGCGCGAGCTCTTCTGCATGTTCTTGCAGTTTGGCCGAGAGCTTCATGAGCAAGCGCCCGCGCTCGGTCGCGGTGAGCTTGCCGAACTCGCCTTCGAACGCGGCACGCGCCGATTTCACCGCAGCATCCACATCGGCCGCCGTGCCGCGCAGAATGCTGTCATAGGTCTCGCCCGTCGAGGGGTCAACCACGTCGATGGCCTCGCCCTGCCCGGTCCACTGGTTGTGTATGAAATGCTGGTGCATGCGGTGTGTCTCCGTTATTTGAATCGTCCAAGCGCTGCCAATTTACTGGCAAAAACCTACCCCGCGTTGCAACGTGGTCACCAGTCTGGGCACCAGCGCCTCGTCACCCACATCGGCCACGGCGCAGGCGTAGGTGTCGTGAATGGCATCGGCGATGTCCTGCACCGCGTTGGTGTCGCGCGCCATCGAGACGTAGTAACCCATGTCCTTGAGCGCATTGCCCATGAAGAATTTGAGCCCACTGGTGTCACCTTCGAGCAGGTAAGGCTTGAGCCGCTCCAGCGCCACACCACCACCACCGCCCTTGGCCAGCACATCGACAAACACCTGTGGCGACACCTGGCCGCGAAACGCACAGGCCGCGGCCTCGGAAATCAACGCCACCGTACCCAGCGACACATAGTTGTGCAGCAGCTTCATGCGATGCCCGGTTCCCACTGCGCCGGTGTGCGTTACGTTTTCGGCAAAGCAGCGCAGGATTGGCATGCACTCGTCGAGCACGGCAGCGTCGCCGCCGACCAGCAGGTTGAGTCGCCCTTCCGCAGCCTCCTTGGGCGTGCGCGTCATAGGCGCATCGATGAAACGAATGCCCGCCGCTTGGGCGATCTCGGCAATGCGCTCTGTGGAGTCCGGCAAAGCGGTTGAACAGTCGATGACCACCGTGCCTTTTCTCATTGCCGCCAGCGCGCCTTGCTCGCCCAGCAAAATGGCTTCGACTTGCGGCGAACCCGTCACGCAGAGCACCAGCACATCCACGTTGGAGGCCAGTTCGGAGAGCGACTCGGAGGTCGTCGCTCCCAGCGATTTCAAGGTATCGAGCGGCTGATTGCCAGGATGCTCCAGCACGGTCAGTCGGTAGCCTTTTTGCGCGATGTTCAGCGCAATTCCGTGGCCCATCAGGCCAACGCCAATCAGTCCGATTCGAGGAGTAGTCATGGTGCAAATCCTTGGATTAATGGGGACGCCCGAAACAACAAAGCGCTTGTCAAACAACGAAGCGCCAATCCGAATTCAGCCAGTCGAGCGGAATGTGTTTTTATCCCCTGCACAAGGCCGCATCCATAATACAGATCAATTCAGATAGCGTTGCGCTACCGACGGCGCATGAGCACCTGGCATGCCAAGGACTTACCCGCATGCCGCTTGTTGGACATCCATGGGATGAAGCTGCAGACGCGGCCCCGAGCGCCCGCTGGGCCAACGCATCGGTGCGCCTTGTGCGATCGTCAAGTCGCATGCACCTGACAAGGGATTTCGTTTTTCAATCAATGCGTGCGTTGTAGAAATGCGCTGACTCAAGCCTCGCAGCAACTGCGTCAGAATCGCAAGATGCATTTCACTTTACCCCCATACTCATGCGCTCGATGATCGACTTCAGCTCATGGTCCACCGCCTTGTCCACGCTGGCTGGACTGCTGCTCGTCACCTGTCTGATGATGGGCGTGCGGCTGCTGTTCATGCAGACGATCCAGAAGCGCCGCGAGCGCGAGAATCGGCAGATCAATGAGCGGCTCAAGACGTTGATCGCGGCCTACAAGACGCTTGGCGGATCGTTCACCGGCACGCTGGAAGTGCATCCCACGCACATGCGCGATCTGCGAATGCAGCAGAACGCTTTGGAGCAAGACGACGACGAATCCGACGCGCCCGTGCTCAGCAGCACCGAGCGGCAGCGCCGCGTGCGTGATGCGGTCGAGGCGGCTCTGTCCGACGTGATTCTGCTCGGTACCGAAGAACAGGTTGGTCTGGCCGTGCAAGCCGCGCAGGACATGACCGCCGGGCGGAGCATTCACACGAAGGAACTGGTGGTCTCGCTGCGCAACTATGTGCGCGACGCGCTCGATCTGGAGCCGATTCCTGCCAGCTTGATCATCCCTGCCCAAGGCCCTCTCAGGCCCAACACCACCGGCGGTGCCAACAAGCGAGCAGGGTCGGGCAACGACGGCGGATCGAACGCAGGTGGGGCCGCTCGCGGTGGCAATGGCGGTGGTCAGGGCGGCAGTGGTGGCATGGGAGCCATGGGGCTTGGCATGGGAATGGGCGCTGGCGCGCAGCATCTGGGCTCGACAGCCGATTCGGGCCCGGATGATTCCGTTGCTCCGCCACGTTGAAGCGCGCATTGCTCTCTACAATCCCCCGTTTCATCAAACAACCGACTGAACCGTCCCACAATGGCCTTCGCAGACAACATCCGCCAACTCCCTTCCGTAGCCCATATCGCCGCCCTGCGCCTGCTGGACGAATCCGGCAATGAAGTGGCCAGCATTCCCAACGCACCAGGCAAGACCGGCTCGCTAACCGTCTACGCCGCGCTTGCTGCCAAGCACGGCGCGATCAACGAAGCCGCCGCGCGCGAAGGTCTGGAACTGTTCGCCGAGCACACGGAAGATGCGCAAAAGCATCCCGGCAACCACCCGAACATCGACCGCCTGCTCGATGTGATCGCAGGCGGCAAGAGCCTCAAGGTCGAGATCGTTCCAAAGGCCTGAATTCAACGTGAGTGTCAGCCCTACTCCTTGGGAATCAACTTAATGCAAGCAAATCGCGTTTGAAATTTGAGAGGGAGCACCTTGACGGGGGTTTCCGTCTCTCCGACCACCTTGACCAAAATGGCAACACAGCCAGCCTTCTTTGCGTCTGCAAAACCAACCGTCCGACCTATGTTGCCCACCACACCCAGGGTGACTTTGTATGACGCATCCTTTTCCGGCACAAATGAAAATGGAATGCGGCAGTAGGAGTCAGAATAAGTCCTCTCCGCCACGATCAAGGTCTCCTTGTTTGCATGGATTCGTGCGCCATTGCTGACAGAGGTGACACCTGAATAGCAGCCTTTTTCATTTGTAGAGAAAAGGACTGCATCTTCGCTTGGCAGCAAAGTGGCTGCGTCTTCATTCACGTTGGGTGGCACGTACTGAGCCCCAATTTATTTGCAGCCAGAGATAACCAAGCTCGCAGGAACAATCAGTACAAGCGCCATTGTGCGCACAACAGAGTAATTCAGCATTTTATTAAAAAGAATAAGAAATTCAGATCAGCAAAAGCGCTCCCAAGCCGCCCTCCCTTGAACTCACAAGCATAAATCAAACAACGACAATTTCTCAAGGAGCATTCATCTTGAACAACAGTCAGAAAATATTAATTCAAGATTAACTGTCAGGTCCCGGATGATTGGATCGTAAAAACCAAGCGTCCGCTACTGTTCAGCCGAGAGGTACTCAAAGCGGTTGTGGCAACATGGCGCATCGAGACAGGAGAGACGCCATGCTGATCTCATTGCACAAGAACGCAACCACCACGCCAGCGATTCGCCTGGCGCTGCAGCAATCGAGTGCGTCCGACCACGAGCTTGCGCAGCAATATGGCATTGGACTTGGTACGGTGCGCAAGTGGCGCCATCGCACAAGCGTGCAGGATGAAAGCCATACCGCTCATCACCTGCAGACAACGCTCAACGCAGCGCAGGAAGAGCTGGTGATCTATCTGCGATCTCAACTGCTGCTGCCTCTGGATGATTTGCTGGCAGTCGTTCACGAATTCATTGAACCTGCGATGAGCCGCTCGGCGCTGGATCGATTGCTGCGTCGCCGAGGACATTCGCGCTTACCCACGGCCGTTCGAGCCGAGCACGAAAGCAAACCGTTCAAAGCCTATGAGCCGGGCTATGTGCACATTGATGTGAAGTACCTGCCCCAGATGCAGGATGAGAACAAGCGCCGATATGTCTTTGTTGCCATTGACCGAGCTACGCGTTGGGTGTTCATCCAGATCAAGCAATACAAGACGGCAGCGGCTGCGCACGCGTTTTTGGCGACCCTGAAGAAAGCTGCTTGCTTCAAGATTCGCACGATCCTCACAGATAACGGCAAAGAGTTCTCGGATCGTCTGTTTGGCAAGCACGAGAAGCAACCAAGCGGTGATCACGAGTTTGATTTACTGTGCAAGGAACTCGGTATAGAGCACCGACTCACACGGCCCAGAACGCCACGTACCAACGGAATGGTGGAGCGCTTCAACGGAAGGCTCAGCCAAGTGCTGCGCACGCATCACTTCAACAGTGCAGAGGATCTAGAGAAGACGCTTCATCGCTTTGTGTGGCTGTACAACCAGCAGATTCCACAGAAAGCTCTGCGGCATGAAACGCCCGTTCAGGCCCTCAAGCGATGGCAGGCGTCACATCCAAAATTGTTTGAAAAGAACGTGCGCAATCATCCGGGACCTGACAATTAACTTACGACACCAATAGTTCAAACGATAGTAATCAGACGCCAATCGATTGGATCGTAAAAACTGGGTGGCGGCCTTCGCAGACAACCTTCGCCAACTCCCGCCCGTAGCCCCTATCGCCGCCAGCGGAGGTCTGGAGTTGTTTGCCGAGCACATGGAAGATGCGTACCTGCATCCCGGCAACCACCCGAAAATCGACCATCTGTTCAACGTGATCGCGGGTGGCAAATGCAAACAGGGGCTCCACCGACCGATGGAGCCCCTGTTCTATTTCTGACACTCAGAAATTACTTGCCGCTCAAACGCGCCTGCATGCGCTTGGCGCGCTCTGCTGATGGGGGATGCGAATCCATCATCGAATGCTTGCCGCCTTCGAGTTTGGCGATTTTCTCGAAACCAGTCACCAGACCTTTGCGTTCCATTCCTTTTTGCGTCAGCAGATCGAACGAATGGTCATCCGCTGCGGACTCCTGTGATTGCGAGAACTGGGCGTTGACGAATTTCTGGCCCAGATCGCCCAATTGGGAACCTCTCACAACCGGCGATTCCCCAGTCGCCCACTCCGCATGGCGAGCAGATTGCTCATTGACTGGTTTGTTCAACGCAGATTTGGGTCATTTCGGGCCCATTGCGCCCCCGACTCTCAGGCCTTCGCCGTTTGCAGGCGCACCGGTCTCTTTGAGCTCGCTGTTTTGAAGAACGGATCGACCTTGTTTTCAAGGAACGACGCCAGGCGCTTCAAGTTGTAGCACGCAGCCATCATCGTCATGACCGTGGTGGCTCTGGTCTGTCCAATCGTGCGCACGAACTTGTCGCCCATGTGACGGATGCCTGCAAACACGTGCTCGACACGCGCCCGTCGCTTGGCAATGCGTTGATTGCGTCGCTCCTGGCATTCGCTGAGCGGCTGCTTCGCTTTGGCTTTACGCTGGATGCCATCTTTGAAGCCCAACACCTTGAGCATCTTGATGCGTTGAGCGCTCGGGTAGGCCTTGTCGGCATTGACCTCTTTGCCGGTGTTCTTCATATCCAGCACTTCATCGAAGTGATGGCCGTCGTGCTCGCTCGCTGTCCCCGTGGCCACGCCCCGGATGAAGCCGTGTTTGTGATCGACGCTCACACTCAGCTTGTAGCCAAAGTAGCGCTTGCCGTGCTTCTTGGTGTGGGTGGCATCGATGTCTTTTTGCCGATCTTTGGCATCACCCCATTCAGGTCTTTGGCCGTTGGAGAGTTGCTCGCGTTCGCCCTTGTTCATGCGTTGGCGCGGTGCTGGCACCAAGGTCGCATCGATGGCCTGACCACCGCGCGCGATGTAGCCATGACGATGCAATTGCTCGTCCACGCCATGCAGCAAAGCCGTGGCTCCATCCACGCCCAGGCGCTCGCCAAAGCGCCAGATGGTGTTGCGGTCCGGAACGTTCATCGAGTCTTGCAGCAAACAAAATCGCTGGTAGCTCATGCGGTCAAGCAGTTGATATTCCATCTGCTCGTCCGAGAGGTTGTAGAGCCTCTTCAGGACCATCACCCGTACCATGACCTCAGTGGGATAGGCCGGACGACCACCCTTGCGCCCATCACTGCGCTCGATGATTCCATCGACCAGACGGGCCAGCGCGGTGAAGTCGATGTGCTGCGCAATGACTTGCAGCGGATCGCCCACTTCATCGATCTTGCGCTTGCGGGAGGCTTCGGCGAACAGGTCGAACTTCAGGGCACTGCGGGGGGTGATCATGCTGCGAATTTACTGCATCAGATGACGTGAGTCAGCGACGTCGGGAGGTTTTGAGAGGTTCCCAATTGAGAGCTGCTCAGGGACGCAACCGCTGCGTTGGAGCTGTTGGCTGCGATAGTGCGCGCCGCTGCCGTGGCATAAGCAGTCTGCATGCTCTTCTTGCTGTGGCCCAGTGCCACGTGCCCAATCTCGTGGCCGATGATGCCGCGCAGTTCATCGTCGTTCATGGCATCCATGAGACCGCTGTAGACACGGATGCAACCATTGTCCATGGCCCATGCGTTCACGTCATTGGTGAGATAGACCTTGTAGACCGCCTTGATGCCGTTGATTTCCGTCGGCATTTTCGCGATCACCTTGTTCAGACGTTGCATGTATTTGCTCTTGGAGTCCGCCACCCTGTTCTGTGCATCGAGTGCTTCGCAAGCTTGCTTTGACGTGGCGATCACCTCCTCATCGCTCAGGCTGGTCGCTTTCACCGCCATGGTTGCTCCGTCAACGAGTCCTCCCAGGCTACCGCCATCCATGGTTTTGCAACCCACCAGCAGCAGTCCGCAGGCGAGCACGATGGTTTTTCGAGTTAATTTCACCTTATTCCCTCTTTCTGTTATCAATATCCCGACAGGGTTGATTAAAGAGGAATATAAAAATTAGCCGAATGAGAAAAATCAACCAAAAGCAAATTGAATATTATTTTCAATTCTTTGGTCAACCGCAGAAATTCTGATATTTTGCATCAAAATATAAAAATAATTCAGATTATTCCGAATGAATACCATCCCCAATGAGATCGGGCCAATCCATGAATGCTTCATGGATTGGCCCGAATATCTACGGATGAAAACGGTGGCTGTTTTGCTCAGCCCACAGTTCTCACTGGTGCAGCGTCACGCCGGTCTTCGACTGAATCTCTTCGAAGGTCACGCCAGGAGCCAGTTCCACCAGCTTCAGGCCTTCGGGAGTCACGTCCATCACGCCGAGGTCGGTGATGATGCGGTCGACCACACCCACGCCGGTCAGTGGCAGCGTGCACTTGGGCAGCAGCTTCATGTCGGTCGTGCCGTCCTTCTTCTTGGCCACATGTTCCATCAGCACGATCACGCGCTTGACGCCTGCGACGAGGTCCATCGCGCCGCCCATGCCCTTGACCATCTTGCCGGGGATCATCCAGTTGGCCAGATCGCCGTGCTCGCTCACCTGCATGGCGCCGAGAATCGACAGATTGATCTTGCCGCCGCGAATCATGGCGAACGACTGGTCGCTGCCGAAGATCGACGAACCGGGGATCGTCGTCACGGTCTGCTTGCCGGCGTTGATCAGGTCAGCATCCACCTTGTCATCGGTCGGGAATGGGCCGATGCCGAGCATGCCGTTTTCGGACTGCAGCCACACTTCCTTGTCGCCCGTGTGGTTGGCCACCAGTGTGGGGATGCCGATGCCGAGGTTCACATAGAAGCCGTCCTGCAGCTCTTGCGCCGCACGCGCGGCCATTTGGTCTTGCGTCCACGCCATGATCAGGCTCCTTGCTTTTCGGTGATGGTGCGCTTTTCGATGCGCTTTTCGGGGGTGGCGTTCAGCACGATGCGGTGCACGTAGATGCCAGGCAGATGGATTTCGTCCGGAGGAATCGCGCCGGTTTCGACGATTTCCTCGACTTCCACGATGCAGACCTTGCCTGCAGTAGCAGCGGCCGGATTGAAGTTGCGTGCGGTCAGGTGGAATTGCAGATTGCCGGACTTGTCGGCACGTTGCGCCTTCACCAGCGACACCTGAGGAACGAGCGAACGCTCCATCACGTAGGTTTCGCCGTCGAAGTCGCGCAGTTCCTTGCCTTCGGCCACGAGCGTGCCCACACCGGTCTTGGTGAAGAACGCGGGAATGCCGGCACCACCAGCGCGCAGCTTTTCAGCCAGCGTGCCTTGGGGCGTGAATTCCAGCTCGAGTTCGCCGGCCAGATACTGGCGCTCGAACTCCTTGTTCTCGCCCACGTAGCTGGCGATCATCTTCTTGATCTGACGGGTTTCCAGCAGCTTGCCGAGACCGAAGCCGTCGACGCCTGCATTGTTGGAAATCACCGTGAGGTCCTTGACGCCGGAGTCCTTGAGCGCATCGATCAGCGCCTCTGGAATGCCGCACAGGCCGAAACCGCCTACTGCCAAAAGCTGACCGTCAGCCACCACGCCCTTGAGCGCCTCGGCTGCGGAAGGAAAGACTTTGTTCACTGCTGTCTCCTGAGATGGGGAATGAATCTGGAATGCGCTACGATACTACGTATTCGGATAAGTAGTTTTTCGTAAATACAAACACGGCAGGCATACGGGCAACACATGGACATCGCAGATTACCGACTCTCCTTCGAGATGGCACCCGTTGGCTTGGTGATCTCCCGCAACCGCATCATGGTGGACTGCAATCGCCATGTCTGCGAGATGTTTGGCGCGTCGCGCGAGCTGCTGATCGGCCAGTCGTTCAGCATTCTCTACCCAAGCGTGGACGAGTATGAACGACTCGGCAAGCGCATGGAACCGATCCTGAATGCCCGTGGACGCTATGCGGACAATCGCATCATGAAGCGTGCAAGTGGCGAAGTCTTCTGGTGCCATGTTTCCGGCCGCGCCCTCAACCGCGACGAACCGCACGCCTCGGGCATCTGGAGCTTCGAGGACCTGAGCGAGGAACGCCCCGTCAAAGCCGAGCTGACAGGCCGCGAACGCGAAGTCGCCGCTCGGCTGCTTGACGGCATGACCTCCAAGGAAATCGGCAAGGCACTCGACATCAGCCACCGCACGGTGGAAATCTACCGGGCCCGGCTGATGCGCAAATATGGCGCGTCCACGGCGGCCGATCTGGTGCAGAAGCTGTTGGTGGGTTGACGCGGGATTTGCCAACGCAAACCAACAAATTCAAATAAACGAATTTGTTGAATGAAAAAGAAACAACGCGGGTCTCAACGTCCATTGAGCCCGCTCAGACCGCCCGAGATGGGCACATCCGGACAAAAAACCTGTCGCTAGAGTCGTCGGTCACCCGCGCCTGCCATCGGCTGTTTGGCGCGTCTCGCCCACTCGTTCAGACAGGTTGAAATGATCACCCGACATCGCTCCACAACTCCGCTCAAGGTCTCCATTCCGTCCCTTTTGCTTGCCGCATTGCTGACGGCCTGCGGCGGATCGGGAAGTGATTCCAGCTCCACGAACAACACATCAGGCGCGTCCAAAGAACAGACCATCGAAGCAATCGATCAAGCCGCGTCTGCGGACAGCATCTACAGCGCCGCCAATCTCCCAGCCGTAGCGATCACCGCGACCACGGTGAATCTGGGAGAACTCAGCACAGCCAAGTCTCTGGAAACGGAGAGCTCCAATGGCGTGGCGAAAGTAGGCCTTGCCCGCGACAGCATGCTCACCTCGTCCGTCTCCAACGTGCAAGAGAAGCTCAAATGGACTGCTACCGGGAATGGCGGAAAGATTGCGGCCATCCAGTTCGTGTCCACTGGAGCCCAAGAAATCCGCATCGGTTTGCTGGCCGAAAAAATACCGAATGGCGCGCTGTTCAGAACCTACCCCAGCGGCCATCGCAACGAAGCGATTCAGACCACCGGCGCGCAGATTCTCGACATGCTAGAGGCCAATCAGCAATCCGGAGACTCGTCGGACGAGGCCCGAACCTGGTGGGCACCGAGCGTCGAGAACGATGAGATCACGCTGGAAATCGAATTGCCTGCAGGCGTGTCCAGCAACGAGCTGACGTTTTCGATCCCCAAGCTCATTCACGTCTACGCCAACGCAGCCGCCGTGGCGCTGAAGGCCAATGCGATCTCTGGAGCCGAAACACGCGCGGCGGGCGACTCCGCATCCTGCCAACTCGATTCAAGCTGCTACGCCGACTACGCGACGATCCGCAACTCCGTCGCGCTGATCAAGTATCTGCAGAACGGCGTCTACTACCAATGCACGGCCACTCTTTTGAACAACACGCAGGCCAACCGCGTGCCTTACGTCGCCACGGCCCACCACTGCATCTCCAAACAGACCATCGCCTCGACGATGGAGAGCACCTGGTTCTTCCGCTCCAACAGCTGCAATTCGCTCGCCTACAGCAGCGGCAAGAAGAGCCGCAACGGAGCCACCCTGCTCTCGACCAATACCAACCCCGATTTCACACTGCTGCGCCTGAACGACACGCCGCCTACAGGTGTCACCTACGCGGGCTGGAGCACGGGCAAAGCCGCCTACGGCGCATCCGTGGTCGGCATTCATCACCCATCGGGCGACCTGCAGAAGATCAGCCTCGGCGCGGTGAAATACACCCTGAATTGCACGATCAACGCCGACACCACCATGTCCTGCGCGAGCAGCAGTTCAAGCACCGGCAACATGTACCAAGTCTCTTGGAGCAAGGGCATCACCGAAGTCGGCAGCAGCGGCTCGGCGCTGTTTGCGAGCAACAAGTTCGTGGGCCTGCTCTCGGGCGGCAGTTCGACCTGCTATGGCGGCGATGATCTGTACACCCGATTCGATCAGGCCTTCTCGGCTGTCAGAAGCTGGTTGGCTCCCAGCGCGAGTTGAGTTCACATGGACGAATCACATGGAGCAGTGATTCGTCCAGCGTCCCGACGCTGCCGCTCAATGCAGCTTGAGCCGCCCCGACACCCGTTGCTGCAGCAAACGCGCCAGCGCCAGCACGCCGGTCTTGCCGATTCCGAGAATCGCCCTGTGGTGCATCAGGTGCAGCGAGATGTACATCCATTTGGCGATCAGGCCTTCGACAAAGAAGTTCTTGCCCGCGAGGCCACCCATCAGATTGCCGACGCCCTTGTTGTCGCCCAGCGAAACCAGCGAGCCGAAGTCCTGATAGACATACGGCTCATCCACCTCGTGTTCGCGCAGCATGGCCCCGAGCACCTTGGCCAGATAGGTGGCCTGCTGGTGAGCGGCCTGCGCGCGTGCGGGCACGGTTTTGCCCTCTTCCCACGGCGCGGCGGCGCAGTCGCCCATGGCGTAGATTTCCGGCACGTTGGTGCGCAGGTGGTTGTCGACGACGAACTGGTTGATGCGATTCACTTCCAGCCCCAGTTGCGCGTTCGCATCCGCAGCCTTGATGCCCGCCGCCCAGACGATCAGATCGGCCGAAATATCGCCCGCCGAGGTGACCAGCACGCCCTTGCGCAACTCCTGCACCCGCGTGTTGACCAGCACCTTCACCTGCTTGCGTCTGAGCGCCACGGTCGCCTGCTCTGAAATTTTGGGCGGCAGACCGCCAAGAATGCGATCACCGCCTTCGACCAGCGTGATGTCGAGCCGGAAACGTTGATTGCTGCCCAAACTCTCGAGCAGGGCCGCATGGGCCTCGATCAACTCCGCCGACAGCTCCACGCCCGTCGCACCGGCACCGACGATGGCAATCGACAGCGCGCGCTCGCTGGCAAACGAAGCGCGGGCGCTGGCGCTCAACCAGTCCGAATGGAAACGCTGCGCATCGCGCACGTTTTCCAGCAGGTAGGCGTTTTCGATGCCGGGTGTGCCGAACGAATTCGAGCCGCTGCCCAGCGCCAGAATCAGCCGCTTGAAGCTGATGGTGCGAGACGGCACGATTTCCTCGCCGTCCCCCTTGTGAATGGCCGCGAGGGTGATGGTTTTCTTCTGGGCATCGAGCCCCGAAAACTCGCCCATGGTGAAGCTGAAGTGATTGCGCCGCGCGAGCACCGTGTAGGAAAGGCCTTCTTGATGCGCATCCAGCGTGCCTGCCGCCACTTCATGCAGCGTCGGCTTCCAGATGTGAAACGGAAACTTGTCTATCAGCAGCACGCGTTCCCCGCCCAGCGTCTTACCCAGCTTTCGTCCAAGCTGGGCAGCGAGCTCCAGACCGCCGGCACCTCCACCCACAATCACTATGTCGTAATGCATTCACGCCTCCAGCGCAATTTTCGATGTAACTTAGTTTCATAGTTTAGCCCTCAGACTGAAACCAGAAGCCCATATCGGAAAGAAGCTCGGCCATGCAATGGGCTGAGAGTGCCCGATTGTGTCTTTTCGGCACTTGCGCGGTGAGTAGGGACTTTGCTGATGGCCGTTTGCAGTGGGTTTTCCATCCGAATCACCGCCAACCTCTCAAGAGGCCAATGACAGCGTCCTCCTTCATTCCGAGGTCGTTTTTCACGATGTGGATTTTGAAAAAGACCGAACCATGCGCGACAAGCGGCATCGCAATGTCAGAATCACGCAGTCTTTTTTCAGTCTTGGCATCCGCTCTTGTTACCTGATTCCAGCCTTTCATCTCCACGCAGATCCGTTTGCGCGTCCTGCCTGCGCCCCTCCTCGGTGTGCATTTGCAGCGCCGTGCGCACAGTGCGGTCGCCAATCGAGGTGCTGATCCTCATGCATCCGGACGAAGTCGGACATGCCAAGAACACCGGGCAGTTGCTGCACCTGTGCCTGCCCAACAGCCGCGTGCTGATTGGCACGCTGTTTGACGACGACACATTGCAGAAAGCGCTGTTTGGCGCTTGGGAAAACCAACCCAAACCACCGCGCACCTTGCTTCTGTATCCGGGAAACGACTCTCTTCAAGCTGCTCCCAACCCTTCCCCATCCGCAATCCGTCTGGTGCTGATCGACTCGACCTGGCGCAAAAGTCGCCAGATGGTGACAGCTCATCCTCTGCTTCAAAACTTGCCTCGACTTTCCCTGCAAGACCCGCCCGCGTCGCGCTATGCCATCCGCAAGGCGCATGAGCCGCATCAGCTGTCCACGCTGGAAGCCGCGCAGCTCGCATTGCAAACACTGGATCCGGACAACAGCGATCAGTTAAACGGCCTTGGACGGGCCATGGATGCGTTCGTGGCCTTTCAGCGCAAGTTCTGGCCACAGGCAAACTGACAAAAAATACGAAACACGGCAAGCACCCCTTGTCGCGCTATCCTCGGGTGATTCGTTCCATTCAAAACACCCAACGGAGACACGCACCATGGCCGCCCGCTACCCCCTCGCCGATCTGAACACCCTGCCCGACGACCTCCAAGCCAAGATTCTGGAAGTGCAGGAAAAAGCCGGCTTCGTGCCCAACGTGTTCCTCGCCCTCGCCCGCCGTCCGGCGGAATGGCGCGCGTTCTTCGCGTACCACGATGCGCTCATGGACCCGGAGAGCGTGGGCCGCAGCAGCCACCTCACCAAGGGCGACCGCGAGATGATCGTCACCACCACCAGCGCGTTCAACCAGTGCCTGTATTGCGTCGTGGCCCATGGCGCGCTGCTGCGCATCTACGAGAAAAAGCCGCTCGTGGCCGATCAGGTGGCGGTGAACTATCTCAAGGCCGACATCACGCCGCGCCAGCGCGCCATGCTCGACTTCGCGATGAAGGTCTGCAACAGCGCGCATGAAATCAACGACGCAGACTTCGCGCCGCTGCACGCCCACGGCTTCGACGACGAAGACATCTGGGACATCGCCGCCATCACCGCGTTCTTCGGCCTGTCCAACCGCATGGCCAGTTTCTCGGACATGCAACCCAACCCCGAGTTCTTCCTGATGGGCCGCCTGCCGCGCGAGAAGAAGGCCTGAGTTTTTCTGCTGATCAGTTCGACGCTAGATGGGCCGCCTTGCAAGGCCCGAACAGATCCAATTGCGGCTGATAGCTCGGCGACTTCACATCCAGCAGACCCAACATGGAGTGGTAGAGGTTGTCGTGCGTATAGGCTGTATCCGCCGTGCCGCGCAGGCAACCCACGGAGAGTTGCTCGCGGCTCTCGAAGGACTGCGACAACCAGCTGACCATGGGCACGTGTTTCTGCACTTCGGGGGCGATGCTGTATGGCAGGCCGTGCAGGAACTGGCCGTATTCGCCCAGCGATTCGCCATGGTCGCTCAGGTACAGCATGCCGGTGTCGTACTTCTGATCGACGTTCTTGAGCCAGTCGATGGTGGCACCCAGAAAGCGGTCGGTTTCGACGATGGAGTTGTCGTAGGCATTCATCAGCTCGGAATGCGCGCAGTCGGCCAGTACCTCTGTCTTGCATTCGGGGGTGAACAGCTTGGATTCTTTGGACGAACGCTTGGCGTACGCCGGGCCGTGACTGCCCATTTGGTGGAAGACCAGCAGCACGCCCTTGTTGCGCTTGTCTGCGGGGATGGCATCAAGCCGCTGCTGGAGGTTCTCCAACATCGCCATGTCGCGGCACTCGCCGCTCGCGTCGCACAGTTTCTTGCGCTGATCGGCGCTCAAGCCCTCGGACGCCGACACATGCGGCACGCGGTCGCAAACGCCTTTGCAGCCGGATTGGTTGTCGATCCAGAGCACACCCATGCCAGCGGCCTGCACCACGTCGAGCAGGGTTTCGTAGTCGTCCTTGCGCGACTCGAAATCCTTCTTGCCCAGCGGCGAGAACATGCAGGGCACCGAAGCCAGCGTGCTCGTGCCGCAGGAATGCACATTGGTCCAGTTCATCACATTGCGCTCGGCCAGCTTCTCCGTGGTGTTGCGCGCATAGCCGTTGAGGCCGAAGTGATCCGCACGCCCCGTCTCGCCCACCACCAGCACGAACAGCATGGGCTTGGTCTGGCTGGCGTGGCTTGCTCCCAGAGCGGCACCAGCGCCCATGGGAATGAGCTTCTTGTGGCGCGTCACCAAGGGGCGAATGGCTGCCGTGCTGGTCGAATACAGGCTGGCAATGGGATTGAGCATGTAGCGCATCTGCGGGTTGTTGCGCATCAGCGGGGCCAGGTCACGCGACATGGTGGCGATGACGATGGCGGCAACGCCGAGCGATGCCACCAGCAGCAGCACATTGCGCACGATCTGCTTGACGGGCGGCATTGCAGGAATGCGCACACGGATGATCCACCACAGCGGAATCGCCATCACCAACATCACCGCCAACAGCATGCGCAAGCCCAGCAGATCGGACACTTCGTGCGCGTCCGTCTGCAACACGTTCGCGGCCATGCCGGGGTCCATCACCACGCTGTAGGTGAGCATGTAGTACTGCGAAAGCGCGGCGGTCAGCGCGACGGCCAGCCACACCACCTTCATCCAGCGTGTCCACGCGGTGAAAGCCAGAATCGCAGCCGTTCCGCAGGCGTTCAGCACGCCGAGCACCAGCGCTGTTCGCACCAGCACCGCCGGGGCGTTTGCGATGCGCTCCAGTTGAAACCACAGCGCCCAGTTGGCTGCCAATGTCAGATAGACAGACAGGAGAATGGCGATCCTCTGCGCGGACATGGGCGTGGCAAACCATGCGTCCAGCCGAAGCACCAACTGCCCAACGCGGGTTTGAAGAAACTCCCCCCACCACGACGCACGGGGCAAGCCCAGTTTGATTTCTGCGGAACTCATGCTTGCACCTCGTGTGCGGATTGGATGTTGTTCTGTACGGAATCGCGCTGTGCCTGACGACGGGCGCGGAAGGCCGTGCAAGCCACGTCGGCCAGCAGGCCAAAGGTCCAGCAGATCCACGCCGTCCACAGCGTGTGGCTCATGTAATGCGCACCGCGCAACTGCTGTGTGAGGCCCAGCACCAGCCCCAGCATCAAAGCCGTAAACAGCCAACGGCCAGCGACTTTCGATCCGAGCTTGCGAACCACGAACCAGCCCGCGAGAAATCCGAACGCCGAGGACGCATGTCCCGCCGGAAAGCAATGTCCCGGCCCTTGATCGAGCACGCCCCATGCCCAATGCGAAACATAGATAGCGCGGCCACCGAACTCGTTCAGGTCCCAAGGACAGCTCGTGTGATTGGCCTTCTTGAGCAAGGTGATCAGCAACATGCCGCCCAGCACCGACAAAACAAGTTGCACTCGCTCGCCGCGGCTCAGTCGCTTCAGAAAGCTCCAGGGCTTGAAGATGCCCACGATCAACGCCACGACCAGCAGACTGCTGACATCGCGCGGGATTTCATGAAAGGCGATCACGAACCAGCGGCTGCCGCGCAGCGCAAAGCCATCTGCCGAGCCGAACAGGCGGGCAAAGGGCAAATCGAGCCCGGAGAAATCCCAGAAGGCCACCAGCAAAAACAGGAAAGCCGTCAAGCCGAACAGTCGGCGCGGGGTCCAATCAATCATGGAAACGGTCGAATACTTCTTCATCACGACCGTCAGACTATTGAGCGCACCTGAACAATTGCTGAACAAGACACCGCTCTCAACTCCCCTACACTTGGGTCCTCGCCGAGCCAGAACCAATCCATCAGCCAGTCAGCCGCCCATGCGTGTATTGCTTGTAGAAGATGACAAAGCCCTGTCGGACGCCGTGTGCGGCTATCTGCATGCCAAGGCCTTCGTGGTCGATGCGGTGCCCAATCTGGCGCTCGCCAGCACGGCGCTCATGACCACGCAGTACGCGGCGGTGCTGCTTGATCTGCATCTACCCGATGGCGACGGCCTCTCGCTCCTGCCGCAGATTCGCGCGACCAAGGACCGGCCCATCGTCATCGCGCTCACGGCCAAGGATCAGGTGAGCGACCGCATCCACGGGCTCGATGCAGGTGCGGACGACTACCTCGTCAAACCCTATGACCCCGCCGAGCTGCTGGCCCGCTTGCGTGCCGTGGAGCGCCGCCGCAACGCGGTTGCCACGCCGGTGCTGACCATTGGCGATCTGCAGATCGACTTGTCGATGGAACAAGTGCGCCGCGCGGGCGTTCAGATTCCGCTCACGCCCAAGGAATGGGCATTGCTGCGCGTGATGGCGACGCGCCCCGAGCGCAACCACACGCGCGAGCATCTGCAGGATGCCCTCTACAGTTTTGACAACTCCACCGACAGCAATACGCTGGAGGTATTCATCAGCCGCCTGCGCCGCAAACTGGGGCGCGACCACATCGAGACCGTGCGCGGCATTGGCTACAAGCTGGCGCATCCGGGCCAGAACGTGAGCGAAGGCGCAAAGTGAATCAGCGCCGCGACACGCTGGCCGGACGGCTGACCAAGACGCTGATCCTCTGGGTCGGCTGCGTGTGGCTGCTGTGCCTGCTCGCCGTCGTCTGGTACACCGGACGCGAAATCAACTACAACTTCGACAACGAACTGGTGGAGGTGTCCCATCGCATGTTCGACATCGCGCTCGACCATCTGGACGAAGCGCACGCACCACCCGATCAGAAAGGACCGCTGGTCATCCCGGGGCCGGGTTCATTTGCGGATGCCGAGGTTTATTACCGCCTCGTCTCGCCCGACAACAAGGTGCTCGCGCAATCCGAGGAGTCCAAGGACCGGATGTTCGACGTCTCGCTCGCTCCCGGCTTCGAGAACAACCGCGAATGGCGTGTCTACACCCTGCGTCATCCAACGCGCGGCGTCTTCCTGCAGGTAGCCGATCCGCTGGAAGAACGCAGCGAAACAGTCAACCGCACGCTGCTTGGGCTGATCGTGCCGTTTCTAGTGCTGCTGCCTGCGCTTGCATGGCTGCTGCGTCGCATTGCGCGCAGCGAATTGCACGTGCTGGACGACTTGTCCAGCGAAATCGCCAAGCGCGACGGGCGCCAGTTGGAGCCGATTCATCTGACGAATCCGCCACGCGAAATCGAGCAGGTGCAGGAGCACACCAACCGCCTACTGGAGCGCTTGTCCCAGTCGCTGGATGTGGAGCGCGCACTCGCCGCCAACGCCGCGCACGAGTTGAGAACACCGCTGACCGCCGCGCGCTTGCGGCTTCAGACCGCGCTGGAACATGGCCTCGATCATGCGGATGTGGAAGCGGCGATCCAGTCCCTGCAAACGCTGAGCCACCGCACCGAGAAACTGCTGCAGCTCTCGCGCGCCGAATCAAGCGCGCCATTCACGCGCGACAGCATCGATCTGGTGAAGCTCGCAACGACGGCGATGCGCGAGTTCTGGCAGGACGAGGAAGCATCGGCGCGCATCGAACTGATCACACCATCAGCCACCGAACTCGCTGCCAAGCCGCTGACCTGCAAGGGCGACTTCGACGCGCTGGCGATTGCGCTGCGCAATCTGGTGGAAAACGCCCTTGCCTACTCGAATGCCGAGAACATCGAAATCATCGTCGGCCCCGGCAGCGAACTGACCGTGCGCGATGACGGTCAGGGCGTGACGCCGGAGCAACTGGACAAACTCAAGCACCGCCATGTGCGCCAAAGCGCCCAGCGCACCGGCTACGGCTTGGGGCTGTCCATCGTCTCCAGCATTGCGCAGAAGCACGACGCGCAATTCGAACTGACCTCGCCGCCGCGCGGCAAAGCACACGGCTTCGAGGCCAGACTGGTGTTGCAACCGGGCGAGTGAGCCTTATTGAACGTCGATGAAGTGGCGCACCACCGGAGGCGTCGCCCCTTTGTGGAACTTGAGCAGTTCTTCCTGAATGTCCGCGTCGGTCTTGGTCACGCGGCGGTGCTGGCGCAGATGTTCGGCCCAGGATTCGACATCGAACCATTCGACCAGCGTTTCCGGATTAGCCGAGTCTTCCGCCACCCCCCAGGCAAACGCACCATCGCGCCTGCGCTCGGCAGACAGCGTCCTCAAGAGCTTGAGAAACTCCTCTCGATCAGCCACCAGCACGTGGTACTCGATCTCGATCCGCACCGGGCCGCGATCATGCTCGACCGGCGCTGCCAACAGCGGCTCGGGCCAGTGTTTGGAGGGTTCCAGATCGGCCTCGCCCTGCGGCAGTTTCAGGCGATGCGCGATCAGGCCGAACACCACCAGACCGGCCGCGCCCAACAGCAAGGTGTTGCCAATGCCCAGTTCCTGTGCGATCAGGCCCCAACTGATGCTGCCCAACGTCATCGCGCCGTTGAACACGGTGAGATACACCGCCAGCGCGCGTCCGCGCACCCAGTTGGGCAGAATCGACTGCGCCACGCCATTGAGCGTCGTGAGCGCCGTGATCCAGCCTGCGCCCAGCACCAGCAGAATCGCGACCGCCACCCATTGCGGCGGTGCAAACGACAGAATGCCCATGACCACCGCCGTGATCAGCGACGCCATCAGCAGCAGGCCGTCCGAACTCAGCTTGGCGCGCAGCTTGGGCATGATCAGCGCGCCGCCGATCGCACCCAGCCCCACCGCGCCCAGCAGAATGCCGTAGAACCCGGCACCGCCACCCAGCATCTTGCGAGCCACCAAGGGCAGCAGCGCCCAGACCGAACTTGCCAGCGCAAAGAAGATGAAGGTGCGCACCAGCACCACATGCAGCTCGCGGCTGGCACGGGCGTAACGCAGGCCCGCGCGGAAGGCACCGGCAAACCGCTCGGTCAGCGCATCGTCGTCCTTCTTGGGACGCGGCCACCAGAGCAGCGCCGCGATCACGAACGCATAGCTGATCACGTCCACGCCGTAGGTGAACGCCGCACCGAAACTCGCCAGCACCAGACCGCCCATCGCCGGACCGATGGCGCGTGCGATGTTGATGCCCAGCGAGTTCAGCGCCACGGCACTCTTGAGATCTTTCTTCGGCACCAGTTCAGGAACGATGGCCTGCCAGGTCGGCCCCATCAGCGCCGCGCCAATGCCGCCGACGAAGGTCAGCGTGATCAGCGAAGTCACCGATTGCAGGCCAGTCGCGGACAGCAGCAGCAACGACGTGCTCACCACCGCCAGCAGCAACTGGATGCAGATGAGAAACTTGCGCCGGTCCAGCGTATCGGCCAGCACGCCCGCCGGAATCGCCAGCAGAAACGCCGGAAAAGACGCCGCCGCCTGCACCAGCGCCACAGCCGTGGGCGATGACGAGAGGTCCGTCATCAACCATGAGCTGGCGACATCGCGCACAAAGCTGCCGACGTTGCCAAGGACGGTGGCCGTCCATAGCACAAAGAACAGCTTCTGCTTGAGCGGCGCAAAGCTGCTCGTCGGTGCAGGTGAAATGGGTGGCGAGGTTGGTTCAGTCGAGCTCATTCAACGCCTTCAAGCCATCCAGCAGGAGCAGCCCAGAGCACCGAAGAAGCTCTTGGGATCGGACGCTGGAACGCTGGAAGCCCATGCGTTCGCGTGGCTGTGGCCGTGCAGGCCGCAGTTGTTCGCACAGCCGCAGGCAGCGGCCATGCTGCGATAACGGGCCGGGTTGAGCGAGTTCTTGCCCGCGCCTTCGGGCTCGCCCCAGGCACCGTAGCCACCAAAGCGGCGCACGGGCGACCAGTCGGGCATGGCCGGTGGCAGTGGGTTGTCGTCAAAGCGCTGGAACACGCCCGCGCCATAGACGACGCGTCCGCCCACCACGGTCAGGTCCGAGGTGAGGAAGGAGATTTCGTCCTCGGGCACGCTGAAGTAATCCTTGTTCGGCACCATCAGATCGGCAAACTGGCCCGCGGCGATCTGTCCGCGCTTGCCCACTTCATTGGAGAACCAGGCCACGTTTTCGGTCCACATGCGCAGCGCCGCCTCGCGGTCCAGCAGATTGCGTTCGGGGTACATCTTGGTGCCGCCCAGCGTCTTGCCGGTCACCATCCACGACAGCGACACCCACGGGTTGTACGAGGCCACGCGCGTCGCGTCCGTGCCGGCCGACACCTTCACGCCCTTTTCCAGAATTTTCTTGATCGGCGGCGTCGCCTCGGTGGCGCGCGCGCCGTAGCGATCGATGAAATACTCGCCCTGATACGCCATGCGGTGCTGCACGGCAATGCCGCCGCCCATGGCCGCGATGCGGTCGATGGACTTGTCGGAGATGGTCTCGGCGTGGTCGAAGAACCAGTTCAGGCCGTTGATCGGCGTCTCGCGATGCACCTTCTCGAACACATCAAGCGCACGGGTGATGGTCTCGTCATAAGTGGCATGCAAGCGCCAGGGCCACTTGTTCTGCACGAGCACACGCACCACGTCCTCCAGCTCGCCTTCCATGTTTGGCGGCATGTCGGGGCGCGGCTGGCGGAAATCCTCGAAGTCAGCGGCCGAATACACCAGCATTTCGCCCGCTCCGTTGTGGCGGAAATAGTCATTGCCCTGCTTGTACTTCACGCTCTGCGTCCACTTGAGGAAGTCGGCCTTTTCCTCCTTGGGTTTCTGCGTGAACAGGTTGTAGGCCAGGCGCACGGTGATCTGTCCCGCTTCATCGAGCTTCTTGATGACCTCGTAGTCTTCGGGATAGTTCTGAAACCCGCCGCCCGCGTCGATCACGCCGGTCACACCGAGACGGTTCAGCTCGCGCATGAAGTGGCGCGTGGAATTGATCTGGTAATCCAGTGGCAGCTTCGGCCCCTTGGCCAGCGTGGCGTAGAGAATCGTTGCGTTGGGCTTGGCGATCAGCAGGCCGGTCGGGTTGCCATTGGCGTCGCGCGTGATCTCGCCGCCCGGTGGCTGCGGTGTGTCCTTGGTGTAGCCCACGGCGCGCAGCGCGGCAGCGTTGAGCAAGGCGCGGTCGTACAGATGCAGCAGAAACACCGGCGTGTCGGGCGCGATCGCGTTGATTTCCTCGATGGTCGGCAGGCGCTTTTCAACGAACTGGTGTTCGGTGAAGCCGCCCACCACGCGCACCCATTGCGGCGCGGGTGTATTGGCGACCTGGCGCTTGAGCATGTCCATCGCATCGGCCAGCGAACGCACGCCGTCCCAGCGCAGTTCGAGGTTGTAGTTCAGCCCTCCGCGAATCACGTGCGTGTGGTTGTCGAACAGACCGGGCATCACGCGGCGTCGCTGCAGGTCGATCTTGCGCGTGCCGCTGGCTGCGAGCTTGACGATTTCCTCGTCCGTGCCGACGGCCAGGAACTTGCCATCCTTGATCGCCACCGCCGAGGCCATGGGCCTGGACTTGTCGAGCGTGGTGATCTGCCCATTGAACAGAATCACATCGGGCGAGCCACTGGCAGAGCCGCCCTGCCCGCCCGTGGCGCAACCGGCCAGACCACCGACAGCGAGCGAAGACGCCAACGTGGTGGCGGAACTGAGTACTTTGCGACGTGTAGGCATGAGCGGCTCCTTGTGTTGGCCGGAGAAATGGCAGAGACGGCGTACGCATCGGCATTCCGCTTCGGTGCGACGGAATCGCCACTGGAATGAAATGATCAAACCAGTACTATTGAAATAATTCAATCAATAAATCATAGCGATCAAACACCGGGCTGACTGTAGTCATCCGTCGACGCCAAATGGGTATCCAGTGGATATCAAGTGGGTGTCGATTAGCACAAAACAGTCGCGCACTCCCCCCACATTCAGAGGGCGAGTCGAATAATGTTTCCTGTTTTAATGAACACCACAGCAAAATCGGAAAGACATAATTTCCGATTTGATGGCGACAAACTCATGTCTGCCAACCGGGCCCCGGCACCATCGATGCCGCCCATGAAAATACCGCCGCAAAGCGTTGCGCTGCCACATATATGACACCAAATGCCGCATGCATACGATTGCACCGGCCCGTCATGAATACAATCTCCGGATTGTCCAAGCTGCAGCAGACAGCGACCGGCTCCAGATTTCCAATTTAAATACGTTTACGAGACACCCATGACGAACAACGAAATCCTCGCCCAGTACGGCCCCCGAGAGGCCATGGAATATGACGTAGTGATCGTTGGTGCTGGCCCGGGCGGGCTGGCCACTGCGATCCGCCTGAAGCAACTCGCCGCCGAAAAAGGACAGGAAATCTCCGTCGTCGTGCTCGAAAAGGGCTCCGAGCCCGGCGCGCACACGCTGTCCGGCGCGATCATGGACCCCCGCGCGATCACCGAGCTGATCCCCGACTGGAAGGAAAAAGGCGCTCCGCTGAACCAGCCCGTCACCGACGACGCGATGGTGTTCCTGTCGGAAACCGGCTCCTTCCGCACGCCCAACATGGTGCTGCCAGCGTGCTTCCAGAACCACGGCAACTACATCGTGGCGCTGGGCAACGTGGTGCGCTGGATGGCGCAGCAGGCCGAAGAACTCGGCGTGGAAATCTTCCCCGGCTTCGCGGCTGCGGAAATCGTCTACAACGAAGACGGCTCGGTCAAGGGCGTTGCCACGGGCAACATGGGCGTGGGCAAGGATGGCGAGCCGACCGGCGAATTCCAGCTCGGCATGGAGCTGCATGGCAAGTACACGATCTTCGCCGAAGGCGCGCGCGGCAATCTGGGCAAGCAACTGATCTCCAAGTTCAAGCTCGACGAAGGCCGCGATCCGCAGACCTACGGCCTTGGCATCAAGGAACTCTGGGAAATCGACCCCAAGCGCCACCAGCCCGGCTTCGTGCTGCACACCGCCGGCTGGCCCATGGACAACAACACCTACGGCGGCGCCTTCCTCTACCACCTGGAAGACAACAAGGTCACGCTGGGCTTCATCACCGGTCTGGACTATTCCAACCCCTACCTTTCCCCATTCGAGGAAATGCAGCGCTGGAAGACCCACCCGAACATCCGCTACTACCTCGAAGGCGACGAATCCAAGGGCATCAAGCCCGCCAAGCGCCTGTCCTACGGCGCTCGCGCGATCACCGCTGGCGGCTTGAGCAGCCTGCCCAAGTTCGTGTTCCCGGGCGGCGCGCTCGTGGGCTGCGACGCGGGTTTCCTGAACGTCAGCCGCATCAAGGGCAGCCACGCCGCCATCAAGACCGGCATGCTGGCCGCCGAAGCCGCCTTCGAAGCCATTGGCGCGGGTCGTCAGGGCGACGAGCTGTCGGCCTACCCGGTCGCGTTCGAGAACAGCTGGCTGCACACAGAACTCAACAAGGCCCGCAACTTCAAGGCCTGGTTCAAGAAGGGTCTGGTCACCGCAACGATCATGAACGGCATCGAGCAGTTCGTGCTCAAGGGCCACATCCCATGGACGCTGCGCCGCGACAAGCCCGACCACGTCTACCTCAAGCCCGCAGCCGACTGCAAGCCCATCGTCTATCCCAAGCCCGATGGCAAGCTGACTTTCGACCGTCTGTCGAGCGTGTTCATCAGCAACACCAACCACTCGGAAGACCAGCCCGCGCACTTGACGCTCAAGGACGCCAGCGTGCCGGTCAACGTCAATCTGGCCAAGTTTGCAGGCCCCGAGTCGCGCTACTGCCCGGCGGGTGTGTACGAATTCGTGCCTGACGAAGCCAAGGGTGGCAATGCCGAGCGCCTGCAGATCAACGCGCAGAACTGCGTGCACTGCAAGACCTGCGACATCAAGGACCCGACGCAGAACATCGTCTGGGTGACACCGGAAGGCGGCGGCGGCCCGAACTACTCGGGCATGTAAGCGCTTCAGGCAATTCAAACAAAGCACATGAGGCTCATCCGGAGCCCATGTGCTTTTTTGCATCGCCGACGCAATCTCATATATTCGTTTGCGCGAATACAGGGTAAATCCACGGTTTCGTGCTTGTCTTGCTCGGCGCATACTTATGGACTGCGTGACAGGTTGTAGACTCTGCCTCGGGGCGGAATTGAACAATCGCTCACAGCTAGTAAAAAATCAGGAATTACCCAATACCTTCCGACTGGAGATCGTTAAGAATGAAAAACTTGTCCTGGGCACCTCTGGGCGCATTGGCGCTGGCCATGGCCTCCCTGTCCTCCGTCGCTGTTGCCGACACCACCAAGTCGGTCGCCGTGACCGCCATCGTGGAACACCCGGCCCTCGACGCCATCCGTGACGGCGTGAAGGAAAGCCTGAAGGCCGCCGGTTACGAAGAAGGCAAGAACCTGAAGTGGCAATACCAAAGCGCCCAAGGCAACACCGGCACTGCAGCGCAGATCGCCCGCAAGTTCGTGGGTGACAAGCCTGATGCCATCGTCGCCATCGCAACGCCCTCCGCACAAGCCGTGGTCGCCGCGACCAAGGACGTGCCCGTGGTGTTCTCCGCCGTGACCGATCCTGTGGCCGCCAAGCTGGTCAAGAACTGGGATGCTTCCAAGACCAACGTGACCGGCGTGTCCGACCTGCTCAAGCTCGAACCCCAGATCGACTTGATCAAGAAGGTCGTTCCAGGCGCGAAGAAGGTCGGCATGGTCTACAACCCGGGCGAAGCCAACTCCGTCGTGGTCGTCAAGCAGCTCAAGGATCTGCTGGCCAAGAACGGCATGCAACTGGTCGAAGCTTCCGCTCCACGTTCCGTGGACGTGGGCACCGCCGCCCGCAGCCTGGTCGGCAAGGTCGACGTGATCTACACGAACACCGACAACAACGTCGTGTCCGCCTACGAATCGCTGGTCAAGGTCGGTCAGGACGCCAAGCTGCCGCTGATCGCTTCCGACACCGACTCCGTCAAGCGCGGCGCCATCGCTGCTCTGGGCGTGAACTACAAGGATCTGGGTCTGCAGACCGGCGCCATGGTCGTTCGCCTGCTCAAGGGTGAAAAGCCAGGCACGATCAAGCCCGAAGTCTCCAACAAGACCGAGCTGTACGTGAACCCGGCCGCTGCTGAAAAGCAAGGCGTCAAGCTCTCCGAAGACCTGATCAAGTCCGCCGCCCAAGTGGTGCAATAAGCACTTGAGGGCCCACAGTCATGACCCACCCCCGTCATGACTGCGGCACTACCCACGCAGGAGCTGTGCACACACGGCTCCTGCTTTGTTTTTTCTAGTCGCGACAACCCATGTCACTCTTTTCCCTGCTGGGCGCTCTTGAGATCGGGCTGATTTTCAGTCTGGTGGCTCTGGGCGTCTTCATCTCCTTCCGTTTGCTCCGCTTCCCAGACCTGACCGTGGACGGCAGTTTCCCTCTGGGCGGTGCCGTCTGTGCCGTGATGATCTCGTCGGGCGTCAATCCCTTCGTCGCCACCATCGCCGCCGCCGCTGCGGGAGCCGTTGCAGGGATCATCACCGGCTGGCTCAACGTGCGCCTGAAGATCATGGATCTGCTGGCCTCGATTCTCATGATGATCGCGCTGTACTCGATCAACCTGCGCATCATGGGCGGCCCGAACATTCCGCTGATCAACGACGCCACCATCTTCACCATCCTGCAGCCCGAAAGCCTGCCGGATTACTGGTCGCGCCCTCTGGTGCTGATCGTCATCGTCTTCATCGCCAAGCTGGCGATGGACTGGTTCTTCTCCACCGAGCGCGGTCTTGCCATCCGCTCGACCGGCTCCAACGCCCGCATGGCACGTGCTCAAGGCATCAACACCGGCGCGATGGTGCTGCTCGGCATGGCCGTGTCGAACGCGCTGGTCGCTGTCGCTGGCGCATTGTTCGCACAGACACAAGGCGGCTCCGACATCTCGATGGGCATCGGCACCATCGTGATCGGTCTGGCTGCGGTGATCGTGGGCGAATCCATCCTGCCCTCGCGCAAGCTGGTGTATGCGACGCTCGCCGTGATCATCGGTGCCATCGTCTATCGCTTCTTCATCGCACTGGCACTCAACAGCGACTTCATCGGCCTCAAGGCGCAGGACTTGAACCTCGTGACCGCCGTGCTCGTGACGATCGCTCTCGTGATTCCGCAGCTCAAACGCAAGCTCGCCGCCAAGCGCAGCTCCTAAGCGTTCGACAACAAGAAAAAGGAATCACGAAAAATGCTGAGCGCAAAAGACCTGTTCATCACCTTCAACCCCGGCACACCGATTGAAACCCGCGCACTGCGCGGCATGTCGCTGGAAATCCCCGCAGGCCAGTTCGTGGCCGTGATCGGCTCCAACGGCGCGGGCAAATCCACCTTCCTCAACGCCATTTCCGGCGACCTGGGCGTGGACACCGGCACCATCAAGATCGACAACCAGGACGTCACCCGCCAACCCGTGTGGTCGCGCGCCCAGCGCGTGGCCCGCGTGTTCCAGGACCCGATGGCCGGCACCTGCGAAGACCTGACCATCGAAGAAAACATGGCTCTGGCCCACCAGCGCGGCACCAGCCGAGGCCTGTCCAGCGCCGTGAAAAAGAGCAACCGCGACCTGTATCGCGAAAAGCTCTCGACGCTTGGCCTCGGTCTCGAAAACCGCCTGACCGACCGCATCGGCCTGCTCTCCGGCGGCCAGCGCCAAGCCGTGAGCCTGCTGATGGCCTCGCTGCAACCTTCGCGCATCCTGCTGCTTGACGAGCACACCGCCGCGCTCGACCCGCGCACCGCCGACTTCGTGCTGCAACTCACGGCCCGCATCGTCGAGGAAAACAAGCTCACGACGATGATGGTCACCCACAGCATGCGCCAGGCCCTCGACGTGGGCTCGCGCACCGTGATGCTGCACCAGGGCCAGGTCGTGCTCGACGTCTCGGGCGAAGAACGCTCGAAGATGGACGTACCCGATCTGCTGCAGATGTTTGAAAAAGTGCGCGGCGAAAAGCTGTCGGACGACGCATTGCTGCTCGGCTGATCCGTTTCGCCCGCAAACCGCAAAGGCCTGCTCCGAAACGAGCGGGCTTTTTGCTTTTCGCGGCAAGACTCAGATTAGGAGATCGGACATCCCGATTCCAATCAACCCTGCAACGAACAGCGATTAGTCGGCGCGCCTGCTTGCGAGCCGCGCAAATCACAGACAATCGCACCCGCAACGCCACCGTGGCCCGTGGCAAACGCTTTTTGCCCCGTCCGATTCCCCTGAAATCGACCTTTCTGTGACGCAACGGCCCCTGCAGGATTTCCTGCACATCGTACCCTGCCGCCTCTTCTCTCATGAACGCAAACAGTTCCTCCCCCACCCCAGAACCCAGCCAGCTTCGCCGCACGCTCAAGGCACGCCACATGTCCATGATCGCCATTGGCGGCTCCATCGGCACAGGTCTGTTCGTCGCCTCGGGCGCGACCATCTCGCAAGCGGGCCCCGGCGGCGCACTGCTGGCCTACATGGTGGTCGGGCTGATGGTGTACTTTCTCATGACCAGTCTGGGCGAGATGGCGTCGCACCTGCCGGTCTCCGGCTCCTTCGCCACCTATGGCGCCAAGTACGTGGACCCCGGATTCGGCTTCGCGCTTGGCTGGAACTACTGGTACAACTGGGCGGTGACCATCGCGGTCGACCTCGTGGCCGCACAGCTCGTCATGGCTTATTGGTTCCCCGACGTGAATGGCGTGCTCTGGAGCGCGTTGTTTCTGGCGTTGATGGTCGGGCTGAACGCGTTGTCCGCACGCGGTTTTGGCGAGTCGGAATTCTGGTTCGCCACCATCAAGGTCGTGACCGTGCTGGTGTTCATCGGCGTCGGTCTGCTGATGGTGTTCGGCATTTTCAAGGGCGGCGCGCCCGAGGGTTTCTGGGGCAATGTCGCCAACTTCACCAATGGCGACGCGCCTTTCGCGGGCGGCTTTGCCGCACTGATCGGCGTGGCGATGGTGGTGGGCTTTTCGTTTCAAGGCACGGAACTGATCGGCATTGCCGCAGGTGAATCCGAAGATCCCGCCAAGAACGTGCCCAAAGCCGTGCGCAAGGTGTTCTGGCGCATTCTGCTGTTCTATGTGTTCGCGATTCTGATCATCGGCCTGTTGATTCCCTACACCGATCCGCAACTGCTCAAAAACGATGTGGGTGATGTTTCGGTGAGTCCATTCACTCTCGTGTTCGAGCACGCGGGTCTGCTCGGCGCGGCGGCGGTGATGAATGCGGTGGTGCTGACCTCCGTGCTGTCCGCCGGCAACTCGGGCATGTACGCCTCCACCCGCATGTTGTATGCGCTGGCCGAGCAAGGCATGGCCCCAAAAATGTTCGCACGCGTGAACCGACGCGGCGTGCCCGTGCTCGCACTGATCGCCACCACCGTGATTGCAGCGCTGTGCTTTCTGAGCAATATCTTCAGCCCGTCGGCCGTCTACATCTGGCTGCTCAATCTCTCGGGCATGTGCGGCTTCGTCGCCTGGCTGGGCATCGCCATCAGCCACTACCGCTTCCGCAAGGGCTGCGAGGCACAGGGCTACGCCTTGAGCAACCTGCCCTACCAGGCACCCGCGTTCCCGGTCGGGCCAGTGTTCGCCTTTGTGCTGTGCATGGTCATCACGCTCGGTCAGAACTACGAGAATTTCATGGCCGACAAGATCGACTGGGTCGGCGTGGTGGCCACCTACATCGGCCTGCCGCTGTTCCTTGCGATCTGGTTTGGCTACAAATGGGTCAAGGGCTCGCGCATCGTGGCCTACAAGGACATGGACGTGAGCGGTCTGCGCTGAGGCACTAGCTCCCGTTTCCCTCCCGCCTCCTTCAGCTTTCCTTCAACTCGCGTTGAGCGGCAGATCGGCCCGCTTCAACGTGCGCAGCACAAAACTCGAGCGGCTGTGGCGTATGCCCTTGATGCGATAGAGCTTCTCGCGCAGCAGCCGCTCGTAGTCCCGCGTGTCCTTGACGACCACGCGCAGCAGATAGTCGTAATCGCCCGACACCAGATGCGCCTCGACCACCTCGGGGATGCTCGCCAGCACCTCGCCGAATTTCTCCAGCGTGTTGTCCGAATGGCTGTCCAGCGTGACCTGCACCAGCACCGTGTCGCCTAGCCCCAGCGCCTGCGGGTTCAGGCGCACGGTGTAGCCTTCGATCACGCCCGCCTCCTCCATCTTCTTGATGCGTCCCCAGCATGGAGATGCGCTCAAACCCACAGCAGCGCCGATTTCCTGCAGACTCGCACGCGAATCTGCTTGAAGACGAGTGAGAATTTTCCGATCCATCGAGTCCAAAAGCATAATTTTCTACAAAAGTTGACTTTGTAGATTATTTTTCCAAATCGACATCAAATACAAGAAAAATCAAAAACATCTTCGAGCAACGCAGGCGCATACTTCTTCCATCGAAACACTTTTACCGAAGCCCCTTTCCAGCAGAGCCTGTTTACCGACATTCCACTCTCCTCCACAGCTCCCAGGCGGTTACCGCTGCCTTCGGGAGCTTTGGCGCATCCGGGTCATCGCCCAAACAGCCTCAATCAAACTGGCTGAACACATAAAAACCCCAATTCCGCTGCGTATCCGTTTGTCCACAATGGACGGCGGCAATTCACAACGTTCACCACGAATTGCCAACCCGACAGGTGTGGAGACAATTTCGGCATTGCCGATCAGGAACAAACAAAATGCAGCTCAGCAAGATGGCTTTGGGAATGGGTTTGGCTCTCGGCGTCGCTTTCACAGCGACGGCCGCCCCTCAGGTTCTCAAGATCGGTTACGCCACCGCCCCCGATTCGCACTACGGCGTCGGCTCCAAGGTGTTCTGCGATGAGGTCGAGAAGAACACGCAGAACCGCTTCAAATGCCAGCATTTCCCCAACTCGGCGCTCGGCGGTGAGCGCGAGCAGATCGAAGCCATCCAGCTCGGCACGCAGGATCTGGTGAACACTTCCACCGGCCCGGTCGGCAACTTCGTGCCGGAAGTGAAGATCGTCGATATTCCGTTTCTGTTCCGCGACTACGACCACGCGCGCAAGGTGATGGACGGCCCCATCGGCCAGGACATCCTCACCAAGTTCCCGAGCAAAGGCATCATCGCGCTGGCGTGGACCGAAAACGGCTTTCGCCACATGACCAACTCCAAGCGCGACATCGTCACACCCGCCGACACCAAGGGCCTGAAGATGCGCACCATGGAAAACAAGGTGCACATGGACGGCTACCGCACCTTCGGCATTCTGCCCACGCCCATGGCCTTCCCCGAGCTGTTCGGCGCGCTGCAGCAGGGCACGGTGGACGGGCAGGAAAACCCGATTCCGGTGATTCTGTCCGCCAAGTTCGCGCAGGTGCAAAAGCATCTTTCGCTGACCGGCCACGTGTACTCGCCAGCGCTGCTGCTGCTGTCGCCCAAGGTCTGGAACAAGCTCTCGGACGCGGACAAGAAGGTCTTCACCGACGCCGCCAAGAAGGCCTCCGTGGCCCAGCGCGCCAAGGTCAACGAGGACGAGGACAAGGGCATCGCCCAGCTCGAAAAGGACGGCATGAAGGTCATCCGCAAGGTCGATGGCGACGCCTTCCGCGCGGCGCTCAAGCCTGCCTTCCCCGGATACGCCAAGGAGTTTGGCGAGGCCAACATCCAGCGCATCGTGGATGTGAAGTAAGGCCATCGTCCACCTGACCGCAGCATGCCCGGATTCGCCACAAGCAGCCGGGCATTTTTGCTTGATCTCCCAACTCAACGCCCCACGGGCCCGCTAACGTGCAAACCTTCGAGCGACTCTTTCTCGCCGTCAACCGCTGGGCGTTGATTCTGCTGCTTGCGGCCATGTCGGTGATCATCTTCACCAACGTCGTGCTGCGCTACACCACCCACGAATCCATCGAATGGGCCGAGGAAGTCTCGCGCCACATGATGATCTGGCTGACCTTTCTGGGCGCCGGCCCGGTGCTGCGCTACGGCGGCCATATCGCCGTCGAGAATCTGCAGGACGCCCTGCCGCGCAAGGCCGCGATTGCGCTGCGCATCGTCGTCGCCCTGCTGCTGTTCGCGTTCTTCGGCTTCATGGTCTGGTACGGCTGGCTCTACATGCAGCGCACCATGTTCCAGCTCACCGCCGTCACGCAGATTCCGTTTGCCTACATCTACAGCGCCATGCCGATCGGTGGCGTGCTGCTGGTCGTTCACTTTCTGCTGATCGTCAAAGGCTACGTGCTGGACCGCCAGTTCGCGTCCGACGACCATTTCGACGCCACCGCTTCGGCGTCGCTCTGAGACTGAAACCCGAGAAAAAGAAAACACACCATGGATGCCAGTCTCGTTCTCATCATCTCCGCCTGCGTGTATCTCGCCATCGGTGTGCCGGTGGCGTTCGCGCTCGGCCTGTCCACCGCCACCACGCTGATTCTTGCGGAGAACTATCCACTGATGGTGCTGCTGAAAGAAACCTTCACCGGCATCGACAGCTTTCCGCTCATGGCCGTGCCGTTCTTCATCCTCGCTGCCGAGCTGATGAGCGGCGGCTCGCTGACCGAAGTGCTGCTCAAATTCGCGGGCCAGTTCGTCGGCCATCGGCGCGGCGGTCTGGGCTATACGAATGTGGTTTCGCTCACGTTCTTTTCAGGCATTTCGGGCTCTGCGCTGGCCGATGCAGCAGGCCCCGGATCGATGCTGATCCGCATGATGGACAAGGCGGGCTACGACCGCTCCTACGCCGCCGCGCTCACCGCATCGACCGCCATCGTCGGCCCGATCATCCCGCCCTCGATCACGATGATCATCTACGCGCTGCAGGACGAAACCGTGTCTGTGGCCACGCTGTTCGTGGCGGGCATTCTTCCCGGCATCCTGATCGCGATTGCGATGTGCGTGGTGAACTTCTACGTCTCCAAGAAGCGCAACTACAAGGGCGACGGCCAGACCCCGCCGCTCAAGGAAATCCTCATCACCACCTGGAAGGCGCTTCCGGCGATTCTGTTGCCGGTGGTGATTCTGGGCGGCATGCGCGCAGGCTGGTTCACGCCGACCGAAGCCTCGGTGGTGGCAGTGTTCTACGCGCTCATCTGCGGCAAGTTCGTCTATCGCACGCTGCAATGGAAGGCGCTGCCGGACATTCTTTCGCGCTCCGCACTGCTCTCGGCTTCGGTGCTGATCATCATCGGCCTGTCCGCTTCGTTCGCCTGGGTGCTGACCATCGAAGGCATTCCACAGCAGATGGCCGAGTGGCTGGTGAGCATGAATCTCTCGCCATGGATGTTCCTGATTCTGGTGAACATCTTTCTGCTGCTGTTCGGCATCTTCATCGAGCCGCTGCCGGGTGTGATGGTGCTCGCGCCGATTCTCGCGCCCGTGGCCGTCAAGCTGGGCGTCGATCCCGTGCACTTCGCAATGATCGTGATCTTCAACCTCACGCTCGGCATGATCACACCACCCGTGGGCGGTCTGCTGTTCGTGACCTGCAATGTCTCCAAGGTGCCGATGTCCGCGCTGGTCAAGGAACTGGTGCCGTTTCTCTGGGCGCATGGCGTGGTGCTGATCATCCTGACCTTCGTGCCGGCCCTCAGCACCTGGCTGCCGCATGCCATGGGATTCAAATAGGGCCGCAACAAATAAGGCAGCGACGAGAGTCCGAGCAAACATCGCCATGCAGTTATAATTGCCAGCTTGTCAGGAGAGAGTCCGCCGCCCGCTGCATTGCGCGTGCCGCGCGGACCGCCGAAGGCGCAGGCAGACACCGAACGCTCAGGCAAAAGGACTGGCAAACCGCCCGCAGTGATGCGGGCGTTCCCCCAGCTGGAGAGAGGCTGTTTTCAGCGCGAAAACGGTCCACCGAAGGAGCAAGTCGCCACGTGTCTTTCAAATGACGTGCGATGAATCTCTCAGGTAAAGCGGACAGCAGGGCAAACCGCGATCAACGCTTGGTTGGTCGTCTGGATCATTTGCCTTGGAGACATCCGCCCATGTCCGCGCCCTCGCCCGCCACGCCGCTGCTCAACACGCCACTGAACGCCCTGCACATCGAACTCGGTGCCAAGATGGTGCCGTTCGCTGGTTACTCCATGCCCGTGCAGTACCCCGCCGGTCTGATGGCCGAGCACAACCACACGCGCAGCGCTGCCGGTCTGTTCGACGTGTCGCACATGGGCCAGTTGCGTCTGGTGGGTGCCGATGCCGCCGCCGCTTTCGAAACCCTGATGCCCGTCGATGTGATCGGCCTCGGTGTCGGCAAGCAGCGCTACGGCCTGCTGCTCAACGACGACGGCGGCATCATCGACGACCTGATGTTCTTCAATCGCGGCAAGGACATCTTCGTGATCGTCAACGGCGCGTGCAAGGTCGGCGACATCGCCCACATCATCGAGCGCATCGGTCACCGCTGCCAGGTCATCCCCATGCCCGAACGCGGCCTGCTGGCGCTGCAAGGCCCGAAGGCTGTGGATGTGCTCTCGCGCCTCGTTCCCGGCGTGGAAAAGCTGGTGTTCATGACCGGCGGCGAGTTCAACTGGAATGGCGCCGATCTATTCATCACCCGCAGCGGTTACACCGGCGAAGACGGCTTTGAAATCTCGGTGCACGAAAGCCGCATCGACGAGTTCGCGCGTGCGCTGCTCAAGCAGGAAGAAGTCAAGCCGATTGGTCTGGGCGCGCGCAACTCGCTGCGTCTCGAAGCCGGTCTGTGCCTGTATGGCAACGACATCGACACCACCACCACGCCGCCCGAAGCCACGCTGAACTGGGCCATCCAGAAAGTGCGCCGCACAGGTGGCGAGCGCGCAGGCGGTTTCCCCGGCGCGACCAAGATTCTTTCGCAGATCGACCAACCCACATCGCTCACGCAAAAGCGCGTGGGCCTGATCGCCAAGGAGCGTATTCCCGTGCGTGAACCCGCCGAGCTGCAGAACGCAGCGGGCGAAAAGATCGGTCACATCACCAGCGGCCTGCTCAGCCCCACGCTGAACCAACCCGTGGCGCTGGGTTTTGTGAAGCCCGAATTTGCAGCCAACGGCACCGAAGTGTTCGCCCTCGTGCGCGGCAAGCAAGTGCCGATGGTGGTGAGCGCCACGCCGTTCGTGCCCACCAATTACTTCCGCGGTTGAGTCGGCAAACGATTCCGCCGCTTGCAGTCCATAGACGTTGGTCCGTCGCCTTGAGTGCCACAAAACCAAGCTACATTGCGTGCTGACCAATCTCGAACCGTTTTTCAACTATTTTTTCTGGAGCACCCATGAGCATCCACTTCTCCAAAGACCACGAATGGGTCAACGCCGCTGATTCCAACGCCGCCGTCGTCGGCATCACCGTTCACGCGCAAGACGCGCTGGGCGATGTGGTGTTCGTCGACCTGCCGGAAGTCGGCAAGACCTTCGCCCAAGGCGAAGTCGCTGGCGTCGTCGAATCCGTGAAGGCCGCTGCCGACGTGTACATGCCCGTCTCCGGCGAAATCGTGGAAGTCAACGAAGAACTGCGCAACGATCCATCGCTTGCCAACAGCGACCCGCTGGGCGCTGGCTGGTTCTTCAAGGTCAAGCTGAGCGATGCCGCTCAACTGGCTGAACTGATGGACGAAACGAGCTACAACTCGTTCGCCGCGAACGCCTGATCCAGACAACCGCGCCTTCCCCCACAGAAGGCGCGGTTCTTTTTTGCTTTTGAGACTGGTCCCTCCATGCAAATGCCCGCCGCACTCCCCCTTTCCGCGCTGGAAAACGCCACCGAATTCCAACCGCGCCACATCGGCATCAGCCCCTCCGACGAAGCCCACATGCTCTCCGTGATCGGTGAAGCATCGCGCACCGCGCTGATCGATTCCATCGTTCCGCGCTCCATTGCACGCGCCAAGCCGATGGACATTCCCGCCGCCATCACCGAAGCTGCGGCGCTCGCCGAGCTCAAGGCGCTTGCGTCGAAGAACAAGATTCTCAAGAGCTTCATCGGTCAGGGCTACTACGGCACGCTGACGCCGGGCGTCATCCTGCGCAATGTGCTGGAGAACCCCGCCTGGTACACGGCCTACACGCCGTATCAGGCCGAAATCTCGCAAGGCCGCATGGAAGCGCTGGTCAACTTCCAGACCATGGTCTGCGACCTGACTGGCATGCCCATCGCCAACGCGTCGATGCTCGACGAAGCCACCGCCGCCGCCGAAGCGATGACGCTGGCCAAGCGCTCGGTCAAGTCCAAGAGCAACACCTTCGTGGTGGCTGGCGACGCGCATCCGCAAACCATCGAAGTGGTGCAGACCCGCGCCAAGCCGCTGGGCATCGAAGTCAAGATCGCCAACTCCAAGGAAGAATGGGACGCCCTGCTCGCAGGCGACTTGTTCGCCGTGCTGATCCAGTACCCCGCCAGCAGCGGTTGGATTGCCGACTGGAAGGCCGACGTGGAAGCCATCCACGCCAAGCAAGGCGCCGCCATTGTGGCAACCGACCTGCTCGCACTGACGCTGCTGACCCCGCCCGGCGAATGGAATGCCGACATCGTCATCGGCTCTACCCAGCGCTTCGGCATGCCCATGGGCGCTGGTGGCCCGCACGCCGGTTTCATGGCCTGCCGCGATGAATACAAGCGCTCGCTGCCAGGTCGCCTCGTCGGTGTGAGCGTGGACGTGCACGGCAAGCCCGCTTACCGCCTCGCACTGCAAACCCGCGAACAGCACATTCGCCGCGAAAAGGCCACCTCCAACATCTGTACCGCACAGGTGCTGCCAGCCGTCATCGCCAGCATGTACGCGGTCTATCACGGCCCGGAAGGCCTCAAGCGCATCGCTCACCGCGTGGCACGCTTCACCGCCATCCTGAGCCGCGGTCTGGCCAAGCTGGGCTACACCGCCAAGCACCACGACACGGCTTTCGACACGCTGAGCCTGCACACCAAGGGCGAGACCGACGCGATCATCGCTCGCGCCGTCGCCAAGGGTGCCAACCTGCGCAAAGCGTGGAACGAATACATCTGCATCTCGCTCGACGAAACCACCACCCGCGCAGATGTGGAACTGGTCTGGAGCATCTTTGCCGGTGAAGGCAAGGCACTGCCAACGATCGAAGCCATGGATGAAGGCGCACCGTCGCTGATCCCCGAATTCGCCGTTCGCAAGAGCGCGTTCCTGACACACCCCGTGTTCAACACGCACCACTCCGAAACCTCGATGCTGCGCTACCTGCGTGGCCTGTCGGACAAGGACCTGGCGCTCGACCGTTCGATGATTCCGCTCGGCTCCTGCACGATGAAGCTGAACGCCACCAGCGAGATGATCCCGATCACCTGGCCCGAGTTCGCGAACATGCACCCGTTCGCGCCCAAGGACCAACTGGCTGGCTACTACGAGCTCGACGAGCAACTGCGCGCCTGGCTGTGCCAAGCCACCGGCTACGCAGGCGTGAGCCTGCAACCCAACGCAGGCAGTCAGGGCGAATACGCCGGTCTGCTGGCCATCAAGGGCTGGCATGAGTCGCGTGGCGAAGCGCATCGCAACGTCTGCCTGATTCCAAGCAGCGCGCACGGCACCAATCCCGCATCCGCCCAGATGGTCGGCATGCAAGTGGTGGTGACGGCCTGCGACGCCAACGGCAACGTCGACATGGGCGACCTCAAGGCCAAGTGCGAACAACACAGCGCCAACCTCGCCTGCATCATGATCACCTACCCCTCGACGCACGGCGTGTTCGAGACCCAGGTGAAGGAACTGTGCGAGCTGGTGCACCAGCACGGCGGCCGCGTCTATGTGGACGGCGCCAACATGAACGCGCTGGTCGGCGTGGCAGCTCCCGGCGAGTTCGGCGGCGACGTGAGCCACCTGAACCTGCACAAGACCTTCTGCATCCCCCACGGCGGTGGCGGCCCGGGCGTTGGCCCCGTCTGCGTGGTGGAAGACCTCGTGCCTTTCCTGCCCGGTCACCAGACCGCCGGCATTGAAAGCGGCGTGGGCGCGGTGAGCGCAGCGCCTCTGGGCAATGCCGCCGTGCTGCCGATCAGCTGGATGTACATCCGCATGATGGGCCCGGATGGTTTGAAGCACGCCACTGAGGCTGCGATTCTGAGCGCCAACTACATCAGCGCGCGCCTGAAGGACCACTATCCGACGCTGTACTCCAGCGCAAACGGCCACGTGGCGCACGAGTGCATTCTGGATCTGCGCAACCTGAAGGACACCTCCGGCGTGATGGCCGAAGACGTCGCCAAGCGCCTGATCGACTACGGCTTCCACGCGCCCACGCTCTCCTTCCCCGTGCCCAACACGCTGATGGTGGAGCCGACCGAGAGCGAAACGCTGTTCGAGATCGACCGCTTCATCGACGCCATGATCGCCATCCGCGACGAAATCCGCGAAGTCGAAGCCGGCAAGCTGCCGCGCGAAGACAACCCGCTCAAGAACGCGCCCCACACCGCCGAGCAGGTCACTGCCGACGACTGGAAGCACGCTTACGCCCGCGAGCTGGCCGCCTACCCTGTGGCCGCACTGCGCAAGTCCAAGTACTGGTCACCCGTAGGCCGCGTGGACAACGTCTACGGCGACCGCAACCTGTTCTGCAGTTGCGTGCCGATGGACGCATACGACAACAAGTGATCCGACCCTTGCGCCAGTTGCCTGGTGTTGGCGCAAACCGGATCGAGCATGGGAAAGGCGAGTGGTCTTCGGGCCGCTCGCCTTTTTTCGAGCTCGCCTGCCAGAGGCGCACTACACTCGCAGCCCGATGCAATTCCCCCCGCCGCCCTTCATCCCCCACGAACCGCTGATCCCGCTGTACGAAGACGAACACCTGCTCGCCTTCGACAAGCCTTCGGGCCTGCTGTGCGTGCCCGGCAGAGGGCCGGACAAGCAGGATTGCCTGATCACCCGCGTGCAGCAGCAGTGGCCCGAGACGCTGCTGATCCATCGGCTCGACATGTCCACCTCCGGCATCGTGCTGTTTGCGCGCAGTCTGGAGATGCAGCGTGCGATGAGCGCCGCGTTTGCCGAGCGGCAGGTGCACAAGACGTATGAGGCGCTAGTGGCGGGCGTGCCTGCCGAGCCGGGGGGCGACTGGCAAGAGATCAGCGCGCCGATTCTGCAGGACTGGCCAAGGCGACCGATCCACATCGTCGATCCGGCGGGCAAGCAGAGCGTCACGCGCTGGAAAGTGCTTGAACAGGTCGATGGCATCTCGCACATCCGGCACATTTCGCGCCTTGCCCTTGAGCCGATCACCGGGCGCACGCATCAGTTGCGGGTGCATCTCCAGCATCTGGGATTTCCCATACTCGGAGATCCACTTTACGCGCCGGAGCCGGTGCAGCAAATTGCCGACCGATTGATGCTTCACGCACGTTTATTGCGGCTTTCACACCCCGTCAGCGGGCAGGAAGTGTGTATTGCCAGCAACGTGCCGTTTTAAACTTGTATCAAGAAAAAAAGGCATCCTACAGAGGATAATCAGCATTAGCTTATGCACCCCTCCTAGGGAAACCCCCCGTTGTGAGGCCATGTCCCCTCGATAAGCTGGGCGACTTGCTGTGCGACGCTCCCCAAAAAGGGGCGCACGACTGCATACAATTTACCTTTATTGAAATTATTAGTGATAGGAATAACTATGCAAACGACCTTCCGTGCGCGTACGTTGATCGCCGCCCTGGGACTGGCTGGTGCAGCATTTGTTGGAACAGCGGCTCACGCCCAGATCAAGATCGCCATGGTGATCCCCACGACTGGCGCTCTGACTCAGTACGGCGACATGGTCAAGGAAGGTGCCACGACTGCGGTTGAAATGACCAATGCAGCCGGCGGCATCAACGGCAAGAAGATCGAACTGGTGGCGGTGGATGACGCTTGCGAACCCAAGCAAGGTCCTGTGGCTGCGAACCGTGTGGTCAACAGCAAGATCGGCTACGTGATCGGCCCTGTCTGCTCCGGCGCTTCCATTGCTGCGGCTCCTATCTACAACAACGAAGGCGTGGTGGTTGCCACTCCATCGGCTACGTCTCCTGCCCTGACTGACGGCAAGAACTTCAGCTTCATCTTCCGCACCATCGGCCGCGATGACCAGCAAGGCCCATCGGCTGCCAAGTTCATCATCGAGCACGCCAAGCCAAAGAAGGTTGCCGTGCTGCACGACAAGCAGTCGTATGGCCAGGGCATTGCCTCCTCGGTTCGTGACGATCTGAAGAAGGCCAAGGTCGACGTGGCGATGTTCGAAGGCATCAACGCTGGTGACTCCGACTACTCCGCCGTGATCACCAAGCTCAAGAGCGCCGGTGTCGATTTCGTCTACTTCGGCGGCTACCACCCAGAAATGGGCCTGCTGCTGCGTCAGGCCGCCGAGCAAGGCCTGAAGGTCAAGATGATGGGCCCGGAAGGCGTTGGCAATCCTGAAGTGAACGCCATCGCTGGCGCTGCGGTCGAAGGCATGCTGGTGACTCTGCCTGCCGACTTCTCGGCCAACCCCAAGAACGCCGCTGTCGTGAAGGCTTTCAAGGATGCCAAGCGCAATCCTTCGGGCGCTTTCCAGCTGACTTCGTTCGCTGCCGCTCAATCCCTGATCGCTGCGATCAAGGCCGCTGGCGACAATCCAGCCAAGGTTTCCGAATGGCTGCACGCCAACTCGGTGGACACCGTGATCGGCCCGATCTCCTGGAACAAGCAGGGTGACCTGAAGTCCTTCGACTTCCAAGTGTTCCAGTGGCACAAGGATGGCTCCAAGACTCCGGCAGTCAAGTAACACTTGACGCTCTCCCTTCGGGGCAGGACGTTCGCAAACCGAGTTTGCGACGTACCTGCCCCGTTCGTTTAACTGGTGCCAAGGTTTTTCGGACAGTTCCCAAACAGGAACTTTCCTGATGACAAGTGCACCTGGGCCGTGCAAGATCGATTGAACCTGCCCTCAAAGTGGACGACCAAGCAATGTCTGACTTATTGCCGCAGCTGATACAACAGCTATTCAACGGGCTCTCACTAGGAGCCATCTACGCCCTGATCGCCATTGGCTACACCATGGTCTACGGCATCATCGGGATGATCAATTTCGCTCACGGCGACATCTACATGATCGGAGCCTATGTGGGTCTGGTCACGCTGTCCGCAGTGGGCACGACCAGCGGTCTGCCGATCTGGTTCATCATCGCGCTCATGCTGGTGGTGGCCGTCGTCATCACCGGGGTCTACGGCTTTGCCGTGGAACAGGTCGCCTACAAGCCGCTGCGCAGCAGCCCCCGTCTGGTGGCGCTGATCTCCGCGATCGGCATGTCGATCTTTCTGCAGAACTGGGTGGCCCTCGGTCAAGGCGCGCGCGACATGGCGGTTCCCGCCCTGCTGCCCGGCGCAGTCACCTTCCACTTGGGCAATTTCGAAGTCTTCATCCCCTACGCGCGTATCCTCATCATCGTGGTGGCCGTGGCGTTGATGATTGCGCTCACGCTGTACATCAAGCATTCCCGCATGGGTCGCGCATCCCGCGCCTGCGCGCAGGACATGCACATGGCCAACCTGCTGGGCATCGACACCAACCGCGTGGTCTCGTTCACCTTCATTCTGGGCGCCGTGCTGGCCGCCGTGGGCGGCGTGCTGATCGCGCTGGCGGTGGGCAAGCTCAATCCGTTCATCGGCTTCATCGCCGGCATCAAGGCCTTCACGGCAGCGGTGCTGGGCGGCATCGGCTCGATCCCCGGCGCGATGCTCGGCGGTGTGGTGCTGGGCGTGGCCGAAACCTTTGCCGCTGCCTACATCTCGTCGGAATACAAGGACATCGTGGCCTTTGGCCTGCTGGTGCTGATCCTGCTGTTCCGCCCCACGGGCCTGCTGGGCAAACCTGAAGTGGAGAAAGTGTGATGGACAAAATCCGCTCTCAACTCGGCACTGCCATCTTCGCGACCGTCATCACCGCGCTGCTGATCATCCCGATCTTCGGCCTGCATCTGGAACGCGCCGGCATCAAGACCTATCTGGTTCCGCAATGGAACTACGTGATCTGGGGCTGCGTGATCGTGTTCGTCTGGCAACTGATCCGCCCTGCGGTCAAGAATGCCACCAAGGGCATCAGCCTGCCCGCGCTGCCCAGTCTTTCGGACAAGGCACGCCCGGTGGTCTACCTCGTGGTCGCGCTGATCGCCATGAGCTGGCCTTTCATGGCTGGTCGCAATGCGGTGGACATCGCCACGCTCGCCATGATCTACGTGATGCTTGGCCTCGGCCTGAACATCGTGGTCGGCTTTGCCGGTCTGCTCGATCTGGGCTTTGTGGGCTTCTATGCCGTGGGTGCCTACACCTACGCCCTGCTCTATCACTGGGCAGGCTGGAGCTTCTGGCAAGCGCTGCCGCTCGCCGGTTGCGCATCGGCGCTGTTCGGTTTCGTGCTGGGTTTCCCGGTGCTGCGCCTGCGTGGCGACTACCTCGCCATTGTGACGCTGGGCTTCGGCGAAATCATCCGCCTGCTGCTGGTGAACCTGAACGACTGGACCGGCGGCCCGGACGGCATCTCCAGCATTCCCAAGCCCACGTTCTTCGGCATTCCGCTGACCCGCTCGCCGATCACCGAAGGCGGCACCACGTTCGCGCAGTTCTTCAACATCGAGTTCAGCACCATGCACATGGTGATCTTCCTGTACCTGATGGCGCTGCTGCTCGCGGTGGTCACTCTCTTCATCAGCAACCGCCTGATCCGCATGCCGATTGGCCGTGCGTGGGAAGCACTGCGTGAAGACGAAATCGCCTGCCGCTCGCTGGGTCTGAACCCCACGAAGATCAAGCTCTCGGCCTTCACGCTGGGTGCCATGTTCGCAGGCTTTGGCGGTGCGTTCTTCGCAGCGCGTCAGGGCATTGTGAATCCCGAGTCCTTCACCTTCATCGAGTCGGCGCTGATCCTCGCCATCGTGGTGCTGGGCGGCATGGGTTCGCAACTCGGTGTGATCATTGCGGCGATTCTGATCACCGTGCTGCCTGAACTGGCGCGCGAGTTCTCCGAATACCGCATGTTGATTTTTGGTCTGGTGATGATTCTGATGATGATCTGGCGTCCGCAGGGCCTGCTGCCCATGAAGCGCCACCATGTGGAAGTTCCCTCCTCGGGCAACAACAAGGATGGAGCGCACGCATGAGCCATCTCCTCGAAGTCAAAGACCTGAGCATGCGCTTTGGCGGCCTGTTGGCCGTCGATGGCGTGCAGATGGCGATCCAGCCCAAGGAAATCTTCGCCATCATCGGCCCCAACGGCGCTGGCAAGACCACGGTGTTCAACTGCATCAGCGGTTTCTACAAGCCCACCACCGGCGTGATCACGCTGGCGGGCGAGTCGATTGCCGGTCTGGGCAGCCACAGCGTCGCCCAGCGCGGTGTGGTGCGCACCTTCCAGAACGTGCGACTGTTCAAGAGCATGACCGCCGTGGAAAACCTTTTGGTTGCGCAGCACAGCCGCACCAGCAAGTCGGTGCTCGGCGGTCTGTTCAACACCAAGGGCTACCGCGAAAGCGAAAAGGCCGCCATCGCCAACGCGATGAAGTGGCTGGAGTTCATGGGCATTGCCGAATTCGCCAACCGCGAAGCCGGCAACCTCGCGTATGGTCACCAGCGCCGTCTGGAAATCGCGCGTTGCATGATCACCCAGCCCAAGCTGCTGATGCTGGACGAGCCCGCCGCCGGTCTCAACCCGCAGGAAAAGGTCGAGCTGCAACACCTGATCGAGCGCCTGCGCACCGAGTTCGGCGTGACTGTGCTGCTGATCGAGCACGACATGGGTCTGGTGATGGGTGTGTCCGAGCGCATTCTGTGCATGGAATACGGCAAGCCGATCGCCATGGGCACACCCAACGAGGTGCGCAACAACGAGCGGGTCATCAAGGCCTATCTGGGAGAGGCCTGAGATGAGCACCAAACACATGTTGCAACTGGAGCAGGTCTCCACCCATTACGGCGCGATCTGCGCGGTCAACAAGGTGAGTCTGCATGTCAACCAGGGCGAAATCGTCACGCTGATCGGCAGCAACGGCGCGGGCAAGACCTCGCTGTTGATGACCGTCTGCGGCAACCCGCGCGCGAGCAGCGGCAAGATTCTGTTCGAGGGCGAGGACATCACCCAGATGTCCACCCACCACATCATGCGCCGCGGCATCGCCATCTCTCCGGAAGGCCGCCGCGTGTTCAAGGACCTGACCGTCGAGGAAAACCTCAAGATGGGCGGGTTCTTTCTGAACAAGTCGGAAATCGCCGATGGCATCGAACATGTCTTCAAGCTGTTCCCGCGCCTGCGCGAACGCTCGGGCCAGCGCTCGGGCACCATGTCCGGCGGCGAACAGCAGATGCTCGCCATCGGCCGTGCGCTGATGAGCAAGCCGCGCCTGCTGCTGCTCGACGAACCCACGCTCGGCTTGGCCCCGCTGATCATTGCCCAGATCTTCGAGATCATCCAGACCATTCGCGCCAACGGCGTGACCGTGTTCCTCGTCGAGCAGAACGCCAACCGCGCCCTGCAGATCGCCGATCGCGGCTACGTGCTGGAAACCGGCAAGGTCGTGCTGGAAGATTCCGGTCAGGCGCTGCTGACCAATGCGGATGTGCGAAAGGCCTATCTGGGCGCTTGATGGCTTGATTCATTGAGACCCGCACACGCGATGCAAAGCGCCCGGTTGGCTTCGACTGGGCGCTTTTTTTGTTGTTGTCAACGCATCCCGTAAGATGCAGCGATGAGCAAAAAACACCTCACCATCCTCACAGGCGGCTCGCGCGGCATGGGTCTGGCCATTGGTCAGCAATTGCTGCGCGAAGGCCATATGCTGATCAGCATCGCGCGCAAGACCAGCGATGCGCTGGCCGAAGCGGCCACCGATACAGAGCAACTGCAGCAGTGGGAACAGGACCTCGCCAACAGCGAAGAAGCGGCCAAGCGGCTGACCACCCTGCTCTCGTCCCTGAACGCGGATGACTGGGCCAGCCTCACGCTGATCAACAATGCGGGCGTGATTCCCCGCATTGCACCGCTCGGGCAGATCGCGGTTGCCGATCTGCAGAACGCCATGCGCGTGGGCCTTGAAGCGCCGATGGCCTTGACCGGCGCGTTTCTGGCGGCCACCGAGCAATGGACTTGCCCCCGCAAGGTGCTCAACATTTCCTCAGGACTCGGTCGCAGGCCCATGGCTTCGCAGGCGGCGTACTGCTCGGCCAAGGCGGGCATGGACATGTTCACGCGCTGCACGGCGCTGGAAGAAGCGCTCAAGCCCCATGGTGCCAAGCTGTGCTCGCTCGCACCCGGTGTGATCGACACCGACATGCAAGTGCAGTTGCGCGGCGCGAATCCCGAGGATTTTCCGGACATCGGCAACTTCAAGGCGATGAAGCAGGACGAGCGTCTGACCTCTCCCGCCGACGCCGCAGCGCGCCTGCTGGCCTACCTGCATCGCACGGATTTCGGGGAAAACCCTGTCGCGGATGTGCGCGACAAATGAAATGCTGCGTTGCACAATACTTATCTGAATACGTAGTGGCTTGAGCGTCGACGCCTTCGTCGCTTGGGCTCATCGATTTCCCTTTCTCTCATTCAAACCAAGGAGACCTTGTCATGTCCCGTGAAGTCGTAGTTGTCAGCGCCATCCGTACCGCCATCGGCACCTTTGGTGGCAGCCTCAAGGATGTACCTCCCACCGAACTGGGCGCAACCGTCGTGCGCGAATCGCTGGCGCGCGCCAATGTGGAAGGCAAGGACGTGGGCCACGTCGTGTTCGGCCATGTGGTGAACACCGAGCCCAAGGACATGTACCTTTCGCGCGTGGCGGCCATCAACGGCGGCTGCGGCGAAGGCACGCCCGCCTACAACGTGAATCGTCTGTGCGGCTCGGGTCTGCAGGCCATCATCAGCGCCAGCCAGTCGATTCTGCTGGGCGATGCTGACATCGCCATCGGCGCAGGCGCCGAAAACATGAGCCGCGCTCCGTACGCATCGCTCACCAGCCGCTGGGGCGCTCGCATGGGCGACTTCAAGATGATCGACATGATGATCGGCGCGCTGCACGACCCGTTCCACAACATCCACATGGGTGTGACGGCCGAGAACATCGCCGCCAAGTGGGGCATCACCCGTGAAGACCAGGACAACCTGGCCGTCGAAAGCCACAACCGCGCCGAGCGTGCCACCGCCGCTGGCTACTTCAAGGACCAGATCGTGCCCGTCACGCTCAAGTCCAAGAAGGGTGACGTGCAATACGTGACCGACGAGCATTTCCGCACCGGCGCGACTGCTGCCGACTTCGCCAAGCTCAAGCCCGTGTTCATCAAGGAAAACGGCACCGTGACCGCAGCCAACGCCTCCGGCATCAACGACGCCGCCGCTGCCGTGGTGCTGATGGATTCCAAGGCTGCTGCTGCCCGTGGCTTGAAGCCCATGGCCCGTCTGGTTGCCTACGCCCACGCTGGCGTGGACCCCAAGTTCATGGGCATCGGCCCCGTGCCAGCCACCAAGCTGGCGCTGGAAAAGGCGGGTCTCACCGTGAACGATCTGGACGTGATCGAAGCCAACGAAGCCTTTGCCGCCCAAGCCTGCGCGGTGACGCGCGATCTGGGTCTGGACCCTGCCAAGGTGAACCCGAACGGCTCCGGCATTTCGCTGGGTCACCCGATTGGTGCGACCGGTGCCGTGATCACCGTGAAGGCGCTGCACGAACTCGAACGCATCCAGGGCAAGTACGCGCTGGTGACGATGTGCATTGGCGGCGGCCAGGGCATCGCCGCGATCTTCGAGCGCATGTGAGCCCCGTGTAAGCACGAGTGCTATTGGCTCTGGACACGCGTTAAGATAAACGCTGGTGTCCAACAATAAGAACCTGCTCACGATCTCCGCGGCACCGCGCCAGTGTCTTTGCGGGATGGGATGCGAGGCGCAATACCGCAGCAATAGCCATGCTATTGCGAGGATTTGCAACGCTGCAGACCGCCGCAAAGACACTGACCCTCTGGGTTGGGGCGAAATCGGGCGATTTTGGTGCGCTGGCTCTTGCATGGGCACAAGCCCATGCGGCGATCCATCACTCCAAACTCATCCCGATTGCGCCCCAACGCGGCATCGTGGAGATCGTGAACAGGTTCTGAGGCCCCGCTGGTTCGCCAGAAGGGGCCTTTTTCCATCTGCAGGAGAGACTTTCACATCATGATGATGCGCCGCACCCTCACAATCACAACCGCTTTGGCAGCACTGGCCGCCAGCGGCCTTGTCCACGCGCAGACCGCACCGGCCGCGTACCCGACCAAGCCCGTGCGTCTGGTCATCCCCTTCCCACCGGGCGGCGGCACGGACATTCTGGCACGCCTCGTCGCGAACGAGCTCAGCAAGACCAACAAGTGGACCGTCGTGGCCGACAACAAGCCCGGCGCGGGCGGCACCATCGGCATCGGCGAAGTGACCAAGGCGCAGCCCACCGGCTACGACATCGTCATGGGCCAGAAGGACAATCTGGTCATCGGCCCATGGTTGTACAAGAACCTGTCCTGGAATCCCACCAAGGATCTGACCGCCGTCGCCCACGTGGCCTACACGCCGGTGATCATCGCCACATCGGCGAACTCCAAGTACAAGACGCTGGCCGATGTGGTCGCTGCCGCCAAGGCCAATCCCGGTTCGGTGACCTACGGTTCGCCCGGCAACGGCACATCGATCCACCTCGCTGGTGATCTGTTCGAGAAGGCCGCTGGCATCAAGCTGAGCCACGTGCCATACAAGGGCTCCAACCCCGCGATGATGGACGCGCTGGCTGGCAACGTGGACCTGCTCGTGTCCTCGGTTCCGTCCGCCATGGGTCAGATCCAGTCGGGCAAGCTGCGCCCGCTCGCGGTCACGTCGGCCAAGCGCAGCTCGTCGCTGCCGGACGTGCCGACGATTGCCGAATCCGGCTACAAGGGCTTTGACGTGAGCACCTGGTACGGCGTGATGGCCCCTGCAGGCACCCCCGCCAATGTGGTGACCACGCTGAACACCGAAATCAACAAACTGCTGGCCACGCCCGAAATGAAGGCCGCCATCCACGCACAAGGTGCCGAGCCGCTGGCCATGTCGCCTGCCGATTTCAGCAAGCAGTTGAACACCGAATACACGCAGTGGAAGGGCATCGTCGAAGCCTCCGGCGTGAAGATCGAGTAATCGCCAGAGAGCAAAGCACCTGCGCTTGATTTCGAGTGCAGGTGCAATAAATCAATCGACAGTGAAATCAAAATAGGGTTGCAAACCCAATATCGAAGCCATCTTTGACGGCTCATGACCTAAATCATGATGCCTACAGCCATCGTCATAAATACTTCTCCATACACAGATATTGGAGAACCCAATGGCTTTGCTGGTTTGGTTGCCCGAGCTTGATACGGGCATTGACGAAATTGACAGGCAACATCGCCGCATCGTCGAATACATCAACAAGCTTCACGAACTGAAAGCGACGCACGACCGGGCAGAGCTCGGCGAGGTGATCGGCGAGATGGTGGACTACACCCTCTCGCACTTCGTTTTCGAGGAAGCGCTGATCGAAAATGCTGGCTACCTCTTTGCGGGTCCGCACAAGAAAGTGCATGAACTCTTCGCCAAGCGCGTGGCCTTGTTCCAGTCACGCTTCGACGCGGGCGAAGACGTGACCGACGAACTCCACGGCATGCTGTCGCGCTGGCTGTTCAACCACATTCGCAATGAAGACCACGGCTACGTGGATGCCGCCAAAACTTATCTGCGCATGGCGCAACAAGGCGGACCTTCATCGGAAGCTCAGCGCATCAAAGCCGAAGTGCTGCAGGAGCTGGAGCAGCGCAACAAGAGCAAAGGATGGCTCGCGCGCCTGTTCGGCACCTGAAGCGCAAGAAGCACGCCTCTCCCAAAAACAAACGGCCCTCGTGGGCCGTTGCTGTTGGTGCCTTGAGAGGCGATGCGCTGATTACTCGCGCACGACGAGCACGGGAATGTCGGACACGCCCAGCACGCGCTGCGTCACGCTGCCCAGCACCAGCTTTTCCAGCCCCTTGCGTCCGTGCGAGCCCATGACGATCAGGTCAGCTGCCACTTCCTTGGCCGCGCGGATGATGCCTTCGTGAATCGCATGGCCCTCGCCCAACTTGGTGATGACCTTGTCGATACCCGCCTCGTTCAACGCCTGCTTGGCAGCGTCCAAAGCGGCATTGGCCTCGGCGCTGGCGGCCGTCATATACTGCGACTGACCATAGGCGAAATCGGCACCGACGCCGGTGAACGGATACGGATCGATGACGTACAGCACGGTCACGCTGCTGCCGAACGTCTTGGCCAGACCAGCGGCCTTGCCAACTGCGCTCAGTGCTGTAGTGGAACCGTCAACGGGAATCAGAATATTGGTGAACATGAAATCTCTCCTGTGCTCAAGGCTGGAATGCCCAATCAAAGTATCGAATCTGTTAGTGAGTTTGCGCCTTTCCTCACCCCAAAGAATTGACTCACATCAACCGCGTTCCGTTCCTCCGGCATTTTGAAAGTCCCCTGCACGGCAGGTGACGACCAGCGTATCACGCCAACCGCCGGGCTTCTCGGGCTGGATGGGAGTGGTCTCATGGATCATGCGGGCATCGTCGAGCAGCAGCACCGACCAAGGCTCCGTCAAGGTGAAGCGCTGACCGTTCGGTCCCGTGGCTTCGAAGATGCGCGTCTCGCCACCCTTCACATCCTGCCGGTCCACCAGAAACACGGCCACCAGATCCACGCCATCGCGGTGCGCACCTTCAGGAGTTGGGCGACCGATGCCATCGGACGTGTCGATGCGGAATTGGTGTGCCTCGATGAACAGCGGCTGCGCGCTCTTGTCGCGCACGATGGCATCCTGCGTCAACTGCGCGAGCGCGCGCATCATCTTCGGCCAGACCTCATGCGCCACCGTCTCATCGAGCATGGGCGCAAACCAGCGCTGCATGCCGCCGTGCAGCGCGTTGTATTCCACGGGTTGCCAATGCGCGCGATGCGGTACCTGCTCGTACTCGCTGCCCTGCACCACAAAGCAGGAATGGCGACGGCGACGATAACGCCCACCGTCCTTCAAAAATTCATCCGGCGGCAGATCTGCCCAACCGCCCGACAAGGCTTGAAGTTCGTCCAACGGGCAGCCGATCCAGTTGGCGACATCGCTAGGCTGCAAAACGGCAAACCCGCGGTCACGCAGCTGATTGGCTACCTGATCCGCGGGCGAATACGGGGGAGAAAAAGTGACGTGGGCCATGAGACCCGAGCTTAAACCCAGAAGCCATTGCTTACAGGTAAAGCGAGCTCAAATCCACGTTGAAATGTCAGTCGCGGTCATGGCCTCTGCCATGTCCCCGGCCATTGCCGTGTCCATTGCCACGATGATCGTCACGGTCACGATAGTGGTCGCGGTCGTGTCGATCATGGCGCTCATGACGATCCCAGCGGTCATCCCGATCACGTCCGTGGTAACGAGGCGGCGGTGGCGCACGATGGAACTGTGGTGGCGGATTGCGCAGGAAATACACGTTCTGGCCGCAGGCACCGTACCGGGCGCAATGCTTGCCCCAGTGCTTGGCGTGTCCTGGTGGAACGTACATGTAGACCGGCGGCGCGGGCATCACCACACGCGGAGGCGCAATGATCACGGGCTGTTGGTAGATCAGCGGCGGTGGCGGCGCACCGCCGATATCGACGCGGCCATAGACGCCCGGAGCGATCTGACCACTCACCGAGCCACCGATTTGCACCTGCGCGCTGGCGGCCACACCGAGAGTGACCAGCAGCAAGCCCATGAGGCCTGCGCGTACCTGTTTGCCAATGGATTGGCGCGTGGATATGTGATTCGACATGGGTCTCTTGTAGTCCTTCTTCATGAAACATCACGCTGTTCAAGTGGCCGGGCCGTCATTGTCATTGCTTGCAACGCATGCCGTTTGCCCATCCACTACCCCTGTTGCGCGAAAGCGCTGTATGGTAAGCACCAGTCACAGCCTTGACCTGCATCACTCGATAACAATCGTAAGTACAGGTTTTGACCTTCATCAGGTCACTAGCCACTGTTCAACGTATTCGCATACGCTGACGTTGACCGGAAATCCCCCCGCCCGAAGGCTTCCCACTGTAAGCTTGTGTTTGAAATTGCCCCAATTCAGGCGTTTCGCTGGTGTTCGTACGGCTTCATCAACGACAATGACAGTCATTCGCACGATTTGCTTCGTGCAGCCTCGAATTCTTTGATTTTCCTGTGCGAAGCCCGCACCAGACCGGGCTCGTCACGCAGTTGCAGTAAACACATGAACATTGTCATATTGGATGGTAATGTTCCCCTCTGAAAATTCTGCAACCTCAAAAAATCCCATACCAAAACCTACACCGGAAATCATCTCGGAACTGCGATTCAGAACTGCCCATGCAGCAGTTTGAGCCGATTCGCCAACGTCTCCGGATCGTGCCGCATGTTGATCGCTGGCGTGGTGCCAACGCTGACGTGCTCGAACCAGATGTGAAACGCCTGCGCACTCGGCAGCATCTTGGCAACGTCGCGGATCGCCCCGGCAATCGAACCAACAGTGAAGTCAAGCGCGACGGAATGATCATTGAGCACCTCGACCGCGTACTCGCCTGGTGCCATCTTCTCGATTTTCAGAGTCTGGATCATTCGTCGACTTTACCGGGTTGGACCAACTCCGCATGGCACGGCGTCCAGAACCAAGTCTGAAACGCTCGGCGCTGATTTTTCATCCCCTGGAACGTCACGCGAATAGGCCCAAGCCTCGCCGACTCAAACTCCACCACGATCTTTTCGGGCTGGTCCGATCCCGCTGGCGGTAGGCCCACCTTGAGGTCAGATAGCTCGTCCCCCGGCACCTGCCCCAAAATTCCATTGTTCGCGCTCAGGTTAAGTCCAGCCATGGTCACGTCAATACTGTATAAATAACCAGTATTCTAGGAGATATCCATGGACAACTGGAACCCCACATTGCTGCAAATGCCTTCATGGTTTGGTTGCGTCGAAGAGCGCGAGCTGCCGCTGCACATGTCGGCCTATGCCGTCACCCAGCCCCGTGCCAACTGGTGGGAGGTGAAGATCGAACGAACTGGCGAGACGGTGTATTCGGGAATCGGCCCGGTGCAAGTCGTGTCTGCACCGGTGCCGTTTTGATTGACTGCCTGTTGGGCGGGTCCTCTTCATCATCGGGAGCTGCAAAACGCCCTGCCTCCATCGAGCCTTGGCGCTTGCTTGGCAGATAGACGCCGTTTTGCGCTTGCTGGGACTGCCGCCCTCCAGCGTCATGACCCCACAAGGGCGCGGTCGGAGTGCCCGTTCGGGCAGAAAGTCAAAGTCGGTGATTTGCCAGCGCGCCATAAACAACCTCGTGGACGTTTGTCTCACGAGGTTGAGAGGCTTGGTACGACTACGGAATTGACAACCCAAAGAATCTTAAACAGATACACTATTTTCTGCACCGCAGAAATCACAAAAAAAATGTCAACCACTATACGTTAATTGTTAATTGCCAAATACCAAGTGACATGATTCCGAGAATGAACGAATCTCAAGAATCACGATGCCCGGTGTGTAGTCAGTCGTCACGACTGTTCATCATGGGCCAAGGAAAGTGGCACCATCACCAAGGATGCGATTGCATAGAGATCCGCATTCAAGTGAAACTTCTAAACGCGACACAACATTTGGACCGAGACGAATTTCCATATGCTAAGCGCGTGCAGATATCGGAAGACGCGCGCAGAACATCCACCCACAACTACCTTGCAATCACCTCAAACACAGGTCTTGCAAGAGCGACAGGACGCCGCTGGCAGATCAAGATTTTGCGAAGACGACGGGATGACCCTGCGAGACCAAGCGGGGAATCACGGGAATAGTGGTCTGAATAGACGAGGTGCACAAAAGGTGAAGCGCCCAAGGCTTGCGAATCAGTGGGCGCTTCTTTGACTGCGGATCACCCCCGTGGGCCCGCCTTCACCATAGAGTCTACCAAACCAGAGATACGGATCAGTTCCTCAGTCGATCAACCAATTCATCAACAGTCGCGTTCGCTTGAGCATGCCGTAGCAACTGCTTTCGGAACATCATCCCACCGACATCACATAGGGTGTCGAGATCATCCTTTGTCAGCCAGCGCTTTTCCTTGGTGATCCATTGCGCCAACTTCACAATGGCGGGATCCAGATCGAATGGATCCTCACTTCTGTCAAAACGGTCTGCGTGCGCATGAAATGCGTCAATTGCTGGCGTGATATCAAGTTCCTCTGTCATGTCCAATAGTGTCGAACATGAGCTCTGGAGACGACCGTCAACAACTGTCAGACTCATATGACGCAACTCAACATCCGTCATCCAAGTTCGCTCAATTTCCCCAAAAAAAGACCACCAGAAGGTGGTCTGAACTGTGGTTTCCCACTATGCAAGCCTGCATAGTAAAAGTATGTCCAACACGGCGAAAGTGGAATGTGCGTGGTCAAGATGAAGTCTGCAAAGAAATGTGCAACCACGCAAAAAGCCGCCTCAATGGGCGGCGAAGATAGCAACACAAGCGAAGGGAGCCATCAGGAAAGGCGAACCTCGAAGAAGGCTTCTTCTACGGCGATGTCGTGCATGCCGGCCTGGCGCGCTTTGTCATAAGCCTTGCTCCAGGTTGTGGCGATTTTCTCTTCTGCCTTAGAGATCGTCCCGCCCTCTGATGCATCGGTGAAGAGCTTGAAAGCCTTGCGCAGATCGTCGTCGGAACGAAAGCTGCGGGCGAGTTCTTTCGCGAATCGTAGCTCGGCTTTCTCTTTGATTTGAGGGCTCATATCAGCAGGGCAGTCCTGCAACTGAACTTCGATGATGGAATCCATGATGCACTCCTATACTGGTTAAATTAACAGTAGTGAGTATCGTGTATTACTGTTTTTTTGTACAGTGTTTTATTGAGGGATTTTTCTGCAATAGATGGATGAATCTTGGCGGGTCATCTCTTGCGTGATCGAGAGGTTGACTCCTTGATCAGCTTCTCCCGATGAATCATTGCACCGATGCTGCATAGGACAACCATATCCTCTTCGGTAAGTTTTTCCCGATTGAGTGTGATCCAGCCTGCAAGCCACTCAAGGGGTGTGTTGAGACTGTGTGGCGTGTCCACTGCTTCCAAGTGGGTTGCACGTTCACGAAACTGCAGGAGCATGTTTTCGATGGAGATCTGCATGGGCGAACATCCCTTGTTGACGAGTCAATCCTACGACTGCGCCCAAAAAAAAGCCACCCAGAAGGGTGGCGAGGAGGGCATGTTTTCATCTATACCCTCGGCGCATCTTACGGCACAGCAAAAAAGAACCCAGATCAGTCGCAAATTGCCATGATTGAGCGCTCTTGCTTGCGCGGCGCTGGGGGCTCAAAAATCATAACCATGGCCTCTCCAAGCGAGAGGACATCTTGTTCGGTCAGATGCGGCGAGGGCAACGACTCCAAGTAGAGCGCAAAATCATCTTCACTGAGGGTGCCCACGTACTCTTGGAAATGTGTTGCTTGAATCATGGGCGAATTGTGCCCATGCTCCATAGATCAGCAAAGTCAACCATCGTTACCGACCTCACTTGTCTATGTGACCCGCGAATAGAAAAGCCACCTCAAGGATGGCTTTGTAGCATCTGGTTGTCCAAACAGCAATTCGGATGGGCTAATCCTTGTTCAGTCTTCGCCTTAAGATTGCTGCAACGGCAACCAATCCGCCTGTGGAGAGGATTCCGAGCAGTCCGAGACTTGGCACCGCTTGGAGGGAGTCTGTATCTGGTGTGGGAACGCGAAAAACCAAGTGCAGTGTGGATTCCCTCTGGACGTTGTAGTCAGCCAAGGTGCGACCATCCTCAAGCTGCTTCCCTGCAAAAATTAGCCTCTGCTGCTCGGGGGGGATGCCCTCTTTGTCTTGTATCTTCTGCTTGACTTGCTGAATTGAGTCGCTGCCCTCGACCTCAAGCGTTACGGTCTTTCCTGTTAGAAGCTTTATAAAAATCTGCACTACACGTCCTTTGCCGCTTTTCCACCTAAACAACACTTCCGATTGGCTAAGCCAGAGAGGCTCTGATCGATGTGATTTCTTTCTTGAGGGCTAAGGCGGAGGCTCTCGGGTTCACCACGCAATCGACACGCAACTCCGCGATCATTTCTCCGATCTTGGACAGTGCCAAGGCCTGATCTGGATGGCTCTCGTAGACGCAGGCAAGTACCTGCCACAGAGCTTGCTCGCGAATGGTGTACTCGTACATCCCGGTCTCCTTGGCAATAGTCTTGGTGTGGCGCATCACCTGCAAGTCGATGCAATGCTGATTTGGTTGACATAATACATTCAGAAACAGGAGAGCTACCGACTAGAACCGCTTTCTCAAGTTCCTCACTTTCGCCCACATCCTCGCTGAGACATAGCCAGCGACCGCTGACACTCGCAAGCTGGTGCGAGCAGCATGCAAAAGCATGGAGAGGATCTACGTGCCGGGCTACGACCTGATCAAGGCCGGCGTGATCTTGATGGACCTGATTGGCCCTGAAGTCCAGCAGTGCGAGTTCGGTTTCGACGAGCCTGAATCACGGGACCACACCAAGCTCATGTCGGCAATGGACGCCGTGAACCAGCGCTTCGGGAAAGGCTCAATTCACGTCGGATCCACTGGACAGGAGCGGCCTACGCGCGAATGGGGATGCGCCAAGAGCGACGGACGCCCCACTACACCACCTGTCTTGACGACATACCAGTTGCTCAAGCCTGACACAGACTTCCAGCAGCGGATTCAAGCCATGTTTCATTGGATCAACCCGTTCTTCAGGGCGTAGTAGGTCAAGTCACTATTGGAAGCAAGACCCATCTTTTCCAGCAACCGAGTGCGATAGGTACTCACGGTTTTCACACTTAGGGCTAGGTTTTCTGCAATGTCACCAGCAGTAGCACCTTGGGCCAACTTCAGGAACACTTGGAATTCCCGCTCTGATAGAAAAGAGTGTGGTGGTCCATCAGATTTTCGGTCTAGTTGCTGCGCAAGGAGTTCGGCCACCTTGGGCGGGATGTAACGTCGACCAAGCGCAATTGTTCGTATTGCCTCTGCAATTTCTTTGGGATCGCACTCTTTGTTCAGGAAGCCACTGGCACCTTGCTGAATCAGATTTACCGCGTAATGCTCTTCGGGATACCCGGTAAGAATCAAAATGCCAACATCAGGAGCTTCAGCCCGAACTGCGGCCATGACATCGATCCCATTGGTGCCAGGCATGGAAACATCCAAAATCAACACGTCTATAGGTTGGTCGCGAACAAGATCCAATGCTTCCTTGCCTGTCGCTGCCTCTCCCAAAACGCGGAAATCCACTGACTCAGAGAGAAAATATTTAAGCGAAGAGCGAAGGATTGCGTGGTCATCAACAATTCCAATAGTGATCATTGCAGCCTTTGATGTGTATAGACGCGATGACTTCGATCATATGGAAATCGCCACGCCCGCTCAAGCTGTTGCCCGAAATCGGTCGCACTGGCTGGATCCAACCGGTTGAATCGCCCCGGATTTCCTAGACACTGTTGAGCCGTTGGGAATGCCGTCTTTCGAACTCTACCGGAGAGATATCTCCGGCGGTGCCATGACGCCTTTTCGGGTTGTAAAACATCTCGATGTAGTTGAAGACATCAGCCCTGGCCTCATCGCGCGTCGGGTAAATCTGGCGGCGAATACGCTCGCGCTTGAGCAACTGGAAGAAGCTCTCGGCCACGGCGTTGTCGTGACAGTTGCCGCGACGACTCATGCTGGAGACCAGATTGTGATCTCGCAGAAAGCCCTGCCAGTCATGGCCAGTAAACTGACTACCCTGATCCGAATGCACCATGACAGGCAGCTTAGGCCTGCGACGCCACAAGGCCATCAACAGTGCATCGAGCACCAAGCCAGTATCGATGCGGCTGCCCATAGACCAGCCAACAACCTGACGTGAGAACAGGTCAACCACCACCGCCAGATACAACCAACCTTCATGGGTGCGGATGTATGTGATGTCAGTCACCCAAGCTTGGTTGGGCTCGGCGGCTGCGAAGCGGCGCTGCAGGTGATTGGGAGCGACGATGGCAGGTTTGCCTCCACGCATGCCCGCACGGCGTTTGTAGCCCGTCTGTGAACGCAGCCCCTCGATTTTGAGCAGTCGCGCCACGCGATGCTTGCCGCAGCGCTCGCCCAAATCACGCATGTCCATGGTCAGCTTGCGATAGCCATAGACGCCACCACTCTCGAGCCACGCATGCTTGAGAAGACCCAACAGACGTTGATCGTCCTTTGCACGAAGACTCATCGGTTGCGCCTTCCAGGCGTAGTAGCCGCTGGGGTGTACAGCCATGACCTTGCACAGTCGGCGGATGCTGTACTCACCTTCATGGCGCTTGATGAATGCGTACTTCACCCGGACTGCTTGGCAAAGTACGCTGCGGCCTTTTTTAGGATGTCGCGCTCCTCTGTGACTCGCTTGAGTTCAGCCTTCAGTCGTCGCAACTCCTCGGTTTGTGACACCTGTGCCGGCCGATCATGGGCAGGCGTTCCTTGAGCCTTGATCCATTGATAAAGGCTGTGCTGACTTACGCCTAGTCGGGCTGAAACATCGGCCACCTTATGGCCGCGCTCAGTGATCTGCTTGACCGCTTCGGTCTTGAATTCTTGGGGATATCTTTGCTTACTCATGGCACCTCCTATTGGGCCTTAGATTTGAGGCTCAGAGGTGTCTAGAAAACCCGGGGCGATTCAGCACACAGGAAGATGACATTGTTGCAATGCAATGAGCCCGAAGCACAACGCCAGAAATAGAAAAGCCATGACTGTGGAGTCATGGTTTTGGGTTCAAACGTCGTCAAGCAGTTTGGGCTTCTTTTGGCAATTCGTCCTCCGACGGGTCATGGCGATGTATGAGGCGATACAGCAATGGCAGCACGAGCAGAGTCAGAGCCGTGGATGAAAGAATCCCGCCAATCACAACAGTTGCAAGAGGACGCTGTACTTCGGCACCCGTGCCGGTAGCAATGGCCATGGGAACGAACCCGAGAGATGCAACCAATGCCGTCATCAACACTGGCCGCAAGCGTGAGAGTGCGCCTGTGTGCACAGCGTCTGGCACCGACATCCCGGTTTCGCGCAAGGCGCGGATGGATGAAATCATCACAAGTCCATTGAGCACGGCAACACCTGACAGTGCAATGAATCCAATGGCAGCAGATATCGATAACGGAATGTCTCTCAGCCACAGTGCCAGAATGCCACCAGTGAGCGCAAACGGAATGCCCGTGAATACGATAAACCCGTCGCGAGCATTGCCGAACATAGCAAAGAGCAAGGTGAAGACCAGCAGCAGGGAGACAGGCACCACAATCTGCAAACGCTTTTGTGCCGACTGCATATTCTCGAAAGTGCCTCCCCAGCGTGTCCAGTAGCCACTGGGCATTTGAATGGAGTCCAAGTCCTGTTGGGCTTGTTCCACAAATGAGCCAATGTCTCGACCTCGCACGTTGGCACTTACAACAATGCGACGCTTTCCATCTTCCCGGCTGACCTGATTTGGACCGGGCGACAACTCAAAGGTCGCAACAGCAGACAGTGGCACAAAGCCTTGTCTTGTGTCTCCTTGTTGAGGCAAGGCGATTGGCAAACGCTCCAATGTGGCGAGGTCATTGCGCACTGATTCGGGCAGTCGGACCTGGATATCAAATCGTCGGTCGCCTTCGAACAACGTTCCAGCTTCCTGACCACCAATCGCTGTGGCGATGGTTTGTTGCACTTCACCCATGTTCAGACCATAGCGGGACGCCTTCTCACGGTCGACTTGCACTGTGAGCATAGGCAAACCAGTCGTCTGCTCCACCTTGACCTCCGACGAGCCAGGAACCTTCTGCAGCATGGCTGCAATGGATTGAGCCGTGCGCTCCAGTACCTGCATATCGTCGCCGAACACCTTCACAGCTACATCGCTGCGAACACCAGAGATGAGTTCGTTGAACCGCAGTTGAATAGGCTGAGAGAACTCGTAGTTGCTTCCAGGAATGCCTTCGACAATTTCCTGCACGGCAGCCAAGAGGTCCTCTCTGCTACGTTTGGGGTCAGGCCATTGTTCACGTGGCTTGAGCATGATGTAGCCATCAGAGATATTCGGAGGCATGGGGTCTGCAGCGATTTCGGCGGTACCAGTACGTGCAAACACGCGGTCGATTTCAGGGAACTGCTCTTTCAGCATGCTCTCCAACTGCATTTGCATTTCCAAAGATTGCGTCAAGCTGGTGCCTGGAACGCGCAATGCCTGAATCGCAAAATCTCCTTCGTTGAGGTTGGGCGCGAACTCACTGCCCATTCGGGATGCCAACAACAGACTGAGTGCCACGGCAACGACTGCCGTAGAAATGACAACCAAGGGCATGCGCATCACACTGGAGAGCAATGGCTCATAGGCCTTGCGGGCCCATGTCATCAGACGGTTTTCTTTCTCTGCGACACGCTTGCCGATGAACAGCGCAATGGCAGAAGGGATGAAGGTCATGGAAAGAATCATTGCACCGGCAAGAGCCAAGACCACAGTCAGCGCCATGGGATGGAACATCTTCCCCTCCACGCCGGTCAGCGCAAAGATGGGCAAGTACACGACCATGATGATGAGCTGCCCGAACAGCAAAGGCCTGCGCGACTCTTTGGCTGCAGCAAACACCTCATGAAAACGCTCGCTGCGGGTGAGCAAGCGTCCTTTGGCCTCTTGTGCATGTGCAAGTCGTCGCACGCAGTTTTCCACGATGACCACGGCTCCGTCGATGATGATGCCAAAGTCCAACGCACCAAGACTCATGAGGTTGGCACTGATTTTGTACTGCACCATCCCCGTGAAAGTGAACAGCATCGACAAAGGAATGATGAGTGCAGTAATCAGGGCGGCACGGATGTTTCCAAGAAACAGGAACAAGACCACCACAACCAGCGCGGCGCCTTCCACCAGGTTCTTCTTCACGGTCGCAATGGCTTTATCAACCAGTGTGGTGCGGTCGTAGACAGTCACAATCTTCACGCCCTCGGGCATGTTCTTGCGAATGGATTCCATACGTGCATCCACTGCCTTTGAGACAACACGGCTGTTTTCGCCGATGAGCATGAACACTGTGCCCAGCACCACCTCACGTCCGTTGTCCGTGGCCGCACCAGTGCGAAGCTCACGCCCCAACTCCACGTCAGCCAAATCACGAATACGTACCGGTTGACCTTGCACTGTACTCACGATGACCTCTTTCAGGTCGTCGATGCCTTTGACTTGGCCAGGTGCGCGAATCAGATACTGCTCTCCTTCACGTTCGATGTACCCGGCACCGACGTTGGTGTTGTTGTTCTGTAGTGCGGTAACCAGCTTGTCCATTGAAATGCCGTAAGACGCGAGCTTGTCAGGACGCGGCGCAATCAAGTACTCCTTGGAAAATCCGCCAATCGAATTGATTTCGGTAACGCCCGGCACATTGCGCAGCTGCGGCTTAACAACCCAATCCTGGATTTCACGCAAGTCCATCGGCGTGTAAGGCGTACCGTCTTTCTTCTTGGCGCCTTCTTCGGCCTCAACGGTCCAAAGATAGATTTCACCGAGGCCTGTAGAGATTGGCCCCATGCTTGGAGAGACGCCAGACGGCAGCTTCTCTCGTGCCTCCTGAATGCGCTCATTGACTAACTGTCGAGCAAAGTAGATATCAGTGCCATCCTTGAAGATGACGGTAACTTGTGAAAGCCCATATCGGGACAAGGAGCGTGTTTGCTCCAGATTCGGCAGGCCTGCCATCACGGTTTCAATCGGGTACGTAATGCGTTGTTCGGTCTCCAGCGGGGAGTATCCTGGTGCTTGCGTATTGATTTGAACCTGAACATTGGTGATGTCTGGCACGGCATCGATTGACAGCCGCTGGTAGCTGAAGACGCCGAGGATGGCCATCGCGACGACGGTCACCATGACCAGCCAACGTTGCTCGATGGCGAAGCGGATGATGCGCTCAAACATATGGACCCCGCTTCAATGCGTGTGCTCGGCCGATGCCTTGCCCAACTCGGCCTTCAGCATGAAGGAGCCATCCTTGACATAGTCTTGTCCTGCCTTGAGGCCTGACGTGACTTCGGTGGTCCTTCCGTCGAAGCGTCCCAATTGAACGACCTGGGCCTTGTAGCCACCGTCCACAGGAACAAACACCACACTCTCTTTGCCGTCCGGCCGTTGAATGGCCTTGGCGTCCACCGCAATCGGCACCTGCGACTCATCTGCAAGTACCTTCACATCTACAAACAGACCGGGTCTCCACACCCCTTGAGGATTGGCAAGTGCCACACGCGCAGGCGCTGTACGTGTCTGCTCGCCAATCAATGCGCCTACATACGCGACCTTACCTTCTGCTGATGAATCGAAAGCTGTGGCACGTACCGTGACCGGCGAGCCAACGCGGACATACGGCAACTGTGGAGCTGCGACATTCATTTCAGCCCATACTGAACTCAGGTCCGATACGGTGAATGACGCTGTACTCTCGGTCACCGATTCATCAACGGTCAAATGTTTCTCCACGACGACTCCTGCTAGGGGCGCGCGCAACTCGTAGCGGCTGGTGCCGCCAGCTCCTGCACCAATGGCAGAAAGCTTCTGTAAAACGTTGGTGACGGAAATCTCGGCTTCTTGTAGTGCTTGGCGAGCCTGCAAGTAGTCTTGCTCGGCGGAAATCTTTTCCTCCCAGAGCTGCTTTTCACGTTGGTAGGTATTCTTCGCCAACGCCAAGCGCTTCTGTGCCGTTTGCAGTTCGCTGCGCTGGTCGGAAACCGTAGCACTTTGAATCACTGCCAACAGTTGCCCCTTGGCGACTTGTTCACCCAGCCGGGCATGAACTGAAGCCACAACGCCGGCCACGCGTGGCACCACGTGGGCGGTCCGGTCTTCGTCGAAGCGAATCTCTCCGGGCAATATAACTTCCTTGCGGATGGATGCAGAACCGGCTTTGGCAAGTACTACGCCTACTTTCTGAGACTGAGCTGCACTGAGCTTGACGAGTCTTTCCTCCTCATGGCCTTGCTCGTCGCCCTCATGCTTTCTCGCTACCGATTCAGCGCGCTCGTCATGGTGCTCACCGTTGGCATGGTTATCGGCCTCCTTGTGTTTATCGCGCTTGGCAGCAGGTTCATCATGATGCTCCCCGTCTTTATGTGAATCAGCATCCGCGTGGCCTGATGCGGCAGCAGGAGCCGATGCACCGGAAGAGCCAGAGGTCCGCAAGATGAGTGCCCCTGCGACCATGCCGCAAGCAAGAATCACGGCAACCGCAATCCAGTGCTTGGAAGCCGTGAGCGACGAGTCAAATTTACTTTTTTCAGACATGTTCAGATTCCAGTTTTTGCAGTATCCGTGGATGGCACTGCCATTGACGACGTGCCGAGCAGTCGGTCTATTTCTGCCCGCGCTTTATGCGATGCCATCAGTTGCTCAAGCAGTTTCCGTTGGCTTTCGAACAACGTACGTTGGGCGTCCAGTACGTCCAAGAAATTGAATTTGCCCAGCGTAAATCCACGCACAGACACGTCATAGGCTGATTGCGCAGTAGGAATGACGCGACTCTTGAGGAGTGATAGTTGCTGATTGCTGCTAAGTAATTGCTGCCGAGCAGCGAACACCTGTGATTGGAGTTGAAGACGCTGCTCTTGAAGCTTCTGCTCGGCTTGGTCGACCTTGCGCAAGGCTTGAAGCTGATTACCTGCATTGCGGTCGAAGAGAGGCAGAGGAATGCTGACTCCAAAAACAATTTGGTTTCGTCCCACCTCCTTGGCACGCTTGACACCGATGCTCACAGTCGGGTCTTGCATTCGCTTCGCATGCTCAAGCTCGGAAGCTGCCCGGCTCTGGTCCAGCACGTGTCGCGCGAGGACCATGGAAGGTGCAGCTTCAAGGAGCGTTTCCAGTTGGTCTGCGGTGGGCGCTTCCGCTATGGCTGCGAAATCACCACTGGCTTCACCAACGTCAGCGGCCGTACCACCCCAAAGCGAAGCAATATTTTGCTGGGCGACCGCAATCGAAGACTTGGCCTGTTGCAACTCAAGTGCCGCATTTGCCTGAGCTACCTGTGCACGGCTCGCCTCAAGCGGTGCCACCTTGCCAGCTTGAACGCGTTTCTCTGCGGCGTTTGCGGCATGTGCCGCCAGTTCGTGTGTCATGGACGCAAACTGCACTCGCTGCTGAGCGAGCAATAGCTCATTGAAATACGTCACCAGCTGAAATCTGAGGGCCACTTGCGTTTCGAAAACTGTGGCATGTGCAACAGCCTTTTCGCCTTCAGCGATGCGCATGCGCGCTTCACGCTTGCCTCCCAGTTCAATGAGCTGGTTGATTTGCATGGTGCTGGAGCGGGCGTTCGAGCGCGTGTCCTCTTGGTTGAACGCCAACTCCGGATTCGGGTGAACCTTGCTTTGCAAAATCCCCCCCTCGGTTGCAGCCGCACCGTATTTGGCTGCCTGCAGACCCGGATTGGCTGCAAGGGCTTTTTCCCAAGCGACGGCCAAGGTGGTCGTGTTTCTCACCCCAGGCTCCGGACTTGCCACGCGTCCGTTCGCCGTTGCTGGAGAGTCGAGGGTTGTCGCTGCGTTAGCCGAGAATGAGCAAGCGACTGCGAGTGAGAGGAACGATAGATATGTTTTGGGGAGCAAAAGTGTCCCTGCGGGACCAAGCGATAAAGTAGCCATGTGTGCTTCTCCGGGAATCCTGGTTGGGCGCACATGAAGTCTTGCCGCCGGCGGGCGGCAAGGAGTCCAGTAGACAAATTGCAGTGTTCGAGCGGACCACGTCGCACAGATGCAGCGGCCAGCACAATGGCTGAACTTCGCTGGGAAGGTTTCAATGTGCGATTGGGAAGACTTTAGAAACCAATAGCGAACACAAAGGCGTCTGAAAGATGACAAATTTGTAATCTACGGTTTCCGTGCAAATCCGCGAAAATGGTGTACATGAGATTGCTGCTGATTGAAGACGAAGCCAAGCTAGGCGAGTACCTCCGAAAAGGACTCGCTGAGGAAGGCTATACCGTTGATGTGGCTTCAAATGGCATCGATGGATTGCATCTGGCCACGGAGCTGGACTATGACCTCATAGTTCTGGATGGCATGCTCCCAGGCATCGACGGCTTCGCTGTACTGGCGGCACTTCGGCAATCCAAATCGATTCCCGTACTAATGCTCACAGCACGTGCTGATGTGGAGGACCGGGTTCGAGGACTTCAGAGCGGTGCCGATGACTACATGATTAAGCCATTCGCTTTCTCGGAGCTCGTTGCCCGTATTCAGGTTCTGCTTCGCCGAGTGCATGCACATCACGCCTCTCCCGAGCCCACATCGCTCAAAGAGGCAGACTTGGAGGTTGACCTCATTCGTCGCAAGGCGGTGCGAGCAGGAGTGCGCCTGGACCTGACCGCCAAGGAGTTCAATCTTCTAGCGCTGTTGCTGCGGCGGCAGGGAAAAGTGCTGTCTCGCACAGAACTGGCATCCCAAGTCTGGGATATGAACTTTGACAGCGAAACCAATGTGGTGGAAGTGGCCGTGCGACGCCTACGCATGAAAGTCGACCAGCCATTTGAGTCTCCACTCATTCATACGGTCCGTGGTATGGGCTACGTGCTGGAGAGCCGAGCCCAGTCATGAGCCCGAAGAGCAGTGTCCCACATCTTGGTCAGCGACTTTCCCGTTGGATGGCGTTGCTTTCGATGCTGGGACTTGGTGCTGTCAGCATGGCTGTTTATCTGGTCTTTGACACCACGCTTTCCGCTCGCCAAAAAGACATGTTGGACCAAAAGCAGCAGGCACTTATTCATGTGCTGAAGGATGACAACATTGAGCACCGGGACAAATCACTGAGCCATGTGCTGACTGATTTTTTAGCCGGGCATTCCGATTACGCCATCCGCATCGTTGACAGCAACGGCGTTCAGCTATTCGACAGCCGCGTTCCTGGCCTTGGCGACAAGCACACCTTGCAGCGCACTTTTGCCGTCAAAATCACTTCACTTAAATCGGACCACGTACACGATGCAACCGCGACATTGGTCATGGACCGTCGTCCCGACGATGCTCTATTGCGTGCTCTGGCGTGGACGCTGTTCGTCTCCATGATTGCAGGCGCCTTCTTGCTTTCGCTCTTTGGAGGTTTGGTTGTGCGTAGCAGCCTGCGTCCTATCGAATCACTGGTCAGCCAAATCGGTGCGCTGTCTGCCAAAGACTTTGAACGTCGCCTCGATGGTGGAGGACTGCCGCAGGAACTGATACCCATCGTCACGCAGTTCAATGCTTTGCTTGACCGTCTTGCTGACGCGTACCGTCAACTTGAATCCTTCAACGCGGATGTCGCGCATGAGCTGAACACGCCGCTTGCCACTCTGATTTCGAGCACGGAAGTAGTGTTGCGCAAACCACGCTCAGTCGATGAAGTCCGCGATGTGCTGGAGTCGAATTTGGAGGACTTGAGGCGCATCGCAGGAATGGTCGGAGATATGCTCTTCCTCTCTCGAGCAGACCGAGGGGCAGGAGCAAGAGAGACTAAGATTTGCAGTCTCGCCGCGGTTGCCAACGATGTTGTTGAGTTTTACGAGGCTGTCGCTCTGGACGCCAACCTGACGGTCGAAGTGCGTGGAGATGTGCAAGTTCACGTTGATGCACCATTGATGCGCCGTGCTCTATCAAATCTTCTGAGCAATGCTACTCGGTACGCGGCAAGCGGCTCCAATATCATCATTCAAATCGAAACCCGTTTGCAGCAAAAGCTCACCGAAGCAGTCGTGACTGTGACAAACGAGGGAATGGATATAGAGCCACAGCATTTACGGCATCTATTTGACCGGTTCTACAGAGCAGACTCGTCCCGCCACAACGTCGACCGCAACCACGGTCTGGGTCTGGCCATCGTGAAGGCCATTGCAAAGATGCACGGAGGGACGGTTTTTGCAGAGTCACGGCATGGAGTGACCACATTTGGGCTGGTGTTGCCCTCAGGGTTCGATGATAAATCCGCGCGCATTTCTTCTCCCTTGTTGTTGTGAAATTGACTGCTTTGGGAAGGCGGTCTGGACACACTGTCAATGTCTGCAGTAGGCTGAATGCGGTCGCTCAACTTTTGCTCACGAATGACCGCTGATGAACACAGCAGTCATTGCGGGGCGCTTTGACTGAAGCAGCGGCCTGGGCCTAAGAACCTGTTCACGATCTTTTGAGAATCAGGATGTTGATGGCCAAAATGCTGCCGCGCACCTTGCCTGTGATGCTGAGCGGTGAGGATATTTCCCGTCTGCTGGCGGCGACCCGCAACATCAAGCATCAGGTGGCGCTGACTGCCACCAGAATGCTCTGGCCGATCGGATCAACAGAATTCTGAAAGTCGAGTTGTTTCTGCACAGACCCATCGATCTAGACCAGGCCAAGTGCATGGTTTAGGAGTCGATACAGATACACAACAGCCGCCAGAGGCTGCATACATCGCTGAAAATGCAAACGCCCGATATTGTACGTCGGGTATCTATTGCCGAACTGGCCTGTTCACCTAAATAGTTGAGTGCATGTCAGAGCAGCGAGAATCGCTCGCCTGCATGCACATCACCCGCTCTCAGTTCAAACGTATCCGTCACCTGCTGCCCAAGCCTCGCGGCAGCAAGTTGATCAGCCACTACAGGTTCCTTAATGCTTTGGCCTACATGGCCAGCAACGGGTGCAAATGGCGAGCCTTGCCACGCAGATTCGGGCCCTGGCACACCGTGTACATGCGGCTGTATCGCTGGGCCCATAGCGGCGTACTTGCCGAAGTTCTTAACCATCTGCAGCAACAGGCACTTAGCCAGTGGGCTGTTCAAGCGTTGAGCCTGGACTCCACCATCGTCAAAGTTCACCCTGATGGCTGCGGGGCTCAGAAAAAAACGGACCACAAGCCATAGGCAAGAGTCGAGGTGGATGGAGCTGCAAGATTCACATGGTCGCAGCCAGTTGCAAGGATGCATTGATCTGGAGTTTGACGCCCGGACAAGCCGGGGACAGCCCGGAAGGCCGCAAACTCGTCGAGGCGATTGACGCGCAAGATTCAGCTGTGTATTTGCTCATGGATAGCGCCTATGACAGCGATGACTTGCGTGCAGCAGCTGAGGATCGAAACCTTATCCCGGTTGTCCCTGCGCATCCACGACGCAAGAATCCCTCGCCACTAGATAAGCAAAAATATCGCCAACGCAATGAAGTTGAACGGTTATTTCGGCGGATCAAGGCCTATCGGCGAGTTTTTACCCGCTACGACAAGTTGGATGCAATGTATGCCGCGTTTGTCTCGCTGGCTTTGATCTTTGAGCTGCTTCGGTAACGTGAACAGGCCCTAGCCCGGGACGTTCAACCGTTCAGGGTGTCAACGTAATACTGGGCGGGTCATCTCTCACGCGGCACTACATTGACATCACCTGTCGCGGGATGTCCAGCGCTGCCTCACAACGACAGCGAGCAGTAGCAGCGTGCCGAGCATAAGCAGCATTTTGCTCGAATTCACGGGAACCGGCGTCACATCTACGGGCGAATCGATGTCATCGCTATCCGTCGACGTGCATGCTATTGTCGTGCAGGCTCCACCCGTCACACTCGCCGAATTTACCGCCTTGGTTCCTACGCTGCCCACCACCTTAGCCGTCACTTTATAGCTGACGCTGCCGCCCGCTCTAACCGTAATCCCAGTACAGCTTAGCGCCTGGCAGGTGCCCACAACCGAGCCTGCCGTAAACGGTCCGGCTTCAACGCTCACCTTGTCTAGGCCGCTCACAATGGTGTCCGTCCAACTCAGATCCGTAGCATCCGTCCCACCATTGTTCGTGATCGTCACGATATACGTGGTGGTCGTGGCGGCGACTACCTTACTCACTCCGTTGGTCTTGGTCACCTCCAGCGCGGCCTTGGTAAGCACATCTGTACTAGTGCTTGCACAGTGAGCATCACCAGCACAGTTTCCCGGCATGGGCGGATTGCCTCCGTTGTACGGGTCACCACCACCGCCCACTGAAGCGCTGTTGGTCACGCTGGGCACCGCTGCTGCTGCAATCGCCACCGGAACGTTGATGCTCGCGGAGCCACTTGCAGCAATCGCGGTCGGGTTTGTGCAGGTTAGCAACGGGCCTGATGCCACGCAACTCCATCCGTTGTACATGCCGCTGGCGACGATCACTCCCCCCGGCATGTAGTCACTGACAGTGATAGTACCAGTTGTAGCTGCGGTACCGCTGTTGCTCACCGTCAGCACGTACCGTGCACCAGTCTGTTCCACCACCCATGGGCCATTGCTGGTCTTGGCAAGGACCAGGTTAGGGACTCCCGGCAACGACTCGCAGTTGGCGGCCGTCGAACCATTGCCAATGCCGACAGCGTTGTAGGCTCCATAGCCCGGCGCGCCGGTACAACTCATGGCTGTCACATCTACGTTGGTCGTGAACGTGATCGCCACCGTATAGGTATGGGTCGATCCACTATTGATCGACGTATTGGCGACACTGATCTGATTGCCCGCGCCATTCGACGGTTTTGCCGCCAGCGTTGGATTGACAGTCCCGTTGGCAGAAACCACCGTCCAACTGTCCAGCGAGACACCGGCCGGATAGCCAGGCGTGTCAATCAGCGTGTAAGCCCCCGGAGCGCCACCGTCGTTTACAACCGTCACGGCATAGGTGGCAGTGTATTGGCTGGGTGTGCCAGTGGCAAAAAAGGTTGGCTTGCCCTTGGTCACAGCCATCGCAGCAGGCAGGTTCACGACCGTGTCCTTGCCAGCGCAGTGGCCCGGCAACGCCGAATCCAGAGCCGTGCAAGCGCTACCCGGTGTTGGCGGAATGCCACCATTGAACGGATCGCCACCACCCGCCACCGAAGCGTTGTTCTTCACTACTCCACCCGTGCCGCTCGTGATCGCCGATGCGCTCACTGTCACCGGCAGATTGATCGCAACCGTGCCATTCGCCGCAAGACTAGTGCTGCTAGTGCATGTTACCGTCTGTCCACTAACCGTGCACGTCCAATTGCCGCTCGTCGTGTCCATGGCCGAGATCCCCGCAGGCAGCGTGTCCACCACCGTGATCGCCCCCACCGTCGCCACCGCAGCGCTCACGTTCTTCACAGTCAGTGTGTAGGCAGCGCCTGCCTGACCTACTACCCACGCTCCGTTGTCCGCCTTCGCCAATTGCAGGCTCGGTGCGTCGACGTTGGTCGTGATTGTCGAGGTACAGTCAGCCGTGTTGGTAGGGCACACTGGATCGCCGCCGCCCAGCACTGTCGCTGTGTTGCTCACGCTTGAGGATGAGACTACCGCCTTCGGCGTCACCGGGATGTTGAAGTTCACCGAGCCGCCCACGATTGCGCCCTGCGGAGCAGCCAGCACTTGCGTGCTCGTACAGGTCACCTGCTGGCCCTGCGCCGTACAGCCTGCTGGCATCGTGCCCAGCGTCAGCGACGCAGGAATTACGTCCACCACTGTGATCGTCCCATTTGTGGGTGCCGTTCCCACGTTCGTCACCTGCAAGGTGTAGTGGCCGAGCACCCCCACCGAGAACGTCGGCGTGTCCGTTGACTTCTGCATCTTCAGGTGCGGTGCATTTACTACCGTGCTCGTGCTCGGGGCGCAGCGCGCTGGCAGGCTCGCCGCTGCCGTGCTGTCTCCGCACAGCGGATCGCCTCCGCCCGTCGCCGTCGCTTGGTTCTTGACGGTCTGCCCGTCCACACTCATCTGCGGCGTCACCAGGATAATGATGTTCACCGTCGCTCCCTTGGGCAGGCTGTCCACCGTGCAGGCCACCGACTGACTGCCCGCCGGTGTCACCACGCAGTTCTGCGCCGCTAAGTTGCTCTCGTCGATTTGTAGCCCTGCCGGCACCGTGTCAGCCACCGTCACCGCTGCCGTCGTGTCCGCCGTACCGCTGTTCTTGAGCACCAGTTGATAATTCGCCTGCTGGCCCACCGTGAACGCCGCCACTGAGGCTGCCTTGGTGAGCGTCAGTTGCGCTGCCGTCACCGGGTTGTCCGTCATGCCCGTGCAGTGAGTGCCTGCTGGGCAGGTGCTGTCACCCGTGTCAGAGTTAACTTGCGCCTTGTTCGTCAGCGACTGGCCGTTTACATGCGCCTGCGGCGTGACTGGGATCGTGAAGACCACCGAGCTGCCGCTGGGCTTGCCTGCTGGCACGTTGCACGTCACCGTCTGCCCGCTTGCTGTGCAACCGCTGTTCGTCAGGTCGCCAATCAAGAGGCCTGTCGGGATCAAGTCCGTGATCGTGCCTGCCAGCGTCGCCGCTTGGCCGTTGTTCGTCGCTGTGATCGTGTAGATCGCCTGCTGGCCCACCACGAAGCTGCCGTTTAGCAGCTTCGTCACGTCTAGCTGAGGACGGTCCACGTTCGTTTGGATCGTGACCTCGCACGGTGCCTGTGTAGTGCACGTCGTATCACCGCCGCTTACCTTCGCTGTGTTCTCCGCCGGTGTGGCGGTCCCATTTGCAATGCTCACCATTGCATTGATCACCTGCGCTGCCGAGCCCGGCAGCAGCACAGCATTGCTCGTGCAACTGACGCTGGAGTTACCGCTGCCGATCATGCATGTCCAGTCTGTGCCGCCCACGCTCGTTACCGTGATGCCCGCAGGCATAGTGTCAGTCACCGTGATTGTGCCGCTTGTACTGTTCGTGCCTGTGTTCGTCACCTGGATCGAGTACACACCCATTTGGCCCACCGCGAAACTCGTCGGCGTTGCTTGCTTGGAGATACTCAGCGCTGGCGCACCGCTATTCTGGTTGGTCACAATAGATGTCTTCGAGCAAGGCGCCGCTATGCAGGTCATACCAACAGGCAATGTCGCCGTCGCGCTGTTGGTGATGTTGCCTGTTGCACTCAGCTTGGCCGTACCTGCGATCGTGATCGTCACCGATTTGCCATTGGGCAGGCTCACGCCGGTCAGACTCACGCTGTTGCTCGTACCCGTGGATGTGCCACCGCAGCTTGCGCTGGCGTCGCTCGGCACGCAGTTCCAACTGCTCACCATCACATCACTTGGCACCGCATCGCTTACAGTTGCCCCGCTCACGTCGCTCGGGCCATTGTTGGTCACCACGATCGTGTAGTTCAATGTCTGGCCCGGCACGTAGCTCGTGCCTTGCGCCGAGGTCTTGGTGATGCTCAGATCCGCCTTCTGTACCACAGTGACAGGAGGCGTCGACGAATCACACGCTTCACCTTGAGTTCCGGCCGTACAGTTAGGATCGCCGCCGCCGCTCAGGTTGGCCGTATTGGTAGCGCCACCGCCCACTGCAGTCGCACTGACATTGATCGGAATCCTGACGGTATAAGTACCATTGGCCAGATTAGCTCCTAGCTGGCAACTTGCACCCAGGCTGGAGCCGCTACTGGCACAGCCGCTCAGTGTTGCAGCACCTGAGATAGTAGGTAAATCTGCAAGAGTAATACCGGTAGGCAACGTGTCGGCAAGGGCGACTGGCGCAGTCGTTGGTCCGTTGGCTACGGTTACTGAGATGTCATAGAACTGGCCGGCTGCGCCAACCACAAAGGGGTTCGCAGAAGCAGTCTTTGCGCTGCTCAGCCTGGGGTAGATCGGTGTATTGGTGAAGGTACAAGTGATGTTGTCCCCTACCTGCGGAGTCACGGATACAGTGGTCCCCGTGCCTGAAGCAGGAACAGAAGTGCCACCCACTGTGGTGTTCACACATGCGTAGCTGCTGGAATAGCGTGCGGCACTCGTTGCGCCTGCAGGGTCATCGCGCAACACATAGCTGGCACCCGCCGTTGCCGCATATGCGGGCGTCTGAATCGTACCACCGGAACCGCTTCCAGTGGTGGTAGCGCTTGGTCCGTCATTGCTGATAGACACCGTAAACTGATCGGAGCTGACGACTTGGCCAAGCAATCTCTTGGCAACGGTCAACCTCGGTGCCTTGAAGACCGTAAGAACGGCGTTGGCCGGCGAGACGTTTGAAGCGCCTTCCGTTGAAGCTAATGCCTGAGCTCCAATGGTATTGGTATAGCTTGCCGCAGAGGAGGAAGTCACCTGGACTTCGAAATAGCAACTGTCCCCTGCTGCCAATTGGCCATTGGCCAATGAGACGGCTGTCGCACCGGAGCCGATCGCGGTACTGCCGCCACAGGTATTGGTGCCCGTTGTCGTCGCCGTCACATTAGAGGGAAGGCTATCCGTCACCGCTAGCCCGGTCAGTGCGGACGCCGAGCCCGCATTGCTGATCGTGACACGCAGCGTACTGCTTCCGCCTTCAGGAATACTCGCAGGAGCGAAAGATTTGCTCAGCGCGGCGTTAGGGGCGGCAATAATCTGGGTGCTCCAGTTGGCACAGCTGGAATTCGAAGGACATGTTGCCCCAGGAGTGCCTGGGGAGCTGGATCCGTTACGGCTTGTCGCCACGTAGTTGACGGCATTGCCCGAGCTGACTGCAACAGCAGTCAACGTGAATGAGCCGGTGCCACCATTCGCGGCAAGCGATGAGTTCAAGGTACAGCTCAGGAGCGCGCCGGGATTGCTTGGTTGCGACGGAGTGCAAGTTGCTCCACTAACGGCCACGACTTTCACATTCGCTGGCAACTGCTCGGCAACTACCACAGGGCTTACTACCGAATTTCGGTTGTTCACCAGGGAGACTGTGTAATTAAAGGGTTGACCAGCGGGACTTGACGTCGGGCCTGTCTTGGAAATCCGAACCGAATTGTCGCGAACCACGTTGGAAAACGTACTGGTGTTGTTAGCGGGATTCGAGTCGTTGACGGTAAGGGTGGCTGTATTGCTGAGGCTTGTGGTCCCGGAGCTTGGGACCACGGTGACTGTGTAAGTCAGATAGGACCCTGAACCATCGGCAGGTGGTGTATTCGCATTTCCCGCGGTGGTATTGAGAGGCAAGCTCCCTGTCTTGAACGAATATGCGTTGCCGACGCTTGATACTCCACTCGCAGCACAGGTAGCGCTTCCAGTTGCGGTACAAGTGGCACTTGTCACACTGACGCTGCTGGGCAAGGTGTCAGCGACGGTGATGCCGCTTGCGGGATTAGGTCCGTAGTTCCAGACCTTGATGCTGTACTGAAATGAAGTCGAGCTATCCGCCACAAAGCTCGGCGGTCCTGACTTGGACACACCAATGTCGGAGTTAACGATTGCGCAATCCGTATATGACGCTGGATCGCTAGGGTCCCTCAGATTGACATCAGGAATGAAGGCCTCGGCTCCGTTCGGTGGTATCCAGTGCAAGCGCAAATGATTAATACCACCTTGATTGTTCCAGTAGAGGCGCATGGCATAGCAAGCGCCATCCTGCGCCACGTTGAAAGATCCTGGAACAGCGGCGAAATCACTGTCGTTGCGGGTGTAAGCCGACAAACTTCCAACAGGGACGTTGTAGTCAAAACCCCGATAATTCGCCGAATTGGCTGCCGAATAGTTTGTGGAAAACTGCAACTTGACTTCGTCGTCATGCGCCATTGTGAAGCTGTAGCTGCCTTGGATAGGAAACTTGACGAGGGCATAAACAACCCGACCCTGCAACTGGCTCAGACATGCCTGAGAATTGGGCGCACTACTGGTGTTGCATAGCGCCCCACTGGAGGCACCCCAGTCGACGTTCGCAGCGCTGCCAGAAGATGCAATTGTCGAATTGCCAGCTGCCGAAATGTCTACCAGATTTTGCAGGGCGGCAATACTAGAGGTCTGGTTTAGGTAGTTGGGGCTAACCGGTGTACCTGTGATGCTCAGCCTGCCTCTATAGTTATCAAACAGGACCACTGCTGTCGCAGCCTGTGCAGCGCACGCCAGCGAGACCAAGACGATCAGTCTACGGAAAAAATAAGCCGTTCCGGAAGGACTCAAGAAGAAGACATGACGCAGCGGCGTCAATCCTTGGTGTCGCATAGAGAGCTCACTTTGTATATATCCCGCTTTCAGCAGAGGTCCGCAATAGCTGAGGAATAGTTTTGAAAGAGGTTCTGTTTGGACGCCTTAGTAAGAAAAGGATCAATATGCGAGCGCAAGGTTGATCCATCTGACCGCCTTGCATTCGAATCACAAATTGCAACTCAAAAATAGATCCGAACAACCACCCCTGTAAAGTTATAGTCTACATCAATGACAGTGCAGTTGTTTGAGTTCGATACAATTTAACAATTGGGTTGCGGTATTGTTAACAAAAGCGGTATACGCCTTCCAGTTTGTGGTGCGGTAACGCTTGCGCCTCCTGCTCGATTCACTCAACTCGCGAGCCTTCCGCACTGCATAGCTGGAGTTGTGCAACAACGCCAAAAGTAGTCGCCCCCTGCAAAACTCCATCCCCCGATTTGTGCCATCAAACTATTCAAAACCTCAGGGATTTGGATCAATCCTCCAGTCCATGGCTACAGTCGACTTCTTCCGCGCCCGCCTCGATTAAATGATCGACCTGTCCCATCTCCTGGCAGTGCTGGCCCGGCGCATGCCCTAGGAGCAACTCGAAGCTACGCTGGACCGCACTTTGCGCGTAACCCTCGTGCGTGCAGGGCGGCTGACGAGCTCAATCTGTTCGACCCCTGCTTGCAGCTTACTGGTGCCGGTGTCAGCGCTGCGGGACGCCCGCGTTTGCCCATCCGGTTGATGGCGGCACACACAAGAAGTCGAACTGACATCACTGCCACTGACCTGCTCTGAGTTTTCGAGACAGCAGTTTTGGAGGACGCAGGATTGCAGGTCTTGGCGCGGACTCAGCTCGAATTCCACCGAGGTCGATGACCGCTTAGTCGCAAGTAGCGTGACTTCGCTCGCCAGTGGCCGAAGGCAGCAATCGCTGCAGAAGAGACATTGTCTCAAGCATGACTGACATGAGACTAGATGGACCAGCCCAAGTCAACACAATAGTTTCTGACCGCTCCGCCTTTAGCCCTACAAACCCCGAACTACCTCGACAAACAGAACATACCAGCTTGTGCGAAGCAAAGAAAAAGGCTCTGTCCTCATTAAGTATTGAACTCCATTGAATCGCCCCAGCCTAACGATACGTGTCGGACTGTCGGGGGACTTCAATGGACTCACGCACCTTCAACCGTTTGCTCTCGGGGCTGCAACACCTGACGCCCAAGCAACGCACGGAGCCGGGCGGCGCCCTGCGGCCGCTTGATCAGTCAGAGCAGACTCAGCAAATCATCCAGATCCAGGCGCAACGCTGCCAACAATGTCCGCATTGCGCTGACACGCACTTGTACCGTCACGGCCAAGCGCATGGTCTTCAGCGTTACCGGCGCGCTGGCTGTCGCAAGAGTTCAATGCTTTGACGGGCACGCCGCTGGCACACCTGCGACTAAAGTCTCGGTGGCTGGCCTATTTGCAGTGCATGCTCAAGTCTCAGTCCATCAGACATGCGGCACGCGCCGCTGGCGTGCATCGCAACACCAGCTTTCGTTGGCGTCACCGCTTTCTGCAATGGGCCAAGAACGATCGTCCTGAGCGCCTCAGCGGAATTACCGAAGTCGATGAGACGTACCTGCTAGAGTCGAACAAGGGAGCTCGCCAGTTGATGCGAACTGCCCGCAAGCGCGGAGGTTCGGCGAGCAAACGAGGACTCTCCAAGGAGCTGGTGTGCGTGTTGGTCGCACGCGATCGCATGGGACAGACGCTGGACTTTGTGACCGGCAACGGCGCAGTGAGCAAGGCTCAACTGCGTGAGCATCTTCAGCCAGTGCTGTATGACGATGCTCTACTGGTGAGCAATGCCAACGCCACGTATCGCTACTTCGCGGCAGAAGCAGGAATCACGCATGAGTGCGTGAATCTGTCCGCAGGCATTCGCGTCAAAGGGGCGTTTCATGTGCAGAACGTCAACGCGTATCACAGCCGCCTGCGCCAATGGCTTGGCAGGTTTCACGGTGTAGTTACCCGCTATTTGCCCAACTACCTGGGCTGGCGCCGTGCTCTGGATACACAGCGTCTGAGAACCCCGCAGGCATTGCTGCTCGCGGCTATTGGCGTTTTTCCACACTCAACGGGGACATAGCCAAGAAAAAAGGCTGCAAACTTAAGTCTGCAGCCTTTGCTCTTTGTGGTACTTTAAGTGGTACAAAAATCAAAACAACTCGTAAATCATTGATTTTTAAGACATCTTGGCGGAGAGGGCGGGATTCGAACCCGCGGTGGGGATTAGCCCACACACGCTTTCCAGGCGTGCGACTTAAACCGCTCATCCACCTCTCCGGAAGCCCTCAATTATAGGTTAGAAAATTGAGTTTTTTTGGAAGTTTGTGCTTTTCAGCAAAAATCTTTTCAAAAACAGAGATCGCCCGTGATCGCAAGATCGCTCTTGCAGATGCAACGATTGATCGCGGCAAGCTCATATTGTATGCCATGGTTGCTATCAAATTTCTGGTTTGGCGACTTTTTCGGCATTCTTCTTCCTCGAATCGGAAAGTGCCCACCGCAGCGAAAAGTCCGCGCAAAACAAAAAACCTCTTGAACCAAAGATTCAAGAGGTTTTCAATATTGGTGGGTGATACATGGATCGAACATGTGACCCCTGCCGTGTGAAGGCAGTGCTCTACCGCTGAGCTAATCACCCGTTGACTCAACAAGGAGCCAAGCCTTAGATTATAGCAGCAGATATAGCCTCGGATTGCCAACTGAAAAATTTTCGCCCGATGCACGAAGCTTGGCCTCGTCCATCGGTTCGTGAGCAGGCTCGCACGCGGTCAGAAGTTGGGTGACTCCACTCCGCCATCCACCGAAAGGATCTTGCCCGTGATCCAGCTCGCCGCAGGGGACACCAAAAACAGCGCCGTTGCCGCAATGTCCTCCGGCTGACCCATGCGGCCCATCGGAGTGCTCTTGATCATTCGCTCCTTGCGCTCAGCCGTGAGAAATGGTGCGAGTGCATCCGTCATGATGGTTCCAGGTTCGATGGCGTTGATGCGCACCGTCGGACCATAGTCCTGCGCCAAATTGCGGGTGAGCTGATTGAGCGCCGCCTTGGCCGCCCCATAGGCACTGAAGTATTTCTGTGCATATCTCGCAGCCACGGACGAGATGTTGACTACAGAACCACCACCGGCAGCCTCCATGGCCTGGGCGGCTTTCTGGATCAGGCTGTAGGCGGGCACCACGTTGAAGGCGAGCATGTCACCCACGTTCTTGCCATCGACCTTGCGCGGATCGTTGGGCCCGCCGCCGCCCACGTTGTTCACCAGAATGCTGAGCTTGCCCAACTCACCCACCGTACGCCGAATGAGCGTGTCCAAGTCCTCCTCCTTGTTCACATCGCCGGTCACTGCAATGGCGCGTTGCCCCATGGCCTCGATTGCGGCTTTCACATCGGCGAGATCAGCCTCTGTGCGAGCGAAAAGTGCCACATCGGCACCAGCCTGAGCGAGCATCAATGCACAAGCGCGACCAATGCCCTTGCCTGCGCCCGTCACCACGGCAACCTGGCCGTTCAGCGCAAATTGGCGAAACACGTCCTTCACTTCTTGTCTCCTTGGTATGGTTGGGCAGTCATGTTCTACCGCAGGAGCGGCGCAAGCATCTTTCAAACGGACCATACGCAGGCGAAAAAAAAGCGCCGACCAGCAGCGCTTTGAAAAGGAGCTTCCACCCCTCACGGAATCCAGCCGCCCACCGCGGCCGGAGTTCACTGAACAATCAGAGAAAAATCACATATAGAGCATCACCAGATCGTTGATGACGGCAGGCCTGTCGTCCTGCCCCACCACGTGGATGTTGATTTCCATGGTGACCTGCGTGCCGCTCTTGACCTGTTCCACCGACTTCACCCGCGAGCGCGAGCGGATCTTGCAGCCGCTGGGCACGGGGGCCGGGAAGCGCAGGCGGTCCGATCCGTAGTTGACGATGTTGGTGAAGTCGACCACTTCGAAATCGAGCGGAATGCGCAGTTGGCTGGCCAACACTTGGACCAGCGAGCCGTGGGCAATCGTGGTGCCGAACGGGCTCTTGACCTTGGCTTTTTCAGGGTCGGTATGGATCCAGTAGTCGTCGCCCGAGAGCTTGGCGAAGTCGTTGATGACCTCCTGCGAGACGAGGAATTCATTCGACCACGGGCTGTATTCCGTACTGACCAAGGACTTCATCGCGTCCAGATCCTTGGCGGAGATCTTGCGCTTTGGCGCTTCTGGTGCAGCGGCAGCATCGGCGACAGCAACGACGGCTTCGGCCACGCCTTCTGCCGGGATCACCGATGGGTGTGCGCTGCCTGTTGGAGCAAAGCGCAGTAACGTGACCGAGCCAGGACGATCATCGAACACGGCGCGCACGGGCATGCCGACGCTCAGTTGTTCGGGCTCGGCGCCGACGATGGTGGTGTTGATGTGCACGCCTTCATCGAGTTCCACGACGGCCAGTAGTTGCGGCATTTCGTCGGTGAATTCGGGCATGGTGGCGATGCGCGCCACAGTAAAGGTGTAGAGCGTGCCGTTGCCCGAGACGGGCTTCCATTCGAGATGGCGCGAACCGCAGGTGGGGCAATGGGTGCGCGGGAAGAACAGCCAGTGGCCCTTGTCGCATTGCTGCACGCGCAGCTCATGCGCCTTGAGTCCATCCCAGTACGGCGCGGAAATGGCCGTGGGCAGCGGAAGAGGTTTGTTCCATGCCATGTTGTTCACGCTCCCTGCAGGATCAGTGCGCCCTGCTCGCTCATCACACCACCCGTTCCCGAGACATATGCCAGATCGTTGCGGCCCAGTTGGCGCGCGCCGGCGCGGCCCTGGATTTGCTGGATGGCTTCGATCACCTGCGTCATGCCGCCCGCGCTGCCGGATTGGCCAAAGCTCAGTTGGCCGCCGTGGGTGTTCATCGGGAAGTTGCCCTTGAAGGTGAAGTCGTGCTCACGCAGAAATTCAAGGCCCTTGCCCTTTTCGCAGAAGCCTGCGTCTTCGAGCGTGAGCATCACGGTGATGGTGTAGCAGTCATAGATCTGCGCCATGTGCACATCGGACGGGCGCATGCCGGCCATCTGGAAGGCGCGCTGCGATGCGGGGCCGATGGGCGTCTTGAGCATGTCGGCCGCATAGGTGGGCGACTTGCTGCTGACATGTTCGCCAGCACCGACGATCTTCACGGGACGGTGCTTGCAGCTCTTGGCGCGGTCGGCGCGGGTGACGATCATCGCGCCGCCACCGGCTGCGGGCAGCACGATTTCGAGCACGCGCAGCGGCTCGGCCACCATGCGGGAGTTGAGCACGTCGTCCACCGTGATGGGCTTGCCGTAGAACATGGCATCGGGGTTGTGGCAGGCGTTGAAGCGCTGGTCCACGCAGATGCGCGCCAAGGCCGCGGGATCGTAGCCGTAGATCGAACCATAACGCTGCGCGATCATCGCGTAGCCGGTGTTCTGCGCCATGTGGCCGTAGGGCAGATCGAGTTCCGCCTCGGGAGCACCATAGCGCGTGCTGTGGCCGCCGAAGCGGCTGGACTTCATCACTTCAGCCACGTGGTCGTCATGCTCCGAATAGGGTGCCATGCGCGCCGGGATCACGCAGACCACGGTGTCGCACATGCCCATTTCGATGGCCGCCGCCGCGCGCCAGACCATGCCGACTGAGCTCGCACCGCCGAGGTCGATCACTTCGGCAAAGTTCAGCTTCACGCCCAGATACTCGCCCACCATGGCGGGCACGAAGCTGCTGGCTTCGTGAAAGTACGCACCCGTGGTGATCAGGCCATCCACCTCGGACAACTCCATACCTGCATCGTCGAGCGCCTTGAGCGTCAGGTCCGATATCTGCTCCAGATGGAACATCTGCGGGGCCGTCGCGTATTTCTCAGGCTTGTATTGCGCAGCTCCGACGAGCGCCGCCTTTCCTTGCAAACCCATAAGTAACCCTTTTCACCTTTTCAATTTGGTGCATCCATTGTGGGAAAGCTCGCGCGTCCGACCATCGTCTGACAAGACTAAGGCCGACACCCGGTTTTCCCGCATAGGGCACCCCCGTACAAACCCGTGGATGCGTGCTCTGACGTCCATTCGGACGATGTTGCAAGAGCCTCTTGGCGACAAATTCACCATGAACGCGAGCCTCATGCAGGACCGCGCCCATAAGGAGACATCTTGTTGAAAACAGCCGTAGGCATCGGAACAGCCGCATTGGTCGCAGTCGCCTCTGCGCTCGCCTTCTCACCCCGCACCCCACCGCCGCTCGCGCCCAACTCGGTCGGCGCGGAGAAGACCCACTTCAACGCACTGACCATCGCCGGCAAGCGCCTGCTGGCAGCCGGTGCCATGGGTGAGATTCTCTACTCGGATGACCAGGGCGCGCACTGGACGCCCGCGAAAATCACTCAGGATCGTCAGACGCTGCTCAACAACATGAGCTTTGCGTCCGACAGCAAGACCGGCTTTGCCGTCGGCCACGAGAACTGGATTTTGCGCACACGCGACGGCGGCGCGAGCTGGGAAGAGCTGAACTTCAAACCCAAGAACGGCGAGCCGCTGATGTCGGTCGCGCGCCTGCCCTCGGGCGACTGGCTCAGCGTCGGCGCGTTCGGCAAGGCCATCACGTCCAAGGACGAAGGCAAGACCTGGGAGCCCTACACGCTGCCCGCCGAGGTGGAGGACAAGCACCTGAACCGCATCGCCAGCAGCGCCGACGGCAAGCACTGGCTGATCGTGGGCGAACGCGGTCTGGTGCTGCGCTCGGACGATGCCACCGCCACCTGGCATGCCGAGCCCGCGTTCTACAACGGCTCGTTCTACAACGCCATGCCGCTGGCCAACAACGGCTGGCTCATCTACGGCATGCGCGGCAACGTGTATGTGAAGGCCGACTCGCATGCCGAATGGACCAAGTCCAGCGTGCCCGCGCCGGTCGCCTTCTTCGGCCATGCACGCGAGGCCAACGGCACCATCGTGCTGGTCGGCCAGGGCAGCATGCTGGGCGTGAGCGACGACAACGGCAAGACCTTCACGCTGCGCCGCGCCAAGGGCCGCGCCACGCTCACCGATGTGGTGCTGCTGGACGAAAAAAGCGGCAAAGGCTGGATCGCAAGTGACGCGGGCCTGCAGCCCATGCCCGATCTGAATGCCAAACAAAGCACTGCGGCAACGACCCAGCCTTCCAGCCAAGGAACCAAACCATGACTCTCCCCGATCCCGTCTCCCGGCTGGACAAGCTGATCGCCTCCACCGCGCGCTGGCTGATCCGATTCAGCGTGCCGATCATCATCCTCACGCTGCTCGCGACCGCGCTGCTGGCAACGTCCGCCACGCGCACGCATCTGGACCCCGGCTTCAACAAGCTGATCCCCCTGCGCCACGACTACATGGCCGCGTTCCTCAAATATTCCAACACCTTCTCGGGCGCCAACCGCGTGCTGGTAAGTGTGGAATGGAAGGGCGAAGGCGACATCTACAACAAGGAATTTCTCGATGCGCTGCGTGGGGTGAACGACGAAGTGTTCTTCACCCCCGGCGTCAATCGGGGGCAGGTCTACTCGCTGTTCACACCGAACGTGAAGTACATCGAGATCACCGAGGAAGGCTATGTGGGCGAGGTGCTGATCCCCTCGCGCTTCGAGCCCAACGAGGAAGGCCTCGCGCATGTGCGCTCCAACGTCGCCAAGTCCGGTCAGATCGGCAGCCTTGTCAGCAACGATCTGAAGTCAGCGATGGTGCGCGCCGACCTGCAGGAGGTCGATCCCAAGACCGGCGAAAAGCTCGACTACCACAAGGTCGCGCAACGCCTTGAAGATATCCGCAAGAAGTTCGAGAACGAGCACGTCAAGATCCACATCATCGGCTTTGCCAAGGTGCTGGGCGATGTGATGGACGGCCTGTTCACGGTGATGCTGTTCTTCGTGATCGCCTTCGTCATCACCGCCGTGCTGCTGCGCTTCTACACGCGCTCGACCAACCTCACCGTCGTGGGTCTGGCCGTGGCGCTGCTGCCGGTGATCTGGCTGCTGGGCCTGCTGCCGCTCGCGGGCTACGGCATCGATCCGATGTCCATCCTCGTGCCGTTTCTGATCTTCTCCATCGGCGTGTCGCACGCGGTGCAGATGACGGGCGCGTGGAAGCACGACGTGCGCGTCGGCCTGTCGCCGCGCCTTGCCGCAGAAAACTCGATCCGCAAGCTCGCGATTCCCGGCACGCTCGCGCTGCTGACCAACGCGCTGGGCTTCATGGTCATCATGCTGATCGACATCCCCATCGTGCACGAGCTGGGCGTGACCGCCTGCCTTGGCGTGCTGCTGATGATCATCACCAACAAAGTCTTCCTGCCCGCCGTGCTCGCGCACCTCAAGCTCGAAGAAGGTGCCAAGGTCGCACCGGTCTACGACGCCAACGGCCGCAACCCGCGCTGGTGGAAGCTCTCGGCCCTGTCCGAGCCGCGCCCTGCCCTGATCACGCTGGTCATCGCGCTCGTCGTGCTCGCGGGCGGCACCGCTCTTTCACGTGGTCTGCTGACCGGCGACGTGGGCACCGGCGCGCCCGAGTTGCGCGCCGAATCGCGCTACAACCAGGACAACGACAACATCATCGCCCACTACTCCATCGGCATGGACGTGCTCTCGGTCTACGCCGAAACTCAGAACGTCGAAGAAGCCTGCGTGGACTGGTCGGTGATGAATGCGGTCGAACGTTTTCAGGCCCGCATGAGCCGCGTGGACGGCGTGCAGTCGGTCACCACATCCGCCGCACTCGCCAAGATTGCCGCCGCCGGCAACAACGAAGGCAACCCGCGCTGGGCTGCGCTGCAACGCACCGAAGCCGCACTGCGCTCGGGCATCAAGGTGCTGGTGCCCGACCTCGGCCTGAACACCGAAAGCTGCAAGCTCATCAACATGCAGATCTTCCTGAAGGACCACGAAGGCGCAACGCTCACGCATGTCGTCAACGAGGTCAAGGCGTTCATCGCCGAAGACAAGACGCCTACGGTGAAGTTCCTGCTCGCAGGCGGCAATGCAGGCGTGGCCGCAGCCACCAACGAAGCCGTGGAACACGCCGAAGTGCAGATGCTGGCATCGATCTTCGGCGCGATCACGCTGCTGTGCTGGCTCACCTTCCGCAGCTGGCGCGCCGTGCTGTGCATCATCGTGCCGCTGGCCATCGTCTCGATCCTGTGCAACGCGCTGATGGCCGTGCTCGGCATCGGCCTCAAGGTGCCGACCCTGCCCGTCATCGCGCTCGGCGTGGGCGTGGGCGTGGACTACGGCATCTACCTGTTCGAGAACATGCAACATGCCCTGCGCGACCGCCACACCACCTTGCGCGAAGCCTTCTACGAAGCCATGCGCCAGCGCGGCAACGCAGCCATCTTCACCGCGCTGACCATGTCCATCGGCGTGGGCACCTGGGCGTTCTCGGCACTCAAGTTTCAGGCAGACATGGGCATTCTGCTGGCCTTCATGTTCCTCGTGAACATGTTGGGCGCGATCTTCCTGCTGCCCGCCATGGCCTGCTGGCTCAACGTGGAAGCCGCCGAAGCCAGGTCCGCAAAGCGCCACGCGCATGACGCGGCAAGCCCTGCGACCACACAGCAACAGCCGAGCACCACCACAGTGGTCGGCGGAGGTCACATGCCCCAGCCAGAACCCCAAGCAGCCGTGAACGGAAAACTTCCTTCATGATGCAAGCAGCACCTTCCTCCATCGAGCAGGTGCTGCTGGAGCACGCGCTGGCGCAGGTCCTCACCCGCTACGCCACCGTGTGCGACACCCGCAACTACGCGCTGCTGCCGGAGGTCTTCACCGAAGACTGCGTGACCAACTACGGCGGCTACACGCGCCACGGCATCGCCGCAGTGCACGAGATGATCAGCACGCATCTGGACGGCTGTGGTCCGACACAGCATCTGCTGGGCAATCTGGAAGTGGACGCCACTTCCGATCCGGCGAATGTGCGCAGCAAGATCCAGGTGCGGGCCGTGCACAAGGGGTTGAACGAACGCTCCAAGCTTCGGTATGACGCGATCGGGTTCTATGAAGATCTCTGGACACTTACTGCTACTGGTTGGCGCATCCGCGAGCGGCGCATGAAGATGCTGCTGGAGATCGGGGATCGGTCTGTTTTGCAGCCTGCGGGTTGACGGCCTCTGCCTGGTTGCAACGCCCGCTCATTGCGCAATGACATTGGCATAGAAACCGATCTTCAGCACTGCAGCCGTTCTGCCCAAAAAACCATCGGTTCCGTCATCGGGGACCGGTGGTTTTTCTTTTCTGAACCCATGCCGTTCACAAGGGAAAAGAAATAATCAACAAACACGAACGATTCTCATTTATTATTTGTGCATTGGATGAAATGGCTTGAGATGAAAGCCCTTCCATCGCAACTTCATTGGTGGTGCGAGCGGCGTGCCCCACAACGTTGGAGGCAAACGCACCGTGTCATACAACAAGGAAGAGATTCACCAACTGGTGCTGGAGCATGGCGTGCTTTTGCGCCATTGTGGAAGCTTGCAAGTACGTTGCACTGACGAAATCGAGGCCCAGGAACGGGAAATCAAACGGCTGCAGGCCGAGCTTCTGCGGGTGCGTGCGCAGGTCATCGTGCGCGACAGCGCGTTGGCATGGGAGCGCGAAGAGCGCCTGAAGTTGCAGGCCACGTTGGCCAGTTGGCAAGTCCATGGCGCGATGTTCGAGCCGCAAGACACGGCGCCCGATGCGGATGCCGATCTGCTCGAACGCAGCCTGCACGCGGCCGACCTCGTCATCTGCCAGACCGGCTGCGTCACACAGGGTTCGTTCTGGCGCGTGGAGGATCACTGCAAGCGCACCGGCAAGACCTGCATGCTGGTCGAGCAACCCGACGCCTTGCGCATCGTGCGCATTCACCCATCCGGCAAGACCGAACAGCTTGCGTCTGCCTCGTGGCACGAAAAGGAAACCTCATGAATCACAACCAATGGAGTGAACGTTCCGACGACGCCTTGCTCGACGAATGGAAGCGACTCACCAGTGCGGGCGTCGATGCCCATCGCACGCGTTGTGCGGCACATGCATTGGCTTGGCACGAACAGGCTTTGCGCGTGGCGCACGAGTTGCTTTACAGCGAGGAGGAATCCAATGTGTCAGACGATGACCGTCTGGCCGCTTTCGTGATTGCGCATCTGAATCTGGCCGAATGCTTCGAAGCATTGGATCAGCCCACATCCGCAGCCGAATGCCTGCATTGCGCGCATCACCGAGTTTCCGCGTTGATGCACAACGAGGATGTCTCCGAATCCATGCGCATGGCAGCTTGCAAGCACATTCGCTACACCTTTTCGGCTTTGAGTGACCATCACGCAGCGCATCGCGAACAGGCCTCCAGCGTCGATGCGCTCTACGACCTCAGCGCACATGCGTCTTCGCATCGCTCGACGCTGCACTGATCGCAGCGTCAGCACCCAGCCTCTGGATTCTTATTGCACTCAGTTTTCAAACCAACGGAATTTTCATCCATGCCGCATTCCCTTCCGCCACTGCCGTATGCCTATGCCGATCTGGAGCCGAATATCGATGCCCAGACCATGGAAATCCACTACGCCAAGCACCATCAGACCTATGTGAACAATCTGAATGCCGCGTTGGAAGGTACGGAATATGCGGAGTTGCCCGTGGATGCGCTGATCACACGGATCGATGCATTGCCCGAGAAGCTGCGCCTTCCGGTGCGCAACAACGGCGGCGGTCATGCCAATCACAGCCTGTTCTGGGCGGTGATGTCGCCCCAAGGCGGCGGCGATCCGGACGGTGATCTGGCGCGCGCCATTCAGACAGATCTGGGCGGCATGGATGCCTTCCGCGCTGAATTCACCAAAGCCGCGCTGACCCGTTTCGGCAGCGGTTGGGCCTGGCTCACCGTCACCGCGCAAGGCAAGCTGGCTGTGGAGAGCAGCGCCAATCAAGACTCTCCGCTCATGCAGGGCATTGCCTCGGGCAACACGCCGATTCTGGGTCTGGATGTCTGGGAGCATGCTTACTACCTGAAGTACCAGAACCGCCGACCCGAATACATCGCCGCGTTCTTCAACGTGATCGACTGGCCCGAAGTGGCCCGCCGCCACGCAGCCGCGCTGCCGGGTTGAATGGCAGCGCCGACATTCCAGACCGCGCACGCATTCACACGTCCATGAACCAGAAGAAGGACACCCACATGCTGATGGAAGATTCATCACTGCACACCACGCTTGCTTCGCGCAAGCCGTCCATGCGCCTGCAGACCCGCATCGGTTTTGCCATCTGCGCACTGGGGGTGGTGGCCGTATGTGTGCTGTTCTGGAATGCCCTGCTCCATCAACAGGCCGCGCGCAGCGCACTCATCGGCGGCAGCGTTGCGGCACTGGCCACCGCCTTGGGCACCCTGCCCGTGCTGTTCGCTCAACGGCCTTCGGAGCGCGTGCAGGACACGCTGTTCGGGTTTGGCGCAGGCGTGATGCTTGCCGCCTGCGCGTTCTCGCTGGTGATTCCGGCGCTGGAAGCGGCTCGCCACACTGGTGCGTTCAGCGGCACAGCCTGGGGCGCCGGTGGTGTGGTGGGAGTTGCCATTCTGCTCGGCGGCCTGGCACTCCTCGCGCTGGACAGACTTCTGCCGCACGAGCACTTCATCAAAGGCCGCGAAGGCGCATCGGCTCAAAAGCTGCGTCGCACCTGGCTGTTTGTGATCGCCATCATGCTGCACAACCTGCCCGAGGGTCTGGCCATCGGCGTGGGCTACGCGGGCAACGAAGGCCTGCGCGCCAATGCGCTGGCCATAGGCATCGCCATTCAGGATGTGCCCGAAGGCTTTGTGGTGGCCGCAGCGCTGCTCGCCGTGGGATACACACGCGGCTTTGCCGTGCTGCTGGGCATGCTCTCCGGCCTGGTCGAGCCCTTGGGCGCCGTGGCGGGCGCCATCATGATCCACCAATCGGCCGCCATGCTGCCCTGGGGCCTGGGCTTTGCCGCAGGTGCCATGCTGTTCGTGATCAGCCACGAGATCATCCCCGAATCCCACCGCAAAGGCCATGAAGCCTTTGCCACGGCGGGCTTGATGGCGGGATTCGTGATGATGATGGTGCTGGATACGGCGCTGTGACGTCTCACCGCGCACGCACCAGCGACATAGCACATGGCACTCAAGCCAGCTTGAACGGCAACTCCCGAGGCACCTTTCCGGTCAGCTTGGCAATCGCATTCGCGAACGCCGGAGCCAGCGGTGGCACGCCGGGCTCGCCCATGCCCGTGGGGGCATCGGCGCTTGGCACGATGTGCACGGCGACTTCGGGCATATCGGTCAGGCGCGGGACGACGTAGTCACCGAAGTTGCTTTGCTCGACCACGCCGTCCTTGAACGTGATGGCAGCACCTGGCAGGCACATGCCCAGACCCATCAACGCCCCGCCCTGCACCTGCGCTTCCACGCTTTTCGGGTTCACCGCCAGATTGCAGTGAACGCCTGCGGTCACCTTGTGCAGCTTGGGTGTGCCGTCTTTCACCGATGCCTCGACGACGTAAGCGACGATGGAGTCGAAGGACTCGTGCACGGCCACACCCCATGCGCGGCCTGCTTCCAGTTGGCGTTTGCCGTAGCCGGATTTTTCCACTGCGATTTGCAGCGCGGCTTTGTGGCGCGGGTGCTTGTCGCCGAATTGCTGAAGACGATAGGCCACCGGGTCCTGCTTGGCGATGCGGGCGATTTCATCGATCAGCGTTTCCATCACGTAGCCCGTGTGGGTCGAGCCCACGCTGCGCCACCAGAGCACGGGGGCGTTCAGATCGGGGTGATGGGCGGACAGGCGCATGGGCAGGTCGTAGGGTTCCTTCATGCCTTCGACGGTGGTGGTGTCCACGCCGTTCTTGACCATGAATCCTTCAAACGCCGTGCCCTTGGCGAGCGATTGGCCGACGATGACGTGGTCCCACGCCACGACCTTGCCGTCCGCGTCGAGTCCGATCTCCGCGCGGTGCACATGCATGGGACGGTAGTAGCCGCCCTTCACATCGTCCTCGCGGCTCCAGACCATGCGCACCGGCGCGTCGATGCCCGCAGCGCGCGTGGCCTTGGCGATGTGGCAAGCCTCGGCCACGTAGTCGCTCGAAGGCGTGGCACGGCGACCGAAACCGCCGCCCGCCATCTGCACGTTCACCCGCACATTCTGCGCGGGCACGCCGAGCACGCGCGCAGCCGTCGCCACTTCCCAACCGGGGGCTTGCGTGCCCAGCCACAGCTCGGCCTTGGTCGCAGCGCCCGTGCCGGTGATGCGCACGGTGCAGTTGAGCGGCTCCATAGGCGTGTGGGCGAGATACGGGAAGACATATTCCGCGCTGATCTTCTGCGCCGCGCCGCTGAGCTTGGAGACATCCGCGTCGTACTTGATCGCGCCGGTCTTCTTCGCAAGTTCGCGGTACTGCACCAGTTGCTGGGCCGAATCGACCTTGCCGACGCCCGAGCTGTCCCACTCGACCTTCAGCGCATCGCGGCCTTGCTTGGCGGCCCAGTAGCCGGTCGCGACCACGGCGACGACTTCACCACCGAGCACGCTCGGCACACGCACCACGGCACGCACGCCCTTGATGGCCTTGGCCGCGCTGTCGTCCACGGACTGCACCTTGCTGCCGAAGACCGGCGGATGCGCGACCACGGCGGTCAGCATGCCGGGCAGATGCATGTCGATGCCATAGGACTGATTGCCGCTCGACTTGGCGCGCGCGTCGATGCGCCCTGTCGGCTTGCCGATGATGCGGAAATCCTTGGGGTCCTTGAGCGTGACTTGCTGCGGCACGGGCAGTTTCATCGCCGCTTCGGCGAGTTCGCCGTAGCCGAGCTTTTGGCCGCGTGGACCGATGACTTGGCCCGCTTGTGTACGCAGCGATTGCGCGTCCACACCCCAGCGCTTGGCGGCTGCTGCCACCAGCATGGCGCGGGTGCGTGCGCCCAGTTCGCGGTATTGCGTGTACGAATTCTTGATGGCCGTGGAGCCACCCGTGAGCCCGAAACCCATGACCGGATCGGCATACGCCGGGTCGGCGTTGCCATGCACGCTGCGCACCTTGGACCAGTCGGCATCCAGCTCTTCGGCCAGCACCATGGGCAGGCCGGTCTGCACGCCCTGACCAAAGTCGAGGCGGTTGATGGTGACGGTGACGGTGCCGTCGCGGTCGATTTTCACGAACGCGGAAGGCTGCTGCGTGGGCTTGAGCGCGTTGGCGGCAACGGGTGCGTCGCCATCCGTCTTGGCCATCGCGGCCATGGGGAATGCGCCCAGCGCAAAGCCGGATGCGCTCGCCAGCTTGAGAAAGGTGCGGCGCTCGAACTTGGCGGATTCAGTGTTTTGTCCTGCGGCTTCAACGGCCAGCGAACGCAGGCCTTGCGGCATGTCGGCAAGAATGTGGGAAGGGATATGCATGTGATGTCTCCCTTGATTCAAGCCAGCGACTTGGCGGCGTCGTGGATGGCCGCGCGGATGCGCACGTACGTTCCGCAGCGGCAGATGTTGCCCGCCATGGCCGCGTCGATGTCCGCATCGCTGGGCGCGCGGTTGTTCTTGAGCAGCGCGGTGGCGCTCATGATCTGGCCACTCTGGCAGTAGCCGCACTGCGCCACGTCGTTGCGCACCCAGGCGTCCTCGACGGCCTTGCCCACCTTGTCGGTGGCCTGCGCCTCGATGGTGGTGATCTTCTGTCCTTCCGCCGCCGAGACCGGCGTGATGCACGAACGGATCGCCTGTCCGTTCAGATGCACGGTGCACGCGCCGCACAGCGCCATGCCGCAGCCGAACTTGGTGCCGGTCATGCCGAGCGAGTCGCGCAGCGTCCAGAGGATGGGAGTGGCCGGATCGACATCGACCGATGTCGGCTTGCCGTTGAGGTTGAATTTGACGGTCATGGAGCGGTTCAATCGTGGTGGGTTTTGTCGTTGTGCAGAGCCATGCTCAGCATGGTCCCGGCACAGTGTGCAACAGGGCAAGCCAAAGAAAAAGCTACCCAATCTATCTAAGTTATTAAGTTTTACTTAAAAATGGAGGCCATGAAACCCGAAATCCTCGCCTCGCTGGCGGCCTTCGAGCAGGTGGCCGAGCGCCGCAGTCTGACCTACGCGGCACATGCGCTGGGCGTCACGCCTGCCGCGCTGTCGCAGACCATCAAGAAGCTGGAGACGCGCCTGAAGGTACGGTTGTTCGACCGCACCACGCGCAGCGTCAACCTGACCGAGGCGGGACGGATCTACCTGGAACGTGTCACCCCCGCCCTCGCCCACCTGCGCGAGGCCACGGAAGACCTGCAGTTCAGCGCCGGTGTCGAAGGCGGCACGCTGCGCATCACCGTCTCGCACCCCGCTGGTCGTGTGCTGATCGAGCCGTTTCTGGCCGAGTTCTTTGCGCTGCACCCGCACATCCATGTCGAGCTGGTCTACGACGACGGCTTTGTCGACATCGTGCGCGAGGGTTTCGATCTCGGCATCCGCAACGGCGAATCGCTCGAAGGCGACATGGTGGCCCTGCCGCTCACGCAGGAGATGGTCATGAGTTGCGCCGCCTCGCCCGCCTATCTGAAAGCGCATGGCACCCCGCAGCACCCCGACGAACTGGCGCAGCACCAGTGCATCAACTACCGCATGCGCAGCAGCGGCGGCATCTACAAATGGGAATTTCTCATCGACGGCAAACTCACCGAGCGCGCGGTACACGGCCCGCTCACCGTCAACCACTGGGACACCGCCCTCAGCGCCGCACGCGACGGCGTCGGCCTGCTCATCGGCTGGCGCGAATCGCTGGCACCCGTGTTTGAAAGCGGCGAGCTGGTCGAGGTGCTCACGCCGTACCACTCGCGCTTTCCGGGCTTCTACGCCTACTACTCGCACCGCGTGCACCTGCCGCTGAAGACGCGGGTGTTTCTGGATTTCCTGATGCAGCGGATTCCGGGCGTCGCCTGATTCGGCCAGATCCAGAGCGACAAACCCTCCGCATTCGCCTCTCATCTTGGGCCAGAATTTTGGCGCAAGAGGGCAATCGATTGTTTAAATAATCAATCGACAGATACAACAAGATTCAATTTTCCCTCTTGTCAGGCTCAATCCTTTGGGTCTACATTGAAGGCAATCGATTGCCTTATTGTCTTACCCAACAACCACGGAGATGACCATGACGACTGCACAGACCACCCCATCGACCGACCCACAAGCCCTGCTCGCGGCGGTTCTCAAGTCCAACGAGAAGACCGGCAACCCGCGTCTGAAGAAGATCGTGGAGATCGGTATTCGCCATCTGCACGCTTTTGCGCTGGAAGCCGACCTGACGCCCGCCGAGCTGGAATACGGCCTCGACTTTCTGGCCGCCATCGGCCAGGCCAGCGGCCCCAAGAAGCACGAAGGCATTCTGCTGGCCGACATCCTGGGGCTTGCCACGCTGGTGCAGTTGCACGATGCCCGCCACGCGCTGGCTGCTGGGGGCACCGAGCCTGCGTTGATCGGCCCGTTCTGGCGCGCCAACCAGCCAGAGCGCAAGAACGGCGAATGCATCGCCACGCCGGACACCCCCGGCCCACGCCTCACCGTGACCGGTCGCGTGCTGTCGCTGGACGGCACACCGATTGCCGGTGCCCGCGTCGAGACCTGGCAGGCATCGCCCAAGGGCCTGTACGAAAACCAGGACGAGTCGCAGCAGCGCATGAATCTGCGCGGCAAATTCGTGACCGATGCCGAAGGCAACTTCTCGTTCGAGAGCGTGCGTCCAGCGGGCTACCCGGTGCCAGCCGACGGCCCTTGCGGCGACCTGCTGCGTGCCCAGAACCGCCACATCATGCGCCCCGCCCACCTGCACTTTCTGGTGGTCGCGCCCGGCCACAAGGTGCTGGCGACCCAGTTCTTCGATGCTGAAGACCCACACGCCTACGACGACGTGGTGTTCGGTGCCGTGGGCTCGCTGTTGCGCACCTTCGAGGACGACGGCAAGGGCGGCGTGAAGCTGCACATCGATCTGCGCATGGAGCCCGGCGAGACCCGCGTGCCCAAGTGCCCGATCCCTTGATCGCCGGTCTTTCACAGCACAAGAAACAGCTCCACAGAACCAAAGCAAGAAAGACAGAACCACCATGTCCAACACATTCGCTCCACTGGACCGCCTAGACGGCCAGGTCGCGGTCATCACCGGCGGCACCGGTGCCATCGCTGCTGCCACGGCACAGCGTCTGGCGCACCTCGGTGCCCGCGTCGTGCTGCTGCACCGCGGCGGCCTGTCCAAGTCCGAAGCGCTGCTGCAATCGCTGCCGGGCTCGGGCCACGGCGCTCTGATCGCGTCGGTCACCAACAGCGCCGAACTCGCCAAGGCCGCCGAAGACGTCGTCAAGCAATACGGCGGCGCGCACATTCTGATCAACACCGCAGGCCACACCCAGCCCGTGCCTGCCGCCGATCTGAACGCGCTGACCGATGAGCTGATCGACGAGATGTTCGTCTCCAACTGGCGCGGCACGTTCGCAGCCATCCGCGCATTCGCACCGCAACTCAAGGACAGCGAAGACGGCCTGATCGTCAACGTGTCCTCGATCGCGGGCAGCACGGGTCTCGGCAGCAATCTGGCCTATGCGGCATCGAAGGCCGGCATCGACGCGCTGACCAAGGGTCTGGCCAAGACGCTGGCTCCACAGATCCGCGTGCTGGCCGTGTCGCCCGGCGTGGTGGACAGCGGCTTCGTCGCAGGACGTGGTGCGGATTTCAACGCCAAGACCGGTGCCAGCATTCCGCTCAAGCGCGTGGGTACGGCCGACGACGTGGCCGCCGCCATCATCGCCTGCTGCACCAGCATGCGCTACGCGACCGGCAGCATTTTCGTGGCCGACGGCGGCCGTTCCCTCTGAGTCGATTCATCGCAACACACAAGTTTGAAGGAGCCAGCAAATGAGCCCATCCACCATCCTGACCTGCGCGGTGACCGGCAATCTCACCACGCCCGAGCAGACCGCATATCTGCCCATCACCACCGAACAGATCGCCACTGCGTGCATCGAAGCGCATGACGCGGGCGCGGCAGCCGTGCACATCCATGTGCGCGATCCGCAGACCGGCAAGCCGTCGATGGATGTCGAGCTGTATGCGCAAGTCGTCAACACGCTGCGCCGCGAGCGTCCCGAGCTGATCATCAACCTGACCACCGGCCCCGGCGGCCGCTATGTGCCCAGCGCCGAAGACCCGAAGATCTTCGCCCCCGGCACCTCGCTGCTGCCGCCCGAAAAGCGCGTGGAGCACATCGCCGCGCTGCGCCCCGACATCTGCTCGCTCGACCTGAACACCATGAACTCGGGCAATCAGGTGGTGATGAACACGCCCACCAACGTGCGCCGCATGGCCAAGGTGATCCGCGATGCAGGCGTGGTGCCAGAGCTCGAATGCTTCGACACCGGCGACCTCGTGCTTGCACAGCAACTCACCGCCGAAGGCGACCTGCAAGGCCCGGGCGTCTACAGCTTCGTGATGGGCGTGCGCTACTCGCTGCCGTTCACCACGCCAGCCATGCAACTGGCGCGCTCGCTGATTCCACAAGCGTCCGAATGGACCGCCTTCGCCGTGGGCCGTCATGCCTTCCAGGCGGTGGCGCAAGCTTATCTGCTGGGCGGCAATGTGCGCATCGGTCTGGAAGACACGATCTACATCGACAAGGGCCAGCTCGCCAAGAGCAACGCCGAACTGGTGACCAAGGCACGCCGCATCGTCGAAGACCTGGGCGGCACGCTGGCCACCAGCGCCGAGGCCCGCCAGCGCTGGGGTCTTGCACCCAACAACCAGAAGCGTTGATTCAACGGTCGTTCACTTCGCTCAAGCACATCTTTCCCCCAATTTTTTGAAAGCTCCACATCATGTCCACCACTCAAGCCCTGCGCCTCTCCGCCAAAGCCGCCACCGCCGCCGACATTGCGCCCACCATCGTCGATCAGCCCAAGCCCACTCCGGGCGCGGGTGAAGCGGTGATCGAAGTGCTGGCCGCCGCCGTCAACCCCAGCGACGTGAAGGCCGCCCTCGGCTCCATGCCACAAGCCGTGTGGCCACGCACCCCTGGCCGCGACTTTGCTGGCCGCGTGATCGACGGTCCCGCCGAATGGGTGGGTCAGGACGTCTGGGGCACAGGCGGCGATCTCGGCGTGACGCGCGATGGCACGCACGCCCGCTACCTGGTGCTGCCCGTGACCGCGCTGAGCCGCAAGCCCAAGAGCGTTTCCGTGGCCGCCGCCGCAACCGTCGGCGTGCCGTTCATCACCGCCAACGAAGGTCTGCGCCGCGCAGGTCTCAAGGGCTCGGGCCAGACGATTCTGATCTTCGGCATCAACGGCAAGGTCGGCCAGGCGGCAGCGCAACTCGCCACAGGCGCCGGTGCCAAGGTGGTTGGTGTGGATCGCAACGCAAACACCTATCGCGGTCACGCAACGTCGGCCGTCACCGTGTTCGATAGCGAAACGCCCGATCTGGTCGGCAAAATCCTCGACGCCACCGACGGCCGTGGCGCGGACATCGCCTACAACACCGTTGGCTCGCCTTACTTCGAGACCGCGCTTGCCACGCTCGCCGTGGGTGGCACGCAGGTGCTGATCTCCACCATCGAGCGCACCGTGCCGTTCGACATCCTGGCCTTCTACCGCCGCAATCTGCAGATGCTGGGCGTGGACAGCCTGAAGCTCACCGTGTCGCAATGCGCCGAAGTGCTCAACGCCATGCTGCCGGGTTTCGACGACGGTTCGCTCAAGGCCTTCGATGTGGATGAAGCGACGCTGATTCCGCTGTCCGGCGCGGCCGATGCGTATCGCAAGGTGCTCAGCGGCTCGATGGACCGCGTGGTGCTGGCTCCGTAATCCGGGCCCGTCCATCAACCAACCAAACAATCAACCAAGAGCGCACTGCCATGCATGTCGTTCCCATCACCAAGGCGCCGTTCTACACAGCGCCCGGTCACATGCAGATGCTCATGCAGCGTCTGCAAGGCATGGAGGCAGGCCCGTCCGACACCGTCTGGATTGGCTGCTCCGTGCTCGAACCCGGAGGCGGCACAACCATGGCCGCATCCGATCTTGAGAAGTTCTATGTGTGCGTGGAAGGCGTGGTGCAAGTCACCGGCGAGTTGGACGGACAACAGCAGACCACCGATCTGCATCCGCTCGACAGCTGCCGCATCGCACCCGGGGAGGGTCGCCAACTGTTCAATCCCGGCAAAACGCCAGCACGTGTGCTGCTGATCATGCCGAACCGAGTCTGAAGAGAATCCAAGGAGACAAGCCCCATGAAGCGTTTCAGCCCCCTCGCCCGAATCGGCACCGCCGCGCTCGCGCTGTCAGCACTGTCTGCAGCCATCAGCCCCGCGCTCGCCGAAGACGTCTATCCCAGCAAGCCGATACGCGTGATCGTGCCGTTCACCGCCGGATCGGCCACCGACATCATTGCCCGCGCCGTCGGCGAAGGCATGCGCAAGGAACTGGGTCAGCCCATCATCGTGGAAAACAAACCCGGCGCAGGCGGCACGCTGGGCGCGTCGCAGGTCGCCACTGCGCAGCCTGATGGCTACACGCTTCTGGTGCACTCCGCCGGTCACGTCGCCAACTCGTCGCTCTACCCTGGTCTGCGCTACGACCCGATCAAGGACTTCAAGTCGTTGGCCATGCTTGCGCAGGTGCCCAACGTTCTCGTGGTCAATCCCAAGAACGGCTACAAGAACGTGGGCGACCTGGTCGCCAAGGTCAAAGCCGAGCCCGACAAGTTCGTCTACGCGTCCGCTGGCAGTGGCAGCGCCACGCACATGAACGCCGAGAAGTTCCGCATCGCATCCAAGATCGCCGCAGTGCATGTCCCCTACAAGGGCACCCCCGAGGCGATGACGGATGTGATCTCAGGCAACGTCAACTGGTTCTTCGCGCCCATCACCACCGCCATTCCAATGATCAAGGAAGGCAAGCTGCAGGCTCTGGCCGTCGGGTCACCCCAGCGCGCTGCCGCCCTGCCCGATGTGCCGACCACCGTCGAAGCAGGTTTTCCGGGATCGGACTACGACTTCTGGATCGGCCTGTTCGCGCCCGGCAAGCTGCCTGCAGCGCAAGCCGACAAGATCACCAAGGCCGTGACTGCGGCACTCAAGTCCGATGCCGTGAAGGCGCGCTTTGTGTCGCTCGGTGCCAATGCGCCCAGCGTGGAGCCCGCGCAGTTCGACGCCTTCGTCAAGAACGAATCGACCGCCGCGAAGAAGCTCATCACCGAGGCCAAGATCAAACAGGATTGAAGATTGAAGATTGAGAACGCGAATATCTGTGGAGGCAGTCTTGCGCTCCGTCGCTCTTGCGGGCACGGAGCGCTTTTTTTCGCTCAATCGCCAGCGACTCGTGCGGTCGATTCACGCACCACCAACGAAGGCGACAACACGCGCGTCGTCTTCGCCCCGCTGCAATCCTTCACCTGCTCCAGAAACACCTGCGCAGCCTGACGCCCCATCTCGGCGACGGGCACATGAATGGTGGTGAGCGGCGGCTGCACGATGTCGACAAACGGCATGTCGTTATGCCCCACCAGCGATAGCTGATCGGGCACGGAAACACCCTTCTCACGCGCCACATCGAGCACGCCGAGCGCCAGCAGATCATTGCTGGCGAACACCGCCGTGAAGCCTGCGTCCGCTTTGCCCCAATGCTGCTCGAACAACTTGCGCGCGGCCTTGACGCCCTCCGCGCGCGTGAACGCTGCGGCGTCCACGATGATGGGTTCGTCGCTCGATTGCGCCGCCATCAGTTCGACAAACGCCTTCTTGCGCGCCGCACCCGTGGACGATGAAACCGGCCCCGCGATGTGCGCAATCCGCGTATGCCCCAGCTCGCGCAAATGCGCAATCGCGAGCCGCACGCTTTCCTGATCATCATTCACCACGCTGGAAAAGCGCCGCTCGCCCAGTCCACGATTGACCAGCACGGTCGGAATCTTCTGCAGCGCGGCCTGCTCCAGCATGGAGTCGCCACTCTCTGCCGCCAAAATCAGCAAGCCGCTGACCTGGCGCATCGCCAGTTCTTGAATCAGCGAGGCACGCGCCTCCTTGCCTTCGGGCGGCTGCGTGATCAGCGCCAGCATGTCGTGCTTGCGCAGTTCCTGCTCCAGTCCCTTGACCATGGGCGCAAACAACGGATTCGCCAGATCGGGAACGATGATGGCCGCCATGTTGCTGCGCTTGGTGCGCAGCGATGCCGCCACGATGTTCGGCTGATAACCGAGCCTGCGCGCCACCTCTTCGATCTCCGCCCGCTTGGCCGCCGACACCTTGCCCGCCACCCCGCGCAAGGCGCGCGACACAGTGGCCGCATGCACGCCTGCGGCCTTGGCTACGTCGTCGATGGTCACTGCTGTCATGGTGCGGAGCGTTGTGGTCGTTGTGGTGTTTGAAGCAAACAAAAGTCTGCGGTCATTTTACGGTGCCATGTCTCCCGAAGCTGTTTCGGGCTCGCCCTTGTCATCGCCTTGGATTTGCCGTCACCCCTTGCATGGCAATGAAACGCATTCAGTGCATATAAGCAACGCAGGCTGGAAAAACAGGCTTACCAGAGATTGGAGTCGCGTCCTGAGTCCAGTTACATTGTTACATTAAGTATCTTATGGGAATGCGCTTCAATTTCGCCCCCGAAAGACCCACACAAACGTCGACCCAAAGCGTATCGAAACCTACATATCATGCCCGTTGCGTACCATCTGCACCCCGCCACGCCCAACATCGGCAACCACTTGATTGTGCTTGCCACGCAGCAACTGCTGGCGAGCGTCAACGAGACACCACTGGACATCCTGCACATGCCGGCCAAGGGTGTCGATGCTGTGCTCAAGCGTGGAGGATTGAATCGTGAGACGGTCTACGACGCCAACCATCTGGCGACCGGCATTCTGGTGGGTCCCGGAAACCTGTTCGAGAACAACGGCCTCGATGTGGACCTGATGGCGTTGCGAGCGCTTCGACGCCCCTTGATGCTGTTCGGCATCTCCGCTGGCCGCATTTTCGATGCAAAAGGTCAGATGCACGGTCGCTCGGATGCCATGCCGGACTCCATGATTCAGGAGCTCGTCGGCAAGGCAAGTGCCACACTCGTGCGAGACCACGCCACACGTCGACATCTCGAATCGCTGGGCTTGCACAACATTCAAGTCGTCGGGTGCCCTGTTCTTGCGCTCAATCCTCGGACATTGAACTTGTCACCACCCGATCCACGCGCTCAAGGTGCCGCGTTGATTTCAATCCGGCATCCGGATCTGATGAATGTGCCACCGCGATTGCAAGGCCAAGTGCACCGGGATGTGCCACGCCTCATTGAAGGTCTGCGGGAACAAGGTCATCACAAGATTGCATTGCTCTGTCACGACGCACGCGATATCCGCTTTGCGGCACACCACGACGTTCCGTTCCTCTACACCGAAGACCCACTGCGCTACCTGAGCTGGTTGCGTGACTGTCGATTGAACGTGACGTTCCGCGTTCACAGCCTGCTGCCATGTGCCGTACTCGGCACGCCAGCGGTCCACTTCACCTACGACGAACGCGCCAAGGGCCTGATCGACGTGGCAGGACTGCAGAACTGCTCCATCGACTACATCACCTCGCATGATCCTGTCGCAGAGGCCCTGGCGGCCTGCGCTCGGGCAGACACGTTACGCGACCACATGGCCACGGCCCGACAGCGTTGGAATCCATTGCAGAACACGATGCGCAACGCGTTGCAAGACTGGGCACACCGGGGCATCGCAGCATGAACCCGCTGCTTCATTCCATGCTGGAGCACGGGGCATACACCGTGCTCTCCGACTTCGAGCAGCAGACAGAAATCACCGCCCTTGCACGTGAACTCATCATCGATGCCGTCTCGTCGCTGCAGGGCGAACGCGCAGCAAGTGCCGTGCGGAAGAACGGGCTTGAAACGTTGCACCTGCATCTGCCGGCCAGTCAAATTGGCGCATTGCGCGACCGTGTGATGGTGCAGTTGCGCCCACGGCTGCTGGGCTTCGCATGTGCAGTGGGGCGAGGACTTCTCGGCATCGAAGAAGAATTCTTTGTCGATGACTACACCATTCTTCGTGTCAACTATCCCTACGAAGCCGCCTTGAATGCCGATCATTCCTCAGAGAATCCAGGCATCGGTCGCGTCGACCCAAACACGCGAAATCAAAGCAGTTCAACACAGCGCCGCGACCCCGTCTACGCACCAAAGGAATATCACCGACACACGCCGCCCGCATCATGGGCGCATGGACCGCACAAGGACACCTGGACTGGCCACTCCCGCGATGGAATCAATCTGTGGTGGGCCATCAGCCGCGTGAGCAAAGAGAACTCGATGATCTTCTATCCCGGCACGTTCAAAAAGTCGTACGAGGTCGATCCACGTTCGCTGTATCTGGCTCAAGGATTTCCATTGCCTGCACCCCGAAAAATGGCGCTGCACGAAGGGGAAATGCTGATCTTCAATCCTGAGTTATTGCATGCCACGCACCTGAACACCACACCACATACGCGCATTGCGTTGTCAGCACGCATCAACCCGCGCCAACCTCGCTTCAATCCGAACTGTTTCTATGCCCGAGAATTCTGGCACTCCAGCACTGACCTGGAGGCTGGACGGACTGATGCGATTCGGCAGTTTGCGCGGGCTGAGCACTTTGAAGCCAGCGAAAAAGTCCCTGCCGAGCAACCCGCAGAACGCCGCAACCTGTTGACGCTCAAAGCCGAACTGACGAGGAATGGACAAGACTGCCGACTGGACTTGTCCCACATCCCAGAGAGCGCTGAGAGGATTCTTGTGCTGACACCCCAGGGACAACGTGTTCTCTTGCTGCGATCCGATCCACACTGGCAAGCCGTTCAGGAAGTCTGTCCGCATCTGGACATCAGCTTGGCCGACGGCCACTTCGACGGTAAAAACATCCACTGCCCTGCCCATGGCGTTTCGTTTCGTACAAACGATGGGAAAAGTGCCTGCAAATTGCTGAAGTTGCAGACTTGGAAAACGACAGAGGAAGATGGATGGCTGCATCTCATTGCATGAACATCGAAGATGGTCACCCTCGTTTGACCGTCAGCATCGTCACGCGAAACTCCCAACGGCATCTGGCGCAGGTCATTGCACACGCCAGAACCTATGCACACGAAATAGTCGTCGGTGTCGATGCAAGTTCGGTCGACAATACTTGGGAAGTTGCAAGTGCCCTCGCAGATCGGGCCTACCGATTCACCCATCCCAACCAATTGGCGGCAGCACACAACTTTGCCCTGCGCCACTGCACCGGCGACTGGATACTGCGTCTGGACGATGACGAGTTCATGGAGCACGGATTCAAGGACATTCTTCCGAACCTGATGCGCAACCCGTCCCTGACGCACTACTGGTTCCCACGCAAATGGGTTGTCAGCGAAAATCCACCACAGTATTTGCATGCCTCGCCTTGGTTTCCAAACCATGCACTGCGGATGTTCCGCAATGACCGTTCCCTCATCTGGAAACCGCCTCGCTATCACACAGGTTACTGGGTTGCTGGACCTGGCGCGACAGAGAGCCGCGTGGCGATTCTTCATTACGAACCCCTGTGGTGCGATCCGGCAGATCGGGCACGCAAAGTAGCCATCTACCGAGAGGGTGGCGGCAATGGCGCTGCGGAAGAATTCTATGGAAATCCGGTTGGCGAATTGCGTTCATTCACTCCAGTCGACGCGCCTCCCCCGCCCACACCCTTGAATCCATGGATTGATCCACAAGTGCATCCACTGCAAGTAGCGCAATGGCCAGAATGGGGTTGCCGATTTGACGCGCTGGATGTACCCGAGCGGGCCCGCCCCGGTCAGTATCTGCCCGTCGCCATCCACTTGAGCAACACAGGTGCCATGACGTGGTGGAGATCAGCAACATCCTGGCCCTCGCTCTCTGTCGCCTATCGTCTTGTGACGGATGGACCGCCCTTGCCCGAAGGGCATCGAACACCCATCACCGGCACTATTCGGCCCGGTGAAACGACCAGCCTCACCGGCACAATACAGGCACCCAACGCCCCGGGAAACTACACCCTCGAATGGGATGTAGTGAGTGAATGGGAATGCTGGTTTGTGCAATGCGGCAGCACGCCAATGCGGACCTATCTCTCCGTTCAACCCTATGGCCTGTTCACCTAAATAGTTGAGTGCATGTCAGAGCAGCGAGAATCGCTCGCCTGCATGCACATCACCCGCTCTCAGTTCAAACGTATCCGTCACCTGCTGCCCAAGCCTCGCGGCAGCAAGTTGATCAGCCACTACAGGTTCCTTAATGCTTTGGCCTACATGGCCAGCAACGGGTGCAAATGGCGAGCCTTGCCACGCAGATTCGGGCCCTGGCACACCGTGTACATGCGGCTGTATCGCTGGGCCCATAGCGGCGTACTTGCCGAAGTTCTTAACCATCTGCAGCAACAGGCACTTAGCCAGTGGGCTGTTCAAGCGTTGAGCCTGGACTCCACCATCGTCAAAGTTCACCCTGATGGCTGCGGGGCTCAGAAAAAAACGGACCACAAGCCATAGGCAAGAGTCGAGGTGGATGGAGCTGCAAGATTCACATGGTCGCAGCCAGTTGCAAGGATGCATTGATCTGGAGTTTGACGCCCGGACAAGCCGGGGACAGCCCGGAAGGCCGCAAACTCGTCGAGGCGATTGACGCGCAAGATTCAGCTGTGTATTTGCTCATGGATAGCGCCTATGACAGCGATGACTTGCGTGCAGCAGCTGAGGATCGAAACCTTATCCCGGTTGTCCCTGCGCATCCACGACGCAAGAATCCCTCGCCACTAGATAAGCAAAAATATCGCCAACGCAATGAAGTTGAACGGTTATTTCGGCGGATCAAGGCCTATCGGCGAGTTTTTACCCGCTACGACAAGTTGGATGCAATGTATGCCGCGTTTGTCTCGCTGGCTTTGATCTTTGAGTTGCTTCGGTAACGTGAACAGGCCCTAGAACGCGATCACACTCCACGAGCGTAATGCAACGACTTCTGCAGATACTTTCACTGTAGCGCTTTGCATTCCGTCGTCAGTTGAAGTCTGAGCGGATGTTCATGTGCCACCAATCCGCGCTCAGCGTATATCGATGCGCGAAATTCTTTGTTGTTGGCAGCAACGCTCACTTCTACGATTTGCTGATTCATCCATCCAACAGCATCGCAACCGAGGAGAGAGAACCATGAACGCAGTCGTCACCCCCACCCCGCAACTTTCGCAAGCCGTCGCAGCCAGCAAGGAGTCATCGCAGCTTTCGATCCAACCGCTGTCCGGGCGCATTGGAGCCGTCGTGCATGGCGTCAAGCTCTCGGGCGATCTGCCTGCTGCGCTGTTCGATCAGATTCAGGCGGCGCTGCTCAAGCATCGCGTGTTGTTCTTTCGCGGCCAGACGCATCTGGATGATCAGTCACATCAGGCTTTCGGCAAGCTGTTTGGCGCGCTGGAGCCCCATCCCACGGTGCCTGCGCCCGATGGCACGGCGTTTCTCGAACTCAATTCGCAGCATGGCGGCCGTGCCGATTCGTGGCACACCGACGTGACCTTCAAGGCCGCCTTTCCCAAGGTCTGTGTGCTGCGCGCCGTCACACTGCCAAGCCATGGCGGCGACACCGTCTGGGCCAGCACCGTGGCGGCCTATGACAGCCTGCCCGAGCCGCTCAAGCAACTGGCAGAACAGCTCTGGGCCGTGCACGGCAACGACTACGACTACGCCGAGAATTTCCGCAACAACGCGGCCAGCAACGCAGAAACAGAAAGCCGTGCGAGCTACAAGAAAGTGTTCACCAGCCGCACCATCGAATCCGAACAACCGCTGGTGCATGTGCATCCAGAAACCGGTGAGAAGGCCTTGCTGCTGGGCCACTTCGCCAAACGCATCAAGGGCCTGCGTGCCAACGAATCCGCTGCGCTGCTGCAGCTCTTCAACGAGCGCATCACGCGCCTTGAAAACACCGTGCGCTGGCAATGGTCCGAAGGCGATGTAGCCGTGTGGGACAACCGCGCGACGCAGCACTACGCGATCAACGACTACGGCGACGCCCACCGCGTCGTGCGCCGCGTGACCGTCACTGGCGATGTAGCCACCGCAGTCGATGGTCGCCAGAGTGTCGATCTGAGCGAAACCGTTCACTGATCGCTACTCAGCAGCACCAATCAGCCCAACTTGCCACTCCAGCGCGTGTCTTATGACACGTGCACGGCCCCTCTTTTGCCTTTTGAAGCCATGACCCGAACCACATACCAATTTGAAAATGGCGTACTCGTACCACGCCGCAAACTGCTGACATCGGCTCTGGCCGCTGGTGCTGGAGCCCTGCTCGGCTTTCCGGCGATTGCCGTAGGCAAGAATTCACTCAAGGGCGTGACGCTCAACACCTCGCTCTACAGCTCACCTTATTCCAAGCTGATTCGCCCGTGGATCGCCGATTTTGAAGACGCGACCGGCGCGAAGGTCAACTTCGACACACCGGGCTTTCCCGTCTACAACCAGCGCGCGGATCTGGAACTGTCCACCAAAGGTTCGGCGTTCGATGCGGTCAACGTCACCTTCATCTACTCCAGCCGTTGGATCAACTCGGGCTGGCTCACACCGCTTGACGAATACATCGCGGACCCGAACAAGACACCTGCGAATTACGACGCCAAGGACTTTCTGGAAGGCACGCTCGCACCCGAACGCGGCACAGACGGCAAGCTCTACGGCATTCCATGGCAGGCCGAGGTGACGATTGCCGCCGCCTCGCGCTTTGATGCGCTCAAGCAGGCCGGTTTTGCTTTCCCGCAGACCACGCAGGAACTGGAACAGGTTTCGAAGGCGCTCAATCGCAAGGAAGGCGCTGCGGGTTTCGTCACCGACAACCACTACGGCTGGACCTTTGTGCCGTTTCTACAGGCCTTTGGCGGCGACGTGTTCCGCAAGGCTCCGGACGATCTGTTCCCCACGCTGGACACTCCACAGGCGATTGCCGCCGCTGAATATTTCGCACGCCTGCTGCGCGAATCCGGCCCGGACGGCGTCGTGTCGTACAACCCCGATCAAGCGCTGCAATCCATCAAATCGGGCAAGAGCCACCTGAGCGTGCAAGGCCAGATCAACCTGTCTCAACTGGCCGACAAGAGCAGCAGCAAGGTCGCCAGCACAGCCGCATGGGGATTGGTCCCCAAGGGCCCTGCAGGTCGCTTCCCCGGCGCTGCAGTCCACGGCTGGGGCATCCCGGTGGGCAGCAAGAACAAGGATGCGGCCTGGCAATTCATCCGCTGGGCCACGTCCAAGGAAATCCTGCAACGCGCCGTCGCCGCGGGTTACGGCTCACCGACACGCCGCTCCGACATCGACTCCACTGTCTACCGCGAACGCCAACGCGCCAATGGCTACGACATCGCATCACTCACCACCGAATCGATTGCGCTGTCGGCCAAGCAAGGCCACATGAAGTACCGCACCGTGGCCGTCTATCCGCAGGTCGATCAGCAACTGAACAAGGCCATCGAGCTGATCGTCACCAACCAGAAGACGCCCGAGCAAGCCATGAAGCAGGCGCAGGCCGCATCGATTGCCGAGTTGCGCCGCGCTGGCGTGAGCATCTGAGCGAGGGCAAGACGACATGCCGCCCGCCGCCACTGCTGCCCTTCCGTCCATCCAGGCATTGCCAACGTCGGGCGGTATGGTGCCGTCCCGAACAACGCCCGCACCAAAGCTCACAAAACAATGGCAGCGCGAAAGCGCACGCAGCTACGGACTGGGCCTCGCGCCCGCGCTCGTGGTGCTGGGCGGCATCACGCTGCTGCCGCTGCTTACGCTGATAACAGTGAGTCTCACACCGCTGAGCCTGACCAATCCCGAAGGCACATTCCACTTCAACCAACCGCTGGGCAACTACGCCCAGCTTCTGGAAGACGAGCGCTTTGTGCATTCGCTGTGGGTGCAGTTCAAGCTCTCGACGGTGGGCGTGGTGCTGCAGTTGCTGATCGGCCTTAGCCTCGCCTTGCTGCTCAACACCGGCAGCCGCGTGGCGTCGGGCGTGCGCACGCTGTTTCTCATTCCCATGGTGCTGCCGCCCATCGTAGTCGCGCTGATCTGGAAGATTCTCTACACCCCCGAAATCAGCCCCATGCATGCGCTGCTGGAGCATTGGGGTCTGCCCGTGCGCTCGCTGATCGCCAATCCTGACACTGCGCTCTGGGCCATCGTCGCGGCCGATGTGTGGCAGTGGTTTCCGTTCACCATGCTGATGGTACTGGCCAACCTGCAGATGGTGCCGCGCGACCCGCTGGACGCCGCGCGCATCGATGGTGCCAACCGCTGGCAGGTGTTTCGCTACATCGTTTTTCCGTTTCTCCAACGCACGCTGGTGGTCTGCGCGCTGTTCCGTCTGATCGACAGCTTCAAGGCATTTCCGCTGCTCTATGTGCTGACCAACGGCGGCCCCGGCACCGTGACCGAAGTGACCAATTTCTACGGCTTCATCCAGGCGTTCAATTTCTCGTACTGGGGTTACGGCAGCGCGATTGCCGTCGTGATGCTGGTGATCATTTTTGCGCTCTGCGCGCTGGTCAGTTATCTGGGCCGCAATGCAGGAGAACGCCATGCACGCTGAAGCCTCTCTGCCCATCTCCGCGCCCCAAAAAGCATCGTGGAACGCCCTCACTGGAATCCCCGCATTCGCCGCTCGCCATGCGCGTGATGTGATTTCGGTACTGCTGCTGTTGGTGCTGCTCGCGCCCGTCGCCTGGCTGATCCAGATGGCGTTTCGCCCTGCCGCCGACGCGCTGGAACTGAACTTTCAATTCACGCCCACGCTCGACGCATTCAAGGCCCTGTGGCAAGACGCGTTCGCTCGCTCATTCGGCAACAGCCTGCTGGTCAGTTCGCTCTCCACGGGCCTTTCCATGCTGATCGGCGTGCCTGCGGCCTATGCGCTCTCGCGTTGGAAATTCCGCCAGCGCAGCCATGTCGCACTGTGGATTCTGTGCACGCGCATGGCGCCACCAATTGCCTTCACCATTCCGTTCTTTCTCGCATTCCGCTGGCTCGGCATGCTGGACACCGTGTGGGCACTGGTCATCGTCTATCTCACCTTCAATCTGGCCATCGTCACCTGGATGATGCAGGGCTTCTTCGACGCCATTCCCACAGCGCTCGAAGAAGCCGCATGGCTCGATGGCTGCGGCATCTGGTCGGCCTTCTGGCACGTCACGCTGCCACTCACGCGCCCCGGGTTGGTGGCCACCGCCGTGCTGTGCTTCATCTTCTCGTGGAGCGACTTTTTCTTCGCCCTCATCCTCACCCGCACACAGGCCGTGACCGCGCCCGTCGCCATCGTCAATTTCCTGCAATACGACGGTTGGGAGTGGACCAAGATAGCAGCCGCAGGCACGCTGGTGATGCTGCCGGTGCTGATCTTCACCGCGCTCGTGCGCAAGTATCTGGTGCACGGACTCACGGCAGGCGGCGTCAAGGATTGAGTGCACCACTTCTCCACAGAATCATCAAGAAAGACATAAGAACATGGCCTCGATCTCCATTCGCCAGGTGCACAAGCAATTTCAAGGGCAAGACGTCCTCAAGGGCATCTCGCTCGACATTCGCGATGGCGAGTTCGTCGCGCTGGTTGGCCCATCGGGCTGCGGCAAATCCACACTGCTGCGCATCCTCGCGGGCCTGGAGTCGGTGACCGACGGCGACATCACGCTCGGCGGCAAGCTCATCAACGACGTGCCGCCGCGCGACCGCAACATCGCCATGGTGTTCCAGAACTATGCGCTCTATCCGCACCTGAGCGTAGCCGACAACCTGGGTTTTGCACTCAAACTGAAACGCCAGAGCGCAGCCCATATCCGCGAGCGCGTGAATCACGTGGCCGAGATTCTGGGCCTCACGCCACTGCTCGATCGCCTGCCCGGCCAACTCTCCGGCGGCCAGCGCCAACGCGTCGCCATGGGCCGCGCCATCATTCGCGAGCCACAGGCCTTTCTGTTCGACGAGCCGCTGTCCAACCTCGACGCCAAACTGCGCGTGCAGATGCGCACCGAAATCAAATCACTGCACCAGCGCCTGCGCACCACCACGGTCTACGTCACCCATGACCAGATCGAAGCGATGACCATGGCCGACCGCATCGTCGTCATGCGCGACGGCGTGATCGAACAGGTCGGCACGCCGCTCGATCTGTACGACCGCCCACGCAACGCCTTCGTCGCCCAGTTCATCGGCTCGCCGTCGATGAACCTGATCGCTGCACGCACGCAGACCACCGACGCCGGTCTGCGACTCGTGACCGACGACGGCCTGCAACTACCCGTTCCCGCGCAATGGTCGCTGCCGCAGGGCAACGACATCTGGCTCGGCATTCGCCCCGAACATCTGCGCATCGCCAACGGTCACACATCGGAAATCACCTGGCCCGCCACCACCGAAGTGGTCGAACCCACAGGCGCCGAGACCCAGGTCGTCTCGCGCCTCGGCAAGCATCAGGTGATCTCCGTCGCCAACGAACGCATCGCATTGCAACCCGGCCAGCCCTTGCAACTCGCGGCGCAGGCATCGGCATTGCACATCTTTGATCGGGCGAGTGGAGAACGACTGAACTGAGCCAGACACGGGCCGGAGCGCAGGGGGATTCATCCGGGCGATACAATTTTTGATCGATTGTCCGGACTCTCAGGTTCCCGCCCTCATGCCCCAAGCCTCTTCCGTTGCCTACCCCGAACCCGCCCCTCGCCTGACGCGCACGCGCAAGGCCATCATCGATGCGGGCAAGCGCTTGCTGAGTGCGGGGCGCGAGGGGGCGACGATTGACGAGATCGTGGCCGAGGCCGATGTGGCCAAGGGCAGCTTCTACAACCACTTCGCGGATCGCGACAGCTTCTTCGCGTTCGTGCGCACCACAACGCGCGCCGAACTGCTGGCCGAGATTGCCGAGGTGAATGCCCATGTGACCGACGCGCCCACGCAGTTCGCGCGCGGCATGTTGACCTCGTTTCGCTTCGGGCTCAAGAACAGTCTGGGCGCGCGCATCCTTATTCATCTGACCAACGGCGTCACCGATCCCGAGTTCCCCACCAACGACGACATCGTTCACTGGCTCAAGCGCGGCGCCAAAGATGGCAGTTTGAATCCGCCAGGGCTGGACTCGTCCATCGCGCTGATTCTGGGCCTGTCCTACCTCGGCATGTCGCGCCTGCTGGAACTGCAGTTCGACCGCCCACGTGCGCGCGAGACCATGCGCGGCATCTGCATTGCGCTGCTGCGCGGGCTCGGCACGGAAAGCACACGCATCGATGGCATCGTCGATCAGGCGCTGGCCGACATCATCGACCAGACGCTGCAGACCAAGCCTGCGCGCGCCGCATCGCGGACCACATCACGTACCCGCAAAGTCTGAGCGCGTCGCGCGGCGGCTAGTACATCAAACACCCGAAAGCGCAAGTACGCAGTGATGCGGACTAGGGAAATCTCTCGTCTTGGAATTGACTAAAAAGTACAAAAATAACCAAATTAGTTCATTTCATACCAAAAGAGAATCCTCCTTGAAAACCATCCAAACCGATGTCTTTGTCGTGGGCGCTGGCCCCACGGGTCTGTCCTGCGCGGCGCTGCTGGCGCGTCAGGGCGTGAAGGTGCTGGCCATCACCCGCTACTCGGGCCTTGCCAATTCGCCGCGCGCGCACATCACCAACCAGCGGACCATGGAAGTGCTGCGCGATCTGGGCATCGAAGAGCGCGTGCTGGCAGCCGCCATGCCCGGCAAGATGATGGGTCAGGTGGTGTGGGCGACCAGCTTTGCAGGCACGGAACTGGCGCGTCGCAAGTCCTGGGGCGCGTCGGCAGCGCGCCTGTCGGACTACGCGCTCGCCAGTCCCAGCGATCTGTGCAACGTCCACCAGCATGTGCTCGAACCGATCCTGTGCGATGCCGCGCGCGAGTTCGGTGCCGATGTGCGGTTCAGCCTCGAACTGATGTCGATGGAGCAGAACGAGCGCGGCGTTCGCTCGCTCTGCCGTGATCGCGTGACGGGTGAAGAGGTCGAGGTGCTATCGCAATACGCGATTGGCGCAGACGGTGACAACAGCGTGGTCTGCCGCGAGATCGGCTTCGAGGTCGAAGGCCAGATGGCGCTGGGCCATATGCTCAATTACTGGATCAAGGCCGACCTCGCGCCCTGGACCGCGCATCGCCCCGGCGCGCTCTACCAGATCATTCAGCCCGGCGCGGGCATCGCCGTGTTCGTCAACGTCGCGCCGTGGGATGAGTGGGTCATGTCCATGCCCTACAACCCAGCCGATGGCGAGCCCGACACCAGCGACGCCGCTGCCACCCAACTCGCGCGCCAGTTCGTCGGCGATGACAGCTTGCAGGTGGAGGTGGAGTTGGTGTCGACGTCGAAATGGACTATCAATCAGGTCTTCGCCACCCAGATGCACAAGGGCCGCGTGATGATCGCAGGCAACGCTGCGCACCGCCATCCACCGGCGGGCGGCTTGGGTGCCAACACCTGCATTCAGGATGCGTACAACCTGTGCTGGAAGCTGGCACTGGTGCTGCGCGGGCAAGCTGGAAGCGCCCTGCTCCACAGCTACAACGACGAACGCCAACCGGTCGCCAAGCAGATCGTGCTGCGCGCCAACCAATCGATGAAAAGCCTGTTCGCCCTGCCTCAGGCGTTCGGCCTGCATCCGGGCCAGCCCGAGGCCGATGCATGGAATGCCATCCACGGCATGTTCAGCGCGGAAGGCAACGGAACCGAGCGCCGCGAGCAACTGCACAAGGCGCTGGCCATGCAGGACTTCAACTTCAACGCCATCGGCGTGGAACTGGGTCAGCGCTACGCCTCATCTGCGATTGCGGGCGATGGCAGCCACGTGGAGCCCACGCGCGACCCAGAGCTTTACTACGAACCATCGAGCAGCCCCGGAAGCCCACTTCCGCATGCATGGCTTGCGCGCGGCACGCAGAACATCTCCACGCTCGATCTGGCAGGCCAAGATGGCTTCACGGTGATCACCGGAATCGGCGGCGAACGTTGGATTGAAGCCGCGCGCAACGCAGCCGACAAGCTCGGCATTGCGATCAACGGCGTGCGCATTGGCCTCGGCCCGAAGGTGGATGCGCAGGATGTCTACGGCGACTGGGCCGCTCTGCGCGAGATCGGCGAATCGGGCTGTCTGCTGGTGCGGCCGGACCGCCATATCGCCTTTCGCGCAATGTGCGCGGTGGATGATCCGGAAGCCGTGTTGACGGCTGCGCTTGTGCAGATTCTGGCGCGCTGATTCAGCCAAAAATGCCCGCCGGAAACGGAGGGCATCCCACAACGCTGATCAGGAACCCACCCGCCCTGCTTCGGACCACCATCCCTTGAACAGATAGAACAAGGGGATCAGCATGAGCGCGGCGCAGGTCCACCCGTGCCATGCACCTTCGGGCAGCACAGGTGCGAGTGCCTGGCCAAACGCCGGATCGATGCTGGGCACATGCAAGATTTCCTGAACCGAGCCCAGAATCATCTGAATCGCGAGCAGCGACAGCAACAAGGCCGATGCGCGGAACACCGCCAATGCACCAACGCGCACGCCCAACTTGCGCGAAGCCAGCGTCAACAAGGCTGCGCACACCACACCCATCAACCCGCCGATGACGGCATCCGACAGGTCGCCGCGCAGGGCCATGCCGCGCAGGAACAGAATGGCTTCCATGCCTTCGCGCAGCGCCGCAATCAGCGCAAACGCAAAAACGACCACGCTCGCGGTGGGCTTGGCGGCGTAATCTTCGACTAAGTTCTGCACCCGCAATTGGATGGAGCGCGCCGTGGCAAGCAACGAGCAGACCATCACGATCACACCGATCGCAAGCACCAGCGTGAGGCCCGCAGCCCAGCGTGGATCGACCGCATCGGACAGCAGCCAACCGCTGACCACGGCCGAGAGAACCAGCCCCAACGCGGTGCCTGAGCACACCCACCCAATGAGGTGCCCGCCATTGCCCGCACGCAGCGCCGCCACCAGCGCATAGATGATCAGAATGAGCTCGGCGAGCTCACGCAAAACGACGACAAACGAATCAAACACGAGCCCCTCGGTACACAACAATTACAATAATGGTTCTCATTATCATGAGAGCTTCCTGCCACCGACCCTGTGCGGCACCTGAAAGCACCCTCTTTACACAATGGAATCACAACCGTGGTTCCAGCACTACTCCCGTCCGCGTGTCATGAACGAAAAAGATCTGTTGGCCATCATTGACCGTGCTGTGGATGAGTTCAACGGCGATCTGGACGAGCTGGAAAGTGCCATCGGAATGCTGATGCTGGGCCGCCACTACGGCTGGCGCGTGATGCTGCTGATCCACAGCCCCAACACCATCCGCAAGTATCTCAAGATACTCGGCCTCAAAAGCCTGCGCGACGTGCTGCCTGAAGTCGGCGTGCTCGCGCATCGCTCCAACGCATGGCGGCTGGTGGACGGCACGCAGAATTTCTGGAAAGTCGTGCGCGGCCAGATCAGCGGCGTGCGCAGCGCCCGCGTGAACAAGAAAGCGCCTTGAAGGCGGCAGCTCGACGGCCATTCCCAAGCCCGAAGTAGCACGTCGGAGTGCTACCTGACGAATGCACGCCGTGTGCAGCTTTGTACGAGAGGCCGTACTCCTGCTGCGCCCTTTCTGCACTACCATAGCGACCATTGCCACCTCTGTTTCGATGCCGAGGACTTCGCTCGCCGTTCATCCGTAGCACTTGACAGTACTACTGGATTCTTCATAATTGCAATTGCGAATTGTTTTTATTTGAAAGCCCTCTGCGTTTCAAGCGACTCACCCGCATCCAACCGACCCATTGCACATGAAAAGCATCGAGACTTCCAGCGCCAAGCAGCCACTCAACCTACGCTCCAAACAGTTCGTCATGGTCAGGCGCGTGAGTTCTGTCAGCGAGCAAAAGTGATGAAGATGCAACGCAGATTCCAGCCGATGCCCTATCGCAAGGGCATTCCGTTTCCTCGCGCTCCAGTGGTCGCGCCGGTGGAGATTTCTCCAGCCGCACAGACGACAACGAATGCGTCGGACAACATGGATATGAGCTCGGCCGCAACGACCGTGGTGATCGAGAGTCTGCGCAACGCAGGCGTGCGCCCGACGATTCCGCGCATCGCCGTCTATCAGATCGTGGCATCCATGGAGCCCGCAGGAATCAGCGCCGAGCAATTGCTCGACGAACTGCCCGCGCGCGGCTTTCCCGCGGCCATCAGCACGGTCTACCGCACGATCACCGAGCTGGAAACGCTGGGCCTGCTGATCCGCTCGCAGGATGCGTCGGGCCGCCGGGTGTACCTGACCAACACCAGCCCGCATCTGGGCAAAATCTATTTCAGGCATGGCCCCCGAGGAAAACTGCGCCCCGTGGTCGATCAAAGCCTGTACGAACACATCAGCCGCCTGGCCCAGCAACAAGGGCTTGACTGGCGCGGCAAGACCATCGTGATCCAGCCGACCGAGTGAGCTTTCCCGGCCCATCCGTGCGCGCCTTTTTTCTGACTGCCTGATTCCCCGCCCGAAGCATTCTCACCAGAGCGCCGCGACCTGAATCGCAGCGTTCCAGCACAGCCACGCGCCTCGGTCTGGCACGGGCTGCGCAGCCGCATTCCCCCTGTTCGGCACGTCAAAGCAACAGTCAATGAACTTTACATAGCGTTCACGGTTTACTTTACGTTACCGACATAAACGACAATCATTTTCATTAACAATTACGGAGTTAGTTCAACGGAAAGTGAAATGAAGAAAGTCCAACAAACACGTCCGCCCGTCAGTCTCACGCAATTGTCATGGGCCGTCGGCCTGTGCCTGACAGGTGCCGCCGTCCACGCACAGGAAGCTCCCCGAGCGCTGGACACCGTCACGGTGAAGTCCTCCACCGAGGCCACGGTCAAGACCGACAGCGCCTCGTCGGCCAAGTTCACCGCGCCGCTGGTCGATACGCCCAAGACGGTTCAGATCATCAACGAAGAGATCATCAAGCAGACCGGCGCAACCAGCCTGCAGGAAGCGCTGCGCTCCTCCCCCGGCATCACCTTCGGCAATGGCGAAGGCGGCAGCCCCTCGGGTGATCAGCCCTTCATTCGCGGCATGGATGCGCAGTCGAGCACCTTCGTCGATGGCGTGCGCGACATCGCCGCCGGCACGCGCGAAGTGTTCAATCTCGAATCGGTGGAAGTCATCAAGGGTGCAGACTCGGCCTACGCAGGCCGTGGCGGCGCAGGTGGCTCGATCAATCTGGTGACCAAGAAAGCCCAGGCCAACAACTTCATCTCCGGTGATGTGGGCCTTGGCACCGACAACTACAAGCGCGCCACGGTCGATGTGAACCGCGTGGTGAGCGAAGGCGTTGCCGTGCGCCTGAACGCCATGGCGCACGACGCCGATGTACCCGGCCGCAACGGCCCCGAAAACCAGCGCTGGGGCATTGCACCTACCGTGACCTTCGGTCTCGGCACGCCCACCGAAGTGTCGCTGGGCTGGCAACACCTGCAGACCGACAACGTGCCCGATGGCGGCGTGCCTTATCTTTACTCCAGCAGCGCCATGGCCAAGTTGCCCGGCGGCAGCGTGGTGCGCCCGACCTACGGCGGCGACCGCGAGAACTGGTACGGCCTGACCGGCCGTGACTATGAGAAGGAAAAGAGCGACCTGTTCACCGCTTCCGTCGAGCACAAGTTCAGCGACACCAACAAGTTCCGCAACATCCTGCGCTACAGCAAGTCCAAGCAGGACTATGTCTGGACCCAGCCCGACGACAGCAAGGGCAACGCTCTCAACGGCTATGTCTGGCGTCGCGGCAATGCGCGCTTGAACGAAGTGACCACGCTGCAGAACGTCTCCGAATTCAGCGGCAAGGCGCAAGCTGGTGGCATCGACCACAGCTTCTCGTTTGGCCTGGAACTGTCCAAGGAAAAGTCCGACGTGCGCTCGACGGCCATCCAGGACTCGACCACGACCAGCTGCAAGACCGCCAGCATGTGGTGCGCATCGCTCACCGACCCCGACAGCTCCGCCGCCTGGAACTACGCATGGTCGCTGCCGACCACTCCAACCAAGAGCAAGATCGACACCGTTGCGCTCTATGGCTTCGACACCTTGAAGTTCAACGACCAATGGTCGCTGAATGCCGGTCTGCGCGTGGACCACTACAAGGTCGGGGCCACCTCGTCGACCTACAACATCAGCCGCAGCGACACGCTCTACAACTACCAACTGGGTCTGGTCTACAAGCCCGCGACCAACGGCAGCATCTACGCCAGCATCGGCACCTCGTCGCGCCCTGGCGGCTCATCGCTGGGCAACGGCACCGAAGACCTGACCATCACCACCGACGCACTCGCCGACCTGAAGCCGGAGAAGACCCGCTCCATCGAAATCGGCACCAAGTGGGACGTGCTGGACAAGCGACTGGCCCTGACTGCAGCGCTGTTCCGCAACGATGTCACCAACGTCCGCATCACCGAAAACGGCGTCACCTACATGGGCGGCAACAAGGTGGTCAATGGGCTTGAACTCGGCTTCTCCGGCAACGTGATGCCAGGCCTCAGTGTGTTCGGCGGCTATACCTTCATGGACAGCGAACAGAAAGACATGGGCGCAGGCAACGTCGCCAACGGCCTGCCGTTCATCAACACGCCCAAGCACAGCGCCAGCATCTGGACCACCTACAAGCCCATGCAAAAGCTGACCCTCGGCCTCGGCATCTACGCGCAAAGCAGCGTGAACCAAGGCTACGCACTGTCCACCGTGGATGGCGGCATCGTCACCAAGGGAGCAAACGGCTATGCGCGCTTCGACGCCATGGTGTCCTACCAGTTCGATCGCAACCTGACCCTCCAACTGAACGCCTACAACCTCGGCGACAAGGTCTACTACAGCGGCGTTCGCTCGCCACACTACGCCACCATCGCAGCCGGTCGCTCGGCCGTGGCTTCTTTGAAGTTCACTTACTGATGAGCGCGTAACGACGCACAGGCGACAGCTTGATCGCTCGTGCGTCGCCACCCCTCCTCCGGCATTCCCGGTGCGAGGGGATTTCGATTTGAATTTGAAAAGAATATCCCGCAACCCCAAGCAGGAAGTCCACGAGAAGAGTTCTCCCAAAATGATGCTTCGCATTCCCGGCCTTCTTCCCCCCGAAGAAGTGAAACTGTGCCGCAAGGCACTCGAAGAAGCCCAATGGCAAGATGGCCGCGCCACGGCAGGAAGCCTTGCCATTCAGGTCAAGGCCAATCTGCAACTGTCACTGGACAGCCCGGTCGCACAAGCCATCGGCAACCGCATTCTCGACCGACTCGGACAGAACCCCTTGTTCATGTCGGCCGCACTACCCCTCAAGGTGCTGCCACCGCGCTTCAATCGTTATGAAAGCGGCGGCACCTACGGCAACCACATCGACAACGCCTTTTTCAACATCCCCGGCACGGCGATCAAAGTACGCACCGACGTATCGACCACCGTGTTCCTGAGCGACCCCGATGAGTATGAAGGCGGCGAGCTTATCGTCGAAGACACCTTCGGCCACCAGAGCGTGAAACTGCCAGCCGGTGACGCCATCGTCTACCCCGGCACCAGCTTGCATCGCGTGAATCCGGTAACCCACGGAACACGCTACGGCAGCTTCTTCTGGACCCACAGCCTCGTGGCCTCCGACGAAAAGCGCCGCATCCTCTTCTACCTCGACCAGGAAATCCAGTCGCTCACCCTGCGCCATCCCGGCGACTCCAGCCTGGCGCCGCTCTCCGGCACCTATCACAACCTGCTGCGCATGTGGGCACAGGCCTGAAGGAGACCGCATGCCCGTTTACTCCAGCGACGCACCGCCCGCTTTGCAACAAGCCCATCCACAGACCACGCTGCCGCTGCGCAGCCACTTCAACCACCTGCTGCAGGAAGCCCAACTGCGCCCCACCATCTCGCGCATCAACGTGCTGCAAGTGTTCATGGCCCATCCCTTGCGGAAAATGAACATCCACGACGTCTACAGAATTCTCGACAGCGCCGGAGTCATCACCAGCATGGCAACCATCCAACGCACACTGAGCCAACTCGCCCTCGGCGGCGTGCTTGCCCGCAGCGGCAGCATGAAGCGCGGCGATGGGAGTTCGCTGTTCTGGATGCAGGAACTGTGAGTCCGTCGTTGGCACACCGACAACACTGAAGCTCTATGCAGGCAAGGCCGTCACTGCTGCTGCATAGTCCGAGTAGCCCTCCTCGCCAGCCGTGTACAAAGTCTTGCGATCAAACTTCGACAACGCCAAGCCCTCGCGCATGCGCGACACCAGATCCGGGTTCCCAACGAAGTGACGAGCAAACGATACCGCCTCGCCCAAACCGGCGATCAACGCAGCTTCGGCTGAATGCGCATCAAACCCGTCGTTCAAGATCAACCGGGCACCAAAATTCTCTCGCGCCAGCGCAAACGCGTCGATATCCGGCACAGGCGCACGCATCACGTGAAGATAAGCAATGCCCAGCTTCGCCGCCTGGCGCATGAGTTCGGCATGCGTCGCGCCCGAGTTCTCGTCGCTGGTGTCGTTGTATGTGTTGCCCGGATTGAGGCGCAAACCCACTCGATCTGCGCCGATGGCCGCTGACATGGCCTGCAGACATTCGGCGGCAAAGCGCACGCGGTGGGCGGCGTCGCCGCCGTATTCATCCGTGCGCTGATTGGTGGACGAGCTCAAAAACTGCATGCTCAGGTAGCCGCTCGTTCCATGCAGTTCCACACCGTCAAAGCCCGCATCAATGGCACGCTGGGCGGCAGCGCCATGCGTGGCGATGGCGGCGCGGACTTCCTCCGTGGTGAGCGCGACCGGCACATCGTGGTCCTGCATGCCTGCGGCGTCGGTCCAGATCTGGCCTGCGGCCTGAATCGCGGAAGCCGACACCGAGCGCACGCCAGCGGGCTTGATGTGTTGGCTGCCAATGCGGCCCGAATGCATGATCTGCAGAACAATGCTGCCGCCGCGCGCATGCACGGCATCGGTCACACGTTGCCAGGCGCGTACCTGCTCGGCGGTTTCGATGCCGGGTTGACGGCAGTAGGCCTGGCCGGTCACTTCGGGCCAGGTGCCTTCGGCAACGATCAGCCCTGCGTCGGCGCGTTGGGCGTAATGCTCGACCATCATCGCCGTGGGCAGGCCGTCGGGCGTGGCGCGGTTGCGCGTCATGGGGGCCATGACGATGCGGTTGCGCAGATGGATGCGGCCCAGTTGCATGGGCGTGAAAAGTTGTTGGGGGTTCATGTGCGAATCTCCATCGTCAATCTGCTCAACGCACGCGCATGCGCGGGTCGGGTGTGCCGCGGCGCATGGTTTTGAGAAACTCGCCAAGCGGCGCTGGCGCGGCGATCTCGGGCAACTCGTCCTTGCCGGGACGATTCGCCCAGAACTCCTTCCAGCTCGGAAACAGCTCATGAAACGCGCCGTGATAAGGCTCGCGGCCGGGCCAGCGCATCTTCATGTCGCCAATCGGCGGCTTGTTCAGATCCGTCGCGTACCAATAGCATGGCAGGCGACGGCGGAAAAACCACTGGCCATCGATGCGCTCGTAATCGTCCCAGTACAGCATCTGCATGATCACCCATTCCGCGCCGCACTCATGCTCGTTCTTGGAATAGACGACGCCCGTGGCGTGGTCCTTGTCCGAGAACTCGATGATGTGCTGACCCAGATGGTGCGAGGTGCCCGTGAACTGGTCACGCAGTGTGGAATCCTGCCAGGCCTTGAAGTGCGCGCGCCCCACTTTTTCGCGGCCCACGCGGATGTCGGGCGCGAACAGATTGACATGCGCATCCATGTCGCGCATGTCGAGCGACAGCGAATACTTGCCCGCCAGTTGGCGGATGGCGTCCAGCGATTCCAGACGGTCGATGCGCTCTTCGAGCGTCGATGGCCATTGACTCATTTCAGCAAGCCTCTCATCAAAGCGCAGTGACGAGCACGGCGGAACGGCCACCGTCCACCGGCAGCGCTGCGCCCGTCACATAGCTGGACTCATCGCTTGCCAGGAACAACGCGGCATTCGCCAACTCCACGGGTTGACCGACGCGGCCCATGGGAATCAGCTTTTCGGTGGTCTTGCGCGACGCATCATCGGCCAGCATGCCGGCAGTCGATGGGGTTTCGACCACCGCAGGAATCACCACGTTCACGCGCACGTTGGCAGGCGCGCCTTCTGCGGCAGCCGCGCGCGAGAAGTTGATGATCGCCGCCTTGGCGGCCGAGTAACCCGACATGTAGGGCGTGCCCAGCGTTCCGCAGATCGAGCTCACATTGATGATGGAGCCGCCCTTGTTCTGCTTGGTCATCAGTTGCAGCGCGGTGCGCGTGCCCCAGAACGTGCCGTCCACCGAGGTGTTGAAATTGGCGTGCCAGTCCTGCGTCGTCATCGCATCGATGCCGCCCCAGGTGTAGGCCATGGCGTTGTTCACCAACACGTCGAGCGCGCCGTGCTTCTGCGCGGTCTGCTCCAGCGCGCCGACGATCTGCTGCTCGTTGCCCACATCGGCCACCACCGCCTCGGCCTTGCCACCTGCGGCCTGGATGCGCGCGACCACTTCTTCCAGCGGCTCCTTGCGACGCCCGCAGATCACCACGGTCGCACCCTCTTGCGCAAAGCGCTCGGCCGTTGCCGCACCAATGCCGGAACCACCACCGGTCACGAACGCGACCTTGCCATCCAGACGCTTGCTGTTGTTTGCGTTGTTGCTGCTGCTCATGTGATGTGTTCTCCGCTCAGATGAAAGCGCTGCCGCCGTTGACCGCCACGTTCTGACCGGTCACGAAACCGCTGTCATCGCTGGCAAGAAACACCGCCACTTTGGCAATGTCCTCGGGCTCGGCCATGCGGCCCATGGGCACGCCCTTGATGATGGCGTCGGCCCACTCCTGCGGAATGCCTTGCATCATCGGCGTGTTGGTCGGGCCGGGCACCAGCGTGTTCACGCGAATGCCTTGCGGAGCCAACTCCTTGGCCATGCCGCGCGTGAGACCCATGATCGCGGCCTTCGATGCGCAGTAGTGCGCGGGGCCATCACCGCTCACCGCCGAAGTGCTGGAGATGTTGACCACCGCACCGCCCGTCTTGGTCTCCTGCATGACCTTGACGGCTTCACGTGCGCAGTAGAAAGCGCCATTCAGATTCACACCAATCACGCGCGCCCAGGTTTCATCGGGGATGTCCGCAAACTGATCGACCGAACCCACACCCGCGTTGTTTACCAGCGCATCGACGCGGCCCAGCTCCTTCTTGATCTCGGAAAACAGCGCAGTAACGGCCTTGCTGTCGGCCACGTTCACCGAGCGTGCAAGATGCTTACCATCGAGTCCATTCAAAGTTTCCTTGGCGGCCTGCTCGTTCAAATCCACCGCCACCACGGTTGCACCTTCACCCGCAAAACGCTGCGCAATCGCGCGCCCCATGCCCTGACCCGCACCTGTGACCACCGCCACCTTACCTTGCATTCGCATTTTTTCGTCTCCTTGTTGACATGAATGATTCGACCTGTCAAGCGTAGAGAAAAGCGGTTTTCCAACCATCGTCCGATGAGACTATGAAACAAGGACGAGGAGTGGTTAGAGTGCCCTAACACTACATACACCTCATACCGTTCAAACAACACAAAGGAGATACTGCAATGACAAACACAAGCGAACGATTCAGCGGCAAGGTAGCCATCGTCACCGGCGGTGCCAGCGGCGTGGGCCTGGAAGTCGTGCAACTGCTGCACTCACAAGGCGCGAAGGTCTGCATCAGCGACATCAACGAAGAAGCAGGCAAGGCGCTGGCCGCACGTCTGGGCGAACGCGCCCTGTTCGTGCGCCACGACGTGACCAACGAAGACCAATGGAAAGCAGCCATCGCCAGAACGCAGGAAGCCTTCAGCGCGCCGCTCAACGTGCTGGTCAACAACGCAGGCATTCTGCTCAAGGGCGACATGGAAACCGGGCGCCTGGAAGACTTCCGCAGGCTGCTCAACGTGAACACCGAATCCGTCTTTATCGGCTGCCAGCAAGGCATTGCGGCGATGAAGGAGCATGGTGGCTCGATCATCAACATGGCGTCCGTCTCTTCGTGGCTGCCGGTCGATCCGTATGCGGGTTACAGCGCGAGCAAGGCGGCAGTGTCGGCGTTGACGCGTGCTGCTGCTCTCCTGTGCCGCAAGAAGGGGTATGCGGTGCGGGTGAATTCTGTTCATCCCGACGGGATCTATACGCCGATGATGCAGGCGTCCTTACCTTCCGGGGTGACGCGGGAGATGGTGTTGCATGATGCTGCGCGCAATCGCGCGGGGCGGACTTACATGCCGGATCGGATTGCTCAATTGGTGGCGTTCTTGGCCAGTGATGAGTCAAGTGTGATGAGTGGGAGTGAGTTGCATGCTGACAACTCCATTCTCGGAATGGGGCTTTGATCCTTTTGCTTGGTTTGGGTCTGCTAGGTGGTTGCTTACGGGTGCCGGGTGTTCGCCCCGGCGGGCGAGTAACTTTTCGCTGGCGCGCGAAAAGTCACCAAAAGCGCGCTTGAATTCGGGGGCACGCGGCAGAACTCACTGCGAGCCCCGGAGGGCTCTCCGTTCGGGCAACCGCCGCGAGTCAGTGGTTTCATAAGAGGTATGTCACGGCACATCGCTTCGCTCGTGCTGCATCTCGCGACTGCGCGAGATGCCTAGGTGCCAGCCGCGTGACGAATTGAACTCTCGTGCTCAAACGTTGGCTTTTTTCGTCGCGATGCTTGTGCCTCCGCTGCTGCATCGCAGAATGCAGCAGCCCCCTCCCCAGCTTTTGCTCTGACTCACGATAGTTGTCCGAACGGCGCGCCTACGGCGCAAAGTGAGTTCTATCGTGTGCCCCCGAATTCAAAGCGCTTTTTGGTGACTTTTTGGCGCAAGCAAAAAGTTACTCGCCCGCCGGGGCGAACACCCGGCATCCGCAATCAACCACCTAGCAACGCCTCAAAAAAAAATCAACCCACCAAGGCCCGAGCGGCCAAGAGCTCCCCAACCACCCCCACCAACTCCCTCTTCTGCACCTTGTTGGAAGCATTCACAGGCAAAGAATCCAACTGCACCACATGACGCGGCACTTTGTAGTTCGCCATCTTCGCCCGGCACCAGGCGATGAAAGCGTCCGAATCCACCTGCACGCCATTGCGAGCAACAACCACTGCGCAGCCCACTTCACCCATGCGCTCGTCCGCAACGCCAATCACCGCTACCTGCGCGACGTCGGGATGGTCTGCGAGCATACGTTCGATTTCTGCTGGGTAGCAGTTGAAGCCGCCGACGATGAACATGTCCTTCAAACGATCTGTGATGCGCAAGTAACCGCGTTCGTCGAGCACGCCCACGTCGCCTGTGTGCAGCCATCCTTCGCTGTCTATGGTTTCGGCCGTGGCCTTGGCGTCTTCAAAGTAGCCCTTCATCACGTGGTAGCCGCGCAGCACCACTTCGCCCGCCTGTCCAGCGGCAACGGGCTGGTTGTTCTCGTCCACGCAGCGCAGTTCCGTTCCGGGCAGTGCGTGGCCGCAGGTGTTGGCCACCGTGTTCGCGTCGTCACTGGGTTCGCAGATGGTTGCGCAGCCGCCGCATTCCGTCAGGCCGTAAGCCGTGGTCACGTTGGCGATGCCCAGTTCCTCGCGCATGCGGGTGATGAGGATCGGGGGGACCGTAGCCGCGCCGGTGACTGCGGATTGCAGACTGCTCAGGTTGAAGTCCGTGAGTTTGGGGTGCGCAAGCATGGTCAAAAACAGCGTTGGCGGACCGGGCAGGAAACTGATCTTGTCGTCCTGGATGCGGCGCAGGATGGCGTCGGCGTCGAAGACTTGTTCCGGGTAGATGGTCGCCCCAGCCATGAGTGCGGCGATCCAACCGGCCTTGTAGCCGAAGGTGTGGAAGAACGGGTTGACCACCAGATAATGATCGCCGTGGCGCAGGTTGACCACATTGGCCCAGGCCTTGAACGCCAGAATCGTGGGGTAGTGCGCGGCCATCACGCCCTTGGGCCGGCCCGTGGTGCCAGAGGTGAACATCAGGTCCGCCGTGTCGTCGGGCTGGATCAGCGCCTCGCGTTCGGTCTGCGCATCGGCGCTTGACTTGGCGGCCAGTTGCATGAAGGCCGACCAGTTCATGTCGGCACTCGACAGCACCTTGTCGCCCGCCACGATGATGGATTGCAGCGTTTTCGGGCGCAGTCCTGCGAGCAGATCGGGGTAGTAACGCCCCAGAAAATCACCCACACTGAGCAGCACGCGCGCGCCGCTGCGGTCCAGAATGTCGGCGGCTTCCTCGCCCTTCATGCGGGTGTTGAGCGGCACGAGCACGCCACCGGCTGCATGCACGCCGCAGGCCGCGATGATCCATTCGCTCATGTTGGGCAGCCAGATCGCGACGCGGTCGCCCTTTTGCACGCCCAGCGCCATGAACGCACGTGCAGCCTCGCGGGCCTGTTGGAGCAGTCCTGCGTAGCTGATCGATTTTTCGCCTTCGATGATGGCGGGATGCTGGTCGCCATAACGCTCGGCCATTTCGGCCAGCATCTGCGGCAGGGTCTGCTTCATGAGCTGGTTGTTGTCGTTGTTGTTCAAAGCGTCAGACATGGGTGAAATCACTCCGGAAATTGGATGCGCAGCTTGTCGCTGGTAGGAACCGACTGGCAGGACAAAATCCATTTCTTGGACAAGTCCTTTGCGTCCAACACTTCGTTGTGACGCATGTGGACCGAGCCGTCCTGCACCTTGCACATGCACGATGCGCACATACCCGCCTGGCACGAGAACGGAGCGTTGATACCGTTGCGCAGCGCGGCTTCGAGCAGGGTTTCGTTGCCGCCGCAGGTGAATTCGTACTCCTCGCCATCAAGGCGCATCTGCACCTGCGCTTCGTCCACGGCTACGGGTGTTGTTGCGGCTTCTGCGGCGTCCTTCTGCTGCATTTCCTGCAGCGCTTCTTCGTCAGGCAGCGAGACAAAGCGCTCGACATGCACGCTCTCTTCGGCCATGCCCGCTTGCACCAGCGCGGCCTGCGCCGCGTCCATGAAAGGACCGGGGCCGCAGATGAAAGCCTGTGCGCTGCTGACCACGAACGGCCTGGCCCAGATCGCCAATTGCTGCTGCGAAGGCGCGCCCTGCAAGGTGTCGAGCCAGTGCACGATCTGCAGACGTTCGGGATAGGCGCTCGCCAAAGCCTGCAAATCCTTCTTGAAGATCACCGATCGTTCATCGCGATTGGCATAGAACAGCACCACGCGGCCTTCGTGCTTTTGCAGCACGGTGCGCAGAATCGAGAACACCGGCGTGATGCCGCTGCCGCCCGCCAACAGCAGAAAATCCTGCGACATATTTTTCGGCGAGAACAACCCCGAAGGCGGCAGCAGCTCGATCGAGTCACCCACGCGCACCTTGTCGCACACCCAATTCGAGCCACGCCCCTGGTGCACGCGCTTCACGGTCACGCGCAACGCGGCGTCAAGTGCGGGCGAGCTCGACATCGAGTAGCAACGCGGCACATGGCGGCCCTCGATGGGAAGACGCAGCGTGAGGAACTGACCGGGCCGGTAGCTGAACTGCTCCGACAAATGCGACGGCACCTCGAACACGATGGACTTGGTGTCGTGCGTTTCCTCGATCACCTCTTTCACCCGCAGCGGGTGGTAGCGGCTGGCCGCTGGCGTGGCTTCACTGGTCGTCGTCATATCACTTTCCCTGACTCACTCACTCAAACTCTGCACTTGCTCTCACAGCACCGGCGCTCATGCCAGTGCAATATCCAGTTCGACTTGTCTTGCTTCGGCGTTCACCGGCTTGGCGCTGGGTTGCACATCGGCCGCAGCCGCGCGACCCGCACGACGCCCGGAGAACACGCAATCGGCCAGCGACAGACCGCTCACATAACGCGAAGAAGCCACGCCAACCGCCGTGCGACCAGCCGCGTACAGGCCCGGAATGTCACGACCATGCGCATCGAGCACATGACCGCTTTCTTCGTTGACCTTCAAACCGCCCAAGCTCAGCACCGCGAGCGGGAACATCTTCTGCGTGATCGAGATGTCGATGGCGAACAGCGTGCCGCCCTTGAACTCGTGGCGCATATCCATGGCCTTGCCCATCGTATCGACGCGCTCGCCGCGTGCAGCGGCGTTCGCATCGTCGAACTGGCGCTGCAGCACATTCGCATCCGCACCGATCTTTCGCGCAAGATCGGCCACATCGCGGCCTTTGACCGCAACCTTGTACATCAAAGCCAGCGCAGGCATGGACTGGAACGCCCACAGGCCACCGAACAGACATTGCCATGTGGCTTGGCGACGCAGCGCGCTGTCGATGATCAACCAGGCCTTGCCGCCCTGCTTTTCCATCAGCTCGTAGCCAAGCTTGGCTCCGTAGACCTGCTCGTTGCAGAAGCGTTCGCCGCGACGATTTACCACCAGACCCTTGGGCCAGACGGCAGGTGGCGTGATGAAACGCCATGCGGAGATGTTGTTCAGATCTTGCGTGCCCGCATTCACCGATTGACCAAGTCGCAGACCCGATCCATCGCAGCCCGCTGCGCCCGTGAGCCAGCCCGGTTTGTAGGCAGGTGCATGCAGGTCCAGCAATTCGGGATTGAAGATGTAGCCACCCGTGCTCAGCACCACGCCCTTGCGTGCGCGCAGATAGCGTTTTTCACCAATCTGGCTTTCGATCTGCGCGGCCTCGCGGCGACCAGCCTGCGCGCGCGGCGCCTGATAAAGACGCCACTTGGCGACCAGCGCATCCAGCGCCTTGTGGCGTGCGGTACGCGGATCGCCTTCGGGCAGCACCCAGACTTCCACGCCCAGAATACGGCCAGTTTTCTGCTCGCGCACCAAGCGACGCACGCGCGCCTGCGTCAACGTGCGCGCGCCATGTGCAATGGTTGACTGCTGCAGCGCGTTGAACAACGTGGTGCCCGACTGGCCCTTGGCCACCGTGCGATGGCCGCGCGGCGCTGGCCTCTTGGCAAGCCGCGGATTGCCGTAAGCTGGCACGACTTCGTTGCCCGAGTAGTAGAGATACACGCCGTCGGGCGGGTACGAGGTCTTGTACTTGGGCATGGTCGAATCAAAGCGCGCGCCCTGCCTTTCCAACCACTCCAGATTGGCGACACTGTCTTCGCAGAAGCGCTTGAGCGTGGCGTCGCTGACCACGCCGTTGACCTCGTGCTTCAAATAGTCGGCCATGGCCTCGGGCGTGTCGTCAAAGCCCGCTGCTTTCTGCTGTTGGGTGCCCCCACCCGCATAGACCACGCCGCCGGAAAGCACGCTCGCGCCGCCACCGCCAAAGCGGTCTACCACCAGCACATCCGCGCCCTGCTCGCGCGCCTCGATGGCAGCGCTCGCACCCGCAGCGCCCCAGCCCACCACCAGCACGTCGGTGCTGTCGTGCCATGTGATCTCGGATTCGGAGCCCACATCCAGCACCTGCTCGATGGGGTTGACGGTGCTGATGCGTTGCTTGTTGGACTTTACTGCCATGCGCGCTGCTCCTTACGCGGCCTGCTTGAGCAGTTGCGTGTTTTCAAGCGGCAGCGGTTTGCCCAGAATGTCGGCCACGGCGCGGAAAGCAAAGGTCATCGCGGGGCCGAGCGTGGAGCCCGCACCGGGATAAGCCGGCCCCATCACCGATGCCGAGTTGTTCCCAACGCAGTACAGCCCGGGAATCACCGCACCCTGTTCATTGAGCACGCGCGCCTCGCGGTCGGTCAGCAGTCCGCCCTTGGTGCCGATCTCGCCGGGCCACAGTTGCATGGCGTAGAACGGGCCTTTTTCCACTGCGCCCAAGTTCGGGTTCTTCAAGCGTGGATCGCCGTAGTAGCGGTCGAACACATTGCCGCCACGATCGAAATCCATGTCCTTGCCGGTCTTGGCATATTCGGTCATGCGGCGCGCGCTGTCCTTCAGACCTGCCGCATCCACGCCGATCTCGCGAGCCAGATCATCGAGCGTCTCGCCCTTCCAATAGACCTTGTTCAGCCAGCTCTTGCGCAGCTTGCTGTCAGGCACGGCCGAGCCGGGCATCAGCGGACCAATGGGATTCTGCGCGCGGAAATTCGCGTCGAACACGATCCACGCAGGTGCCGCGCCATGGCCCTTGGCCGCATCGGCCAGCATGGCCTGTTGGAATTCGGGATACGGGCCCGACTCGTTCAGAAAGCGCAGGCCACGGTTGTTGACCACCATGCAACCGGGCAAGGAGCGCTCGACAAAAATGCCGCGATACGCGGGTTCCTTGGGCACATCCATGGTCGGGCAACCCCAGGACCAGTCCATCAGATACAGTTGCGCGCCGACCGCCTTGCCTGCGCGATGCGCATCGCCTTCGTTGCCACCGACCGGCGTCGCGGTCCATTCGGCACGGCTGGGTTGCACCAGATATTGCTCGCGCATCTGCTGGTTGCGCTCGAAACCACCCGCGCCCAGCAGCACGCCGCGATTGGCGTTGATCTGCACGCGTTGGCCGTCCTTTTCAACGACCACGCCGGTCACGCGACCCGATGCGTCCTGCACCAGTTCCTTGAGCGCGGCCTTGCGCCACATGTCCACGCCCGCCTTGTTGGCAGCCGTGAGCAGTCCGGCGATCAGCGCCTGACCACCCGTGAGGCGACGGTCGCGCCGAGTCTTGTTGCGCCATGGGTAGTCGAGAAAATACTTCAGCATCATGCCGATGATGGTGAAACGCGATTTGAATTCGCGCGAAAGCATCGAGTGCGCTTCGAACGCGTTGATGCTCATGCGACCGAACAGCTGATTGCCCGGAGGGCCGGGGCGCATGGTCTCCAGCGCGGGCATGCCGAGCTTGGCGGCGTTGAAATCGACCGGGTCCATGGTGCGGCCACCGGGCTTCGAGCCTTCGATGTGCGGGTAGTAGTCCGCATACTTGGGCATGCAGCGGTAAGGAACACCGATCTGCTTAAGGTACTCGGCCATCTTGCTGGCGGTTTCCACATAGGCCAGCACGCGGTCGTCGCTCGCCATGCCGCGCACGCAACGCATCATGTAGCCGAAGGCCGTGGGCAGATCATCCTTGACGCCAGCGCGCTTCTGGTCGTAGTTCACCGGAATCCAGATGCCGCCGCCCGACAGCGCCGAGGTACCGCCAAACAGCTCCGTTTTCTCCACGACCAGCGTCTTGAGGCCCTGCTCCTTCGCACGAATCGCCCCCAGCAAAGCACCCGCGCCCGAGCCGACCACCACCACGTCATATTCCTGAACTGCCACGCTGCTTGTCTCCTGTATTAGTCTTTGTTCGTTTGCGTACGGCTCGCAGCCGAGTCACCCCAGCGCTGCCTTCTGAAAACGAAGGCCGCGCGTTTGCTTACCCGTGCTTAGACGAAAGGTTCCTGGTTTTGAATGCCCAGCACCTGCGAGCCATAAGCACGCACATAAGCGTCGGTGTTGTTGGCGATGTGCGAGCGACCCTGATGGATGTCGCGGAACACGCGCTCGATCGGGTTGGTACGAAAGGTGCCGCTGGCAGCGGTCGCACGCAGCAGTTCACTCGCGTGAAAGCCCGTGAGTTTGGGCACGTAGGACGCCTGTGCGCGCTGCAGCAGACGCTCTTCCAGACCCAGCTGGATACCTGTCTTGGCTGCGTCAACAATGCGCGCGTAGTTGCGGAACAGCACCAGCTTGAGTTGATCGAGCGCGATGGTCGCTTCGGTCACGGCGGTCTGCGAGTTCGGATCTTCGGCCGTTCTGTTGCCATGCTTGCCGACGTGGGCGGTGGCGCGGCGCTTGAATTCGCTGATCGCACCATCGAGTGCACCGAGGCACGACGTGGACACCGCACGCTGGAACACATGGGTGAACGGAATGCGGAACAGCCAGTTGGTGTTTTCGGCGCGGCCTGGGCAGCCTGCGTCGGAATGGTCGTTGGTGCGCTGCGTGCGGTGTTCCGGTACAAAGGCGTTTTCGACAATGATGTCGTGCGAACCCGTGGCGCGCAGGCCCAGCACGTCCCAGTTGTCTTCGATGCGGTAGTCGACCTTGGGCACGAGGAAGGTCACATGCTCCAGCGCGCCCGAGCCGTCCTTCTTGGGCAGCAAGCCGCCGAGGAACAGCCAGTCGCAATGCTTGGAGCCGCTCGAAAAGCTCCAGCGGCCACTGAACTGGTAGCCACCTTCGACAGGCACGGCCTTGCCGGTGGGCATGTAGGTCGATGCGATCCGCACGCTGGAATCCTGACTCCACACATCCTGCTGGGCCTGCGCCGGAAACAGCGCGAGCTGCCATGGGTGCACGCCCACCACGCCGAACACCCAGGCCGTGGACATGCAGCCCTTGGCCAGTTCCATCTGGATGGTGTAGAACACGCGCGGGTCCATCTCGTAGCCGCCCCAGCGCTTGGGTTGCAGCACGCGAAAGAACCCTTCGCGCGTCATCTCCTCGATGGTTTCGTCGCTGATGCGACCTTCCGTATCCGCCTGGAAAGAGCGCTCTGCCAGCTTGGGCGCGAGGGCCTTGGCCTTCTCGATCATCTCCAGCGCTTCGGGGGTGAGATAGCTCTCCGGTGCGAATTTGTCCGTCACTGCGTTCATTTGCTTGGGTCTCCGTCTCCGCCGTTCATGCGGCTTTGGGTTGATGGCGTACCAGTGGGTTGTTTGCCGCCAGTGGAGATGAATGCTCTCACCGCAACCAAGGGCATTCATCGTCCGAATTGACTAACGGCGACTAGAGACAAACACGGGTCTGGCCAACCGCCTGCTAGTCCGTGTGTGGGATTCCCGAATGGCGCATTGCCCGCAATCTCCAGCCTCAGGAGACAACCCATGCAAAGCACTGCAGCCACTTTCGATCCCAAGGATTTCCGCCGCGCACTCGGCATGTTCGGCACCGGCGTGACCATCGTGACCACCCGCGCCGACAACGGCGAGCCGGTCGGCATCACCGCCAACAGCTTCAATTCCGTGTCGCTGGAGCCGCCCATGGTGCTGTGGAGCCTGGCCAAGAACGCGCGCAGCCTGCCGGTGTTCCAGAACGCGCAGACGTGGAATGTGCACATCCTCTCGAACGAGCAGGAAGCCCTGTCCAACCGCTTTGCCCGCGCAGGCGAAGACAAGTTCTCGGGCCTGCCGCTCGACTCGCAAGACAGCCACGCCCCGCTGCTGCAGGACTGCAGCGCGCGCTTTCAGTGCAAGACGGCATTTCAGTACGACGGCGGCGACCACATCATCTTCGTGGGCAAAGTCACCGGCTACGACGCCACGCCGCGCCCGCCGCTGCTCTACGTGACCGGCGGCTACGCCCTCGCCTCGCGCAAGTCGGGCGAGATTGCAAGCGAGCCTGCAGCCGACACCAACCGCGCCTATTCCGAAAACCTGATCGGCTACCTGCTCGGCCGTGCGCACTTCCAGGTGCTCAACGGCATCCGCAAACCCATGTCCGAGCAAGGCATGACCGACACCGATTTCTACGTGATGTCGCTGCTCACCGTGCAACAGCCGCAGACGCCCGAACAGATCGCATCGCATGTGGACTACACCGGCATCGACATCGGCTCCATCGCGCTGCAATCGCTGATCGCCAAGGGCCTGCTCGAAGAAAGCCCGCAGCAACCCAAGGCGCTGCAGCTCACCCAGCAAGGCAATGAATCGATTCTGCACGTGCTGGCCGCAGCCAAGGCCGTGGAGGCCGACATCATCGACAGCCTCGGCGAAATGGAAGCCGCCACGCTACGCAATCTGCTGAAGAAGGCCATCTCCGCCACCGACCCGGGCCTGCCCAAACTCTGGCAAGCACGCGCAGCAGCCTGAACGGCGCATGCCACTCTAGTCCATACAAACGATGGCAAGGCGCGGCTTCGACACGAACATCGCACGCAACGCATTGCCGATCCGAGCATCCCTCCCCTTCATCCAAGACAGACATACCTACAGAAAGAAAGAGACAAGCCATGGGCGCCAATGACAAATTCTCCATCCCCGAAGGCAAGTACGTCGACATCGGCGAAGTCGCGGGCTTTGCCCAACGCGTGCACTACCACGAGATGGGCACGGGCGAGCCCGTGATCTTTCTACATGGCGCAGGCGGCGGCGCCAGCGGCTACAGCAACTTCAAGGGCAACTACCCGCAGTTTTCGCGCGCGGGCTTTCGCAGCATCGTGCCCGATCTGCTGGGCTATGGACTGTCCAGCAAGACCGAAGAGCCCAAGCAGTACGACCTTGATTTCTTCATCGCTGGCATCAAGGGTCTGGTCGATCAGTTGGGTCTCAAGGGCATCACGCTGCTCGGCAACTCGTTGGGCGGCGCGGTCGCGCTGGGCTATGCGCTCAAGCATCCTGAAGATGTGAAGCGCCTGATCCTCATGGCCCCCGGCGGCGTGGAAGATCTGGACACCTATCTGGCCATGCCCGGCATCGCCAACATGTTCAGCATCTACAAATCGGGCAAGACCGGCGCGCAAGCCATGCGCTCGGTGATGGAGATGCAGCTCTTCGACAAGACGCTGCTGACCGACGAGATCATCAACGAACGCTCGCCCATCGCCGACACCCAGACCCAAGCCGCGCGCTCGGTGCTCAAGGTGCCGAACATGACCGACGACCTGCACAAGATCAGCGTGCCCGTGCTCGGCTTCTGGGGCGTGAACGACGCGTTCAACCCGGTGAGCGGCGCCAGCAAGTTGGTCGACGGACTGCCCCACTGCCGCGTCTCGCTGGTCACGCAATGCGGCCACTGGGTCCAGGTCGAGCACCAGGACATGTTCAACCGCACCTGCATCGACTTTCTGCAACACGGATGAGCAGCCGCCTGCACGCCACCCGTCCCGCCATGAGCCAGACAGATTTCATCCAGACTCAGGGCCAGCGCCTGTACGACGCACTGCGCAACGCGCGCACGTTGGCACCGCTGACCGACACCCATCCCGACATGAGCGTGGATGAGGCCTACTACATCTCGCTTCACATGCTGGGCCTGCGCGAGCAGTCCGGCGAACGCCTGATCGGCAAGAAGATCGGCGTGACCAGCAAGCCCGTGCAGGACATGCTCGGCGTGCACCAACCCGACTTCGGCTTTCTCACCGACAGCATGCAGTTCGAAGATGGCGCAACCGTTTCGCTGTCCAAAGAGCGCCTGATCCAGCCACGCGCGGAAGGCGAGATCGCCTTCATGCTGCGCAAGGACCTGAAAGGTCCCGGCATCACCCGCGAAGACGTGCTGGACGCAACCGCCTGGGTGGCACCCTGCTTCGAAATCGTCGACTCGCGCATCAACGACTGGAAGATCAAGATCCAGGACACCGTGGCCGACAACGCAAGCTGCGGCGTGTTCGTGATCGGCGATCAGCACACCGATCCGCGCTCGCTCGACCTGGCCGCTGCCTCCATGCAGATGTTCAAGAACGGCGTGCCTTGTGGTGCAGGGCTTGGCTCTGCGGTGCAGGGGCATCCCGCTGAGGCCGTGGCTTGGCTGGCCAATACGCTGGGGGCGTTTGGTATTCCGTTCAAGGCGGGGGAAGTGATTCTTTCGGGCTCGCTTGCGCCGTTGGTGCCTGCGGTGGCGGGGGATCGGTTTTCCATGCTTATCTCCGGCATGGGGGAGTGTTCCATTCAGTTTTCTGTTTGAGTTTTTTTCGGTTCCTTCCTTGGGGTTTGGTGGCTGTTTGGCTGCTGAACCCTTTTTTTCTTTAGCTTGGCGTAGTGATGTTTTGTGGTTGCTTACGGAGGCCGGGACTGCCCCCGGCTGGGCAGTAACTTTTTGCTTGCGCCAAAAAGTCACCAAAAATCGCTTTGAATTCGGGGGCACGCGGCAGAACTCACTTCGCGCCAAGGCGCTCCGTTCGGGCAACCGCCGCGAGTCAGTGTTTTCATAAGAGGTGTGTCACGGCACATTGCTTCGCTCGTGCTGCATCTCGCGAGTTTTGCGCCCATCTTTTGCTTGTATTTCTGTGCTCGATTCGCCGCACTCATCCGTTGATCGCGCGGCTGGTATTGCCCCCTCGCCCGCTGGCGGAAGAGGGTTGGGGTGGGGGTGGAACCAAGCACGAGCGAAGTAGAGTGCCGTCTCACTCCCCGCTCCCGATCCCGTCCCCCGCCCTTCTGGCCACGCCTGATTCTGGAGATTCGTCCGGCTGTTTTGAGCGGCAAGTGCCGATCAAAACTTCAACATCTGACTCACGGCAGTTGTCTGAGCGCAGTGACGAAGGAACGAAGCGAGTTCTGCCGTGCAGCCGGACGAATTTCCAGAATCAGGTCGCCCGTAACGCAAGCGAAGGGTCGTGGACAGCGGGCTCGCCTTCTTTTGCCTACTTTTCTTGGCGAAGCAAGAAAAGTAGGTCGCCCACCGGGGCGAGACCCGGCCAGCCGCCCTCAAACCGAGGTAACGTTGCCCTTCAACATAGGCAAGAAATGCTCCCCATAAGGCGGCAACATCCCCCACTCGCGGCGCGGATCATGTCCGCCTGCGTTGTAGACCGATCGTGCATGGCTGAACTGCAAGAAGCCCTCGCGCCCGTGGTAGTGCCCCATGCCCGACGCACCGACGCCGCCAAACGGCGCTTCGTGCAGAGCGGGGTGCATGGTCACGTCGTTGATCGACACGCCGCCTGACAGCGTGTTGTCCAGCACCCAGTTGCGCTCGGCTTCATCCGTGCCGAAGTAGTACAGCGCAAGAGGACGGTCGCCCGCATTGATCTGCCCTACGGCGTCTTTGATGTGCTGGAAGGTACGCACGACCACGGCGGGGCCGAAGATTTCCTGTTGGGAAATTTGCGCGTCTGCAGGTGGATTGACGACCAGCGTGAATGGAAGGCGACGGTCCTGACCGGCTTCGACTTCGCCCACTTGCACGACACGCGCGCCGCAGTCTTTGGCGTCTTGTACGTAGCCAGCGATACGCGCGTAGTGACGGTCATTGACGATGGGCGTCATGTCGCGATTGCCGGTCGTGCTGGGGTACATGCCCGCGTAGACTTCGCCGATCTTGGCGATCAGGGCTTCGAGTTGGGATTCGTGCACCCAGAGCGTGTCGGGCGCCACGCAGAGTTGGCCGGAGTTCAGCGCCTTGCCCACGGCAATGCGTTCTGCGGCGTTGGCGATGTCGGCCGATTCGCCGATGAGCACAGGGGACTTGCCGCCGAGTTCGAGCGTCACCGGAACCAGATTCTTGGCTGCGGCGGCCATGATGGACTTGCCGACGGGGATCGAGCCCGTGAACACCAGATGGTCCCAAGCTTGCTCGGCAAACGCGGCGGATACGCCTGCATCGCCTTGCACCACGGTCAGCACTGCGGGATCAAAGCGCTTGGCGATGGCGGCGGCCAGCACGCTGGCGGTGCGCGGAGCGATTTCGGAGGGCTTGAGCACGGCGCTGTTGCCTGCTGCAAAAACGCAGGCCAACGGCGACAGCAAGGTGAACAGTGGCGCGTTCCAGGTGCCGATGATGCCGACCACGCCCTTGGGTTGGTACTTCACCCAGGCGGTTGCGCCGAACATGTCGAAGGGCTTGACGGATTCGCGCGGCGAGTCGGCCAGCCATTCACGGAAATGGTCGCGTGCATGCTTGAGCGAGGCAAGCGAGCCCAGCACGTCGTTGGCGAGCGAGAACTCCACCGGGCGACCGCCGAAGTCTTCGCCCATGGCCGCGCACAGTTCGTCCTGGCATTCCACGAGCAGGTCGATCACCTGCTGCAGGCGTTGTTGGCGCAGGTCTGCGCTGACCGCACCTTGCACGATGAAGGCCTGTTTCTGCGCCTGCTGCAGTTGGGCGATGTAGTCAAACGAATGGGGCTGGGTCACTGTCTTGTCTCCTTGGTATGTGGGTGATTATCCGGGCCAGTGGTCACAGTGGATGGGCTGAATATTGGGTTCTAAGGATTTCCCTAGCGTCGTCCAAAGGGACGATGGCGGGCATGATGCGAGCACGCACGATGCCACTCATGCCTACACCCCAACACCCCCCGGTCGTCAACTGGCGCACCCATCTGAGCCTGGCTTTGCTGGCCACGGTCTATATCTTCTCGTATATCGATCGACAGGTCGTCTCGATCCTGATCGAGCCGATCAAGCACGAGTTTGGTGCAAGCGATACGCAGATCGGCATGTTGACCGGACTGGCGTTCGGGCTGTTGTATGCAGCCTTGGGTATTCCCGTAGGCCGTTTGGCAGACAAGCACAACCGCCGCACCATCGTCGCCATCTGCTGCGGCGTGTGGAGCCTGGCCACCATGGGTTGTGGCATGGCGACGCATTACTGGCAACTGTTCGTCGCCCGCATGAGCGTGGCTGTGGGCGAGGCTGGCGGCATGGCGCCGTCGATCTCGATGATTGCCGACATGTACCCGCCCAAGCGCCGGTCGCTGGCCATCAGCTTCTTCATGATGGGGCCGAATCTGGGCGTGCTGCTGGGCCTGTCCATCGGCGGGCTGATCGCGCAGATGTATGGTTGGCGTGCCGCGTTTCTCGCTTTCGGCATTCCTAGTGTGCTGCTCAGCCTGATTGTCTATTGGTTTGTGAAAGAACCGGTGCGCGGCGGATTTGATGCTCCATCGGCCAAAGCTCCCGTACAAGCTGCGACCGCCGAGCCGCAGGAATCCATCGTTCGCCAATCGCTGCGTCTGCTGTCGATGAAGTCATTGCGCAATGTGGCGATTGCCTGCGGCATTGCGGCGATCTCGGGTTACGGCTACGGCGTGTGGGCACCTGCATTCTTCATGCGTGCCCACGGCATGAGCATCTCGCACGCGGGGCTCGCGTTTGGTCTGGCCAGCGGTGTCGGCGCGATGGCTGGTGCACTGTTCTGCGGCTGGCTCAGCGACAAGCTGTGCCAGCGCGACTCCCGCTGGCAACTGGGTCTGCCCGCGCTCGGCGCGTTGATTTCACTGCCCGCCGGCATTGCGGTGTTCCAATGGCCGACCGATGCTTTCTGGACGCTGGGCAGCATGCAGATTCCGCACGCCATGCTGTTCGTGCTGCTCTTTGCGTTCTTCTGCAGCTGGTGGCCTACGCTGTCTTACAGCGCGGTGAGCCAAATGGTCAGCCCCACCGAGCGCGGCGTGGGCGCGGCCTTGCTGAACCTGTTCGTCACCTTGCTGGGCGTGGGTCTGGGCCCGATGGTGACTGGCACACTGAGCGACTATTTCACCGCCACGCAGGGAGGCAACGGCCTGCGCTGGGCATTGACTGCCGTGGTATCGCTGATGGTATTCACCGTGCTGTTCTTCATACTGGCGCTCGGCCCTTATCGTCGCCGCCTGAGCGAGATGAAGCTGGCCATAGCCTGAGCATTTTCCTCGCTATTTCGCATCCATTCAAAACAAGAGACAAGACTTATCCGCATGAGCGCTCCCGTACTTTTCATCACCGGCGCGAGCCGAGGCATTGGTGCCGCCACCGCCATCCACTTTGCAAGCCAGGGCTGGCGCGTGGCGATCACCGCACGCACGCTGACCGAAGGCGCGCAGCACGCACACCAGTTGCGCAAGCCCGATGGCTCGCTGCTCTCCGGCAGTCTGGAATCCACCGCCGCGCAGATCCGCGAAGCCGGTGGCGAGGTGTTCGCACACGCCATGGACCTGATGGATCTCGCTTCGCTGGACCGCGCCACCGACGCGGTGCTCGTGCAATTTGGCCGTGTCGATCTGCTCATCAACAATGCCGTTTATCAGGACCGTGAAGTCAACGCGCTGCTGCCCGATCTGGGCGTGAATGCGCTCGCACGCACCATGCAGGGCAATGTCTACGCGCCTTTCCATCTCGCGCAGCGCCTGTTGCCCGGCATGGTGAATCAGGGTGCTGGGCGCATCATCAATGTGTGCTCCGCCGCAGGGCAGTTCAACCCGCCCGTGCCTGCCGATCAAGGCGGTTGGGGCTTTGCCTACGGCGCATCCAAGGCCGCGATTGCGCGGCTGGCGGGCTGCATCAACACCGAATACAAGAAGCGCGGCATCTGCGCATTCAGCGTGAATCCGGGCGTCGTGACCACCGAAGCGGTCAAGGCCACGCTCGGCGACGACGGCCTGCTCGCGCAGCGCTATGGTGCAGCCACGCCCGAGCAGATTGCGACGGCGCTGTACTGGCTGGCCACGTCCGCCGACGCGCCGCAGCTTGCCAAATCGCCCACCATGATCGATCTGCAACCGCTACTCAAGGAACGCGTCGAAACCGGCGTGCCAACGAACGCGACCGTGTCGGCATAAGCCATTTGCGATAAATCAAACGCGCTCTGCGGCTCTCGTCCAAACAGAGTATGCGAAGCCAGATTGTGTCGCTGAAGATCAGTCGTCCCAACCCCACAACCACATACGGAGACCGCCATCCATGGCAACCACGAAAGACTATCGCCTCGGTGAATTCACCTACCCACGCGGCTGGTTCATGATCTCGGACGCCGAAGCGCTCAACACCCACAAGCCCGTGGCCGTGCGCTTCTTCGGCCAGGACTTCGCGCTGTATCGCGGTCGCGAATCCGGCAAGGTCATTCTTCTGGACGCCTACTGCCCGCACATGAAGACCCACCTCGCAGCGCGCAACACCACCAGCTACGTGGTGCTCGACGGCGGCGGCAGCAACGTGGAAGGCGACGGCATCCGTTGCCCATATCACGGCTGGCGATTCGGCTCGGACGGCAAGTGCGACGACATTCCTTATCACGACGGAGCGATCCCCGCAGCCGCAGCCGTGAAGAGCTGGAAGGTCGAAGAGCGCTACGGCGCGATCTGGGTCTGGTTCGATCCTGAAGGTGGCGAGCCCGACTTCCCGCTGCCCACGTTCGAAGACTGGGACGATGAAAACGTCGTCAACGGCAAGTGGGACTATCTGGGCGAGCTGAACCAGCACCCGCAGGAAGTGGTGGACAACATCGCCGACTACGGCCACCTGAGCCCCATCCACGGCTCCACCGTCGAGCGCTTCGAGAACGAATTCAAGGGCCACAACGCCATCCAGCGCCAGTGCGGTGGCCACCGCACATTGGTGGGCGAAGGCGGCGCAAGCGATATGCTGCACACCGACACTTGGTACCACGGCCCCGGCATCCTGGTCTCGCGCGTCAGCGGCATGTTCAACTCGTTCATGATGATCATGCACACGCCCATCGAAGACGGCAAAGTCAAGGTCTGGCACAACCTGCTGGTGCGCACGGCACACGGCGGCAAACCAGGCATCGCCGACGAAGTCGCGGCCCACCAGTTCCAGGAAGCCAGCCTGCTCGCATTCGCGCAGGACTTCGAGGTCTGGGCGCAGAAGGCACCTTGCCTGAACCCGCTGTTCATCCCAAGCGACGGCCCCTTCCTCAAGGCCCGCATCTGGTACAAGCAGTTCTACAACCCGCGCGCCAAGGCGCAGGACTATCTGGACCAGTGCGAAGGCAAGTACATCCCCAAGGGCATGATCGCCTACACGCCGGAGCCCGAGGAAGCGGCTGCGTGATCCGGTAGTTCCGGATCGAGTTGAACCAAGGTTTGAAGCCCGCAGGATGGAAAGTCCTGCGGGCTTTTTTGCTGGTGCGTTGAATGTCGATCCGAATGTGAGCGTCGACACCGCGACTGCTCAGGGCCTGCTGTGCGTCACCTTCGTCAGCAGGAAGACGCTGTCTCCCCAAGCACAGGAAAGGTCGTCCGAAGGACTGCTCAAATCGCTGGCCGCATGCGAAGCTTCGGCAAGGGATTCAAACCACCACTCGACGATGTAGCCGAACCCATAGCCTTGCGGAGCCGCTTCATCAAGCGTGTTGCAGACCATCCGGTAAGCCTTGTCCAACGCGCCCATACGCCATGACTCCGGCAGAATTGACGGTGCGCTGCGGGCTTTGACGAAAGCGGATTCGCGCTGCAGAAATCCCACCAATATCACCGCATCGCGCGGAGCAAACACGGCGTCGTTCAAATCACCTCGCAGTACATGCTGCTGGCAGAGCATCGAAAAATTGCGCACATAGTCCGCGAACACACGGGGCTCGTCGGGGCGCATGACAGCCAAGGTTTCGGAGTCATTCCAGATCGTATTGCCCGATTCCCGGTCTGCAAGCACCATCAGGTTCACGCCATCGAAATCGCGGCTGAGCGTTGCAGGAAGCGCGTCGTCCAGCACGCGAGAGCATTGGGCGACGGCCTTGACGCGCTTTCCCACGTTCACGCATTGCTTGCCCAGCGCCGAGTGGGATCGCCAGACTTCAGGAAACTCTTGTGGCGCAAACGCCGGGTTGCGGCGCGCGAGGTAGATCATTTTCCAGACGGTTGTTGTCATGGCTTATTTCCCTTTTTTTGGCTCAAGCCGCTGGCGCATGCGCAAGGCGATACGCATTGGGGTAATGCCCCATCGCACGCGAGAACGCAAAGATGCTGGGGAGCATGAAGCAGCTCATGGTGAGAATCGCCAATCGCAAGCCATCGCCCGGTCGGTAGCTGTTGTAGAAATCGCTGAGCCAGCCCGCAACGATGGGCCCAAGACCATTGCCCAGCAACGCACCCGACATGAGCACCATGGCGCTGGCCGTGGCGCGGCGCGATGACGGAACGACCAGACTCAAGGCGGCGTAGGTAGCCGACGCCCACCACGGCGAGAACAGCGCGTAGCCAAGCAGCAGCGCAATGCTCAGATTGAAATGCTCCGTTCCCGTGAGCAGATAACCGAACCCCAGCACTGACGATATGGACAAGGCAAGCACCGGCACGCCAATCTGCCAACGCAGATCGCGCTGCGCCATCCGGTCGGTAAGCCAGCCGGAAAACAGCGCTCCGCCCACCGAGAACAAGGCAGCGCCTGCAGAAATCCAGCCCGCATCACGCAGGCTCAGTTCAAACCGCCGTGCAAGCAAGGCGGTGTTCCAAGCGCCGAATGACAGATTGGCAAACAGCGCACAGGCCGCGCCGATGATGAGCCAGCGCGTCACGGGCTCGCGCCAGATCAGCACGACCGCGGGCGTGCGTTGGGTTGGCACAAGCGGTGAAGTCGCTGCCGCTTTCGCGCCCCGCCCGATCATCGTGCGTTGCGGCTCGCTCACCGTCCAGCGCAGCACGCACGCCAACACCACGCTGGACAAACCGACAAGCGCCATCGTCACCCGCCAACCCCACAGCTCGGCCAGCACCGGCCCAGCCAGCAAGGCCAGCATGGCACCGGCGCTGCCGCCCATGCCGAAGATGCTCATGACCCGTGAACGCTCGTGCGGCGCATACAGATCGGCCAGCATCGACATCGAAGCCGCGCCGCCACCCGCATCGCCCAAGGCAGCACCCGCGCGCGATGCCGTCAAGCCGCTCGATCCTGCGGCCAATGCGCCCAGCGCCGCAATGCCGCCACCAATGCCGCGGCACCAGGCCACCAGACTGCGGCGCTCGGCACGATCCGCCAGACGCCCCATGGGAATGCCGAGCAGGCCAAAGGTGATCGCAAAGCCAAGGCCGGTGATCAGCCCGATCTGCAGATCCGAAAAGCCGAATTCCTGCTTGATGGGCTGCAGCAGCACGGCAAGGATTTGCCGATCCATGAAGGTGACGGCTGAAAGCGCGGTAAGCAGCATCAGCATGCAGCGTCGGGAAGGGTCTGGAGCGTTTGTCTGTGTCATCGCGGGCGAGTTGTCGTTCTATCTATGTTCTTGTTTGAATCGGGCATTCAGGCTGCCGCCATCTGCTCGTCGCGTGTGGCCGCCAACGCGGCCCTTCCCAGCACCAGATCCGCACCCTTGTCGCCGATGACGACGGTCGGCGCATTGGTGTTTCCCGACACCAGATGCGGCATCACGGACGCATCGATCACGCGCAGCCCGTGCACTCCGCGCACCTTGAGATCGGGCGTGACGACGGCCTGCGGATCGCTCGCATCGCCCATGCGGCAGGTGCCGCAAGCATGGTGTCCGGAGCCCAGATACATGCCCAGCCAATCGAGCAGTTCGTCATCTGTTCGCACATCCGCACGCGGGCGTGTCTGTTCTTCGATCAGGCCCGCCAACGCCGGTTGGCGCGCAATCGTCATCGCCATGCGAATGCCGTGGAGCAAGGCCTTGCGGTCGCGTTCATCGTGCAGATAGTTCACGCGCACGCTGGCGAGCTCCTCCGGCTGGCGGCTGCGCAGCTTGAGTTCGCCACGTGAATAAGGACGCACCTGATACGGCGCCATCGTCATGCCGGGAAAGGCCTCCGTGCGGTAGGTTTTTCCATCGCGCATGAAGGCTTCGATGTCGCCCGTCACCGGCAGACCGTGGATCTGAATGTCGTTGTATGGCAAGCTGGGATCGCTGGTGAACCACGCCGCAAATTCCGCACCGGCCATGGCCATGGCGCCGGTTCTGGTGACCAGGTATTTGGCGACCGACGCCGCAATCCCCATGCCACGCAGCGACTTGTTGAAGCTGGGAGTACCGGCCTTCATGCGCCAGGACATGGGCACGATCGCGTGGTCCTGCAGATTCGTGCCCACACCCGGCAGATCGACCAGCACGTCGATGCCCATCTCGCGCAGATGCTCGGCGGGGCCGATACCCGAGAGCATCAGCAACTGCGGCGATTGCAATGCGCCCGCGCACAACAGCACTTCCTTGTTGGCTCGCGCCTCGTGCATGCCGCCGCGCCCATCGCGCCACACGACACCGACCGCGCGGCCGTTCTCGATGAGGATGCGCGTGACCAGCATCTGCGTGCGCACGTCGAGATTCTTGCGCGCCATCGCGGGCTCGATGGCGTTACGCGCGATGGACGAGCGGCGGCCCTCTTTCACATTGGTCTGGAAGATACCCGCACCGTCAGGATGGCCGTTGTTGAAATCGGCACAAGCAGGCAGTCCCGCCTGAATGGCCGCTTGCACCATGGCGCGCGTGACGGGCTGCGGATCGGGCACATCGTTGGCGGTCAGCGGACCGCCTCGCCCGTGCAATGCCGAGTCGCTGAATGCCTGCTGATGGCTAAGCTGGTTTTCGGTACGAACAAAGTATGGAAGCAGCTCCGAGTAACTCCAGCCCTTGGCTCCCAGCTCCGCCCAACTGTCGAAGTCCGCGCGATCGCCTCGCACATAGATCATTCCATTGATCGACGACGAACCACCCAGCCGCTTGCCACGCGGCAACGAGATGGCTCGGCCACCCGCCCAGCGTTCGGGCTCCGTCTTGTGGCCCCACGAATATTGGGGGTTGTAGATCATCTGCCCCCAGCCGGATGGCATGTCGACCAGCAGATCCTTGTGCGTGCCACCGCCTTCGAGCAGCAGCACCTGGTTGCGCGCGTCTTCACTCAAGCGCGCGGCCAGAGTGCCACCGGCTGAACCCGCCCCGATGATGATGTAGTCGAACGTTCCGCCCATGTCTTGTCTCCGTTGTCTGCTTTGTTGGTGTACTGAAAGGAATCCGTTTGGAATTCGCTGAGAGTGCGTTCAGTTTTGCCGCGACATGGCGTGACGACATACTCCAAATGGACGGTGCCCACCGACCTTGGCGACAACGGGCATCACATGCAGGAAAGCCAAGTGGCCAACGCCTTCACGCCGCAACGATTCGAATGGGCATATGCATATGCCTTATTCAGGGGTTGAGCGATGGAGGGAAAACACAGATACTTCGCGCGCCATTAATCGGCACACATGGATTTGAATATCCAAAGGGATATTCAGCGCAATATCACGTTGCTGCAAAGTTTGAATCCACGGATTATTTTGACCAACCAGGAAAATTGAATGACCAGAGTTATGCTGCGCGCCAAGCTCCATCGCGCGACAGTGACGGAAGCGGATCTGCACTATGAAGGCTCCTGTGGGATCGACGAGGATCTGATGGATGCCGCCGACATGCGCGAGTTCGAGAAGATCGAGCTCTACAACGTCAACAACGGCGAGCGCTTTTCCACCTACATCATCAAGGCGGCACGCGGCTCAGGGGCCATTTCGCTCAATGGCGCGGCGGCGCGCAAAGCGCATGTCGGCGATCTGCTGATCATCTGCACTTATTCACCCGTGAGTGATTCGGACGTCGATTCCTGGAAACCCAAAGTTGTACTGCTTGGTGAAAAAAATCATATTCAGTCGATCAAGCCGATCTGAAGAAGATTTGAACAACAAGTAAAAAAGGCCCGGTGTTACCCGGGCCTGAAAGAAACGAACAAAGGAAGCAACGAACTCGAATATCAAAATCAAATCTGCGCTCCTACTTGTTCCCCAGCCAGGCCACGCTGTTGAGGAAAATGCGCACCAGTTCGGTCTGGCGGCGCACGCCTGTCTTGGAGAAGATCGATCGCAGATGCGCACGCGCCGTGTTGCGGCGAATGTTGAGTGCTTCCGCTGCCTCTTCCAGAGACAGACCGTTGGCCAGTTGGATCGCAAGCGACGTCTCGGCCGGAGTGAGCTGAAACAGTTGCTGCGCCAGCTTGACCGGTGGATCGGCCTTGCCGCCGGTGTCGCGCACGAAGACCGCCACGCTCGGACGCTGTTTGCCTTCAGTCCACTCGTCCGGCGAGATGCTCTGCACCACCACGCCCCAGTTGAGCTGTCCGGATTGGCGGCTGACCGACATCCCTTCGGTCATGCTCAGGCGCGAGACCTGCGTGTGCATCAGCGCATCGCGGATCAGGCGTTGCAGCTTGCGGTTGTCGTTGGCGTAGTTGGCTTCGAGCATGCCGCCCGTCACCTTGAGGCCATCCTGCATGTCGAGAATGCTGGTCGCCGCCGGATTCGACTCGATCACCATGCCGTTCTGGTCGAGAATGACCACGCCCACCATCAACTGCGCCATCGCGCGGCTGTACAGGGAGATCACCTGACGGTCCTGATGCACGGCCAAATGCAGATTCAGCGCACGCTTCAAGTGCGGCAGCACCATGCTGCAGAAGTCTTTTTCCTGCTTGTTGAAATTGTTCTCGGTCTCCGGGCGAATCACGCGCAGACCGTAGATGCAGCCATCCTTGGTGGCCACGTCGGCGGCCATCACGTGATAGACGTTGTGATCCTTGCACCAGTCGTTGTAGTAAGCCGAGGCGCGCCATTCCGAATCGGACATGACGTCACTCACCGTCACCACGCGATCGGTCACCAACCCGCGAAACGGGCTCATGGCGATCTTGGGATTGTTGGTCGATATCTCGCGCTTTTCTCCCGCGGCAGACACGATCAGACCGACATCGTCCGCATTGCAGGGGCGCACGATCAGCGAGGCGTAGTTGCCACCCAGCAAGGCACGCAACTGATCGAGAAACGGCTTCCAGCCATCGGGGTCGGTCGCTGCCTCATAGAGCAGACTGGTCAGTCGGCTGAACTGCTCGGCAGTGACAAACTCGGATTGCACTGGTGTGGGGCGGGCGGGAACGACTTTGTCAAAAACGGGAACGTCCTTGAGTACGCAGGCCATGCTTGGCGCTGTGTACGTCGCAAAACTCATTCTGGCGAAGGCGCTTTCCATCATGGTCAACTCTCTTTGCTAGCTTTGGTTTGAACATGGCGATCACTGAATCTCGAACAGGCCGGCGGCACCCATGCCACCGCCGATGCACATGCTCACCACCGCGTAGCGTGCGCCACGGCGACGGCCTTCCAGCAGCGCATGGCCCACCAGACGCGCGCCCGACATGCCGAATGGGTGACCGATGGAGATCGCTCCTCCGTTGACGTTCAGACGCTCATCCGGAATGCCCAGCTGATCGCGACAATACAGCACCTGGCAAGCGAACGCCTCATTGATTTCCCAGAGGTCGATGTCTTTGACACCGAGGCCGTGTTGCTTGAGCAGTTTGGGGATCGCGTAGACCGGGCCAATGCCCATCTCGTCCGCGCGGCAGCCCGCAACCGCCACTCCGCGGAAGATGCCCAGCGGCGACAGGCCACGCTCGCGCGCCTCATCCGCGCTCATCAACACGCTGGCGCTCGCGCCATCCGACAGTTGCGACGCATTGCCTGCCGTGATGAACTGGCCTTCCGGCACCCACTGGCCGTTCTTCCAGACGGGCCTCAGCTTGGCCAGACTCTCCAGCGTCGTGTCAGCGCGATTGCCTTCGTCTCGGGTCAGCGTGACTTCTTCCGAACCCGTGGCATTGCCTTCCTTGTCGAACAATTGCTTGACCGATTTCAGCGGAACGATTTCATCGTCGAACAATCCCTTGGCCTGAGCCGCCGCCACGCGCTGCTGGCTGCGCAACGCGTATTCATCCTGCGCCTCGCGGCTGATGCCGTAGCGCTGGCTCACCAGCTCGGCCGTTTCGATCATCTGGATATAGGCTGTGGGCTCGGCTGCAAGCACCGCCTTGGATTGCGCGCGGTACGCGTTCTTGTGCTTGTTCTGCACCAGCGAGATGGACTCGAGTCCACCGGCCACGGCCACGTCGTACTCGCCCACCATGATGCTCTTGGCCGCAGTTGCAATGCTCATCAGGCCCGACGCGCACATGCGGTCGATCACCATGCCGCCCACGGAATCAGGCAGACCGGCGGTGTAGCCGCACAGACGCCCCAGGTTGTAGCCCTGCGTGCCCTGCTGGGCCGCAATGCCCAGGATCACATCGCCAACGTCGTCGCCCTGAACCTTCACTTTGTCCAGCGCCGCGCGAATCACATGGCCGCCCAGCACCGGGGCTTCCGTGTCGTTGAATGCCCCGCGAAACGCCTTGCCGATCGGGGTGCGCGCTGTCGAAACGATGACTGCGTCCTTCATATCTACTGTCTCCTGACTTCTCGTCTTGTTATCTGCAAGATGGGCTGACGACACCATGCGCCCGCTGCCCATCGACCTTTCCTTGGTTTTGCCGCTCTGCGTCGGCTCACCACTTGCCTTCCAAAATTCTTAACGAAACGTTAATTGTTTCCTCAAAAATGGAGCCGACTTATCGTTTCCACGACAGTTCCGGGTTTGTCCTGATGCTCCACTTCCACGGTGATGCGGATATGCGCCTGCAAGCCGTCTTCGCCCAGCGGCGTAGCGGCAATCACCTCGCCCACACCGCGCACACGCGAGTTCACGCGCACCGGCGCGGGAAAGCGCACCTTGTCGCAGCCGTAGTTCACGCCCATCTTCAAACCGTCGAAACGGGCGAGCTGCGGCAAGAACAGGTTGGCCAGCGACATCGTCAGATAACCGTGCGCCACGCAGGCACCGAACGGGCCGTTCTTCGCGCGCTCGGGATCGACGTGAATCCACTGGTGATCGCCGGTCGCATCGGCAAACAGGTCGATGCGTTCCTGCGTGATCGTCATCCACTCGGTCGCGCCAAGCGACGTGCCGACCGCATCCAGAATCGATTGCACCGAGTTGAACGACACACCGCTCTGCGCTTCGCTTTGGGTGAGAGTGCTTGCTTCGCTGTTCATGGCATCAAGCCCTTTGCGAACTGACGGAAACCACCTCGCCCGTCATGTAGGAGGAGTAGTCGCTCGCGAGGAACACCATCACATTCGCCACTTCCCAAGGCTCGGCGCCACGGCCGAAGGCTTCCTTTTCCGACAGCTTGGCCAGTAGTTCTTCGGATGCCGATTTCTTGAGAAACGCGTGGATCGCAATCGATGGAGCCACCGCGTTGATGCGCACGCCGTGCTCTGCCGCTTCAAGCGCCGAGCAGCGCGTGAAAGCCATCACGCCCGCCTTCGCCGCTGCGTAATGCGCCTGCTCGGTCTGCGCGCGCCAGCCCAGCACCGACGCGTTGTTCACGATCACACCCTTGCCGCGCGGCTGCATCACTTTGAGGGCAGCGCGCGTCATGCGGAAGGTGCCGGTCAGCGTGATGTCGATGACCTTGTGCCACTCGTCGTCGCTCATGTCGACCACCTTGCAGCTCGTGCCCAGACCGGCGTTGTTGATCAGCACATCGATGCCGCCCATGGTCTGGTCAGCCTCGTGGACCAAGGCTTGCACCTGGTCTTCCTTGCTCACATCGCAGAGCTTGCCGAAGACGTTGGTCAGCCCGGTTTCCGCTTTGATCTGCGCGACCGCCTCGGCCAGACGACGTTCGTGCACGTCAGAAACAAACACGGCCTTGCAGCCCTCTTCCGCGCAACGGCGCGCCGCCGCAAAACCGATGCCGGCACCGGCAGCCGCCGTGATCAGCGCGGTCTTGTTCTTGAGCAGTCCGTGAGGAGCGACGTATTCGGGTGCGGAGACAGATACAGAAGTCATGAAGCGGGAAAGAAATGGAATCTGATGATTGTTTGCAGTGCCCCAATCATCGTCATCCCGCTGCGGCGCAACATCGTCTACCTGGACGATAGGCCAATCCCTAATTCGCCATGGATTCGCCTCGATTTCAGCCCGATTTGCACCGTTATGGCGCAGCAAACGACAATTCTCCGCGCCACTCGCTGGTTTTCCCTTAAGCAAAAACCCAAATCAACCACCCACATGCACTACCGCCGTTGAACGCCCCATCTCAGCGGCTTCCGAGCGGGCGAACAAACTGCTGCTCGGTCACGCGCGAACCCCAGTTGCAGCCCTCTTGCTCCCACACCAGCTCAAATCCAAACGACTCGTACAACTTGCGCGCGGCGTCCAGTCCCTTGAAAGTCCAGAGATGGGTCTCGGCAAAACCGCGAATGTCGCAGAAGGTCATGGCGTCGGCCATCAGTTGTCTGCCCACGCCCGAGCCTCGGCATCCGTCGTCCAAAATGAACCAGCGCAGATGGGCCTTGTTGTCACCCAGATCCTGTCCGTCAATGGCCAGCGAGCCCACGATCCGTCCGCTCAGATTTGCCGTCCATACCCGGTTGCAAGGCTCACCCAGACGCCCTGCAAACTCCGCCATGCCAGCAGCAACCTTGCTCTCGAAAAACTGCCCAAAGCCCGAATGGGCCGCGTAGAACAACGCATGCATCTCGGCGACACGGCCCACCAGTCCGGGTTGATAACCCGTCCTGACTAGCACTTCGCTTGCCGGTGCATCTGCACGGCCAAGACGATGCGCCTTCAGGCCACCGGCATACGCCGCCAACCCTTGCGCCACTGCCTGCTGCTGCGAGGGGTTCAAATGCTTCAGAGCATCCTGCACCTGCGTCTGCGCAAAGGCGTGGATCTTCTCGACCGTGCGATGCCCCTTCCGGGTCAGGCTGAGCTGCTTGGCGCGCGCATCACCAGCGGCGGACTCTTCCGCCAACTCCCCGGACGCCACCAGCTTGGCGACCATGCGGCTGACGCTCGACTTGTCCAAACCCAGAAAGCCCACCAACTGAGCGGAAGTCAGCGCCCCCTGCGCGCCCACCTCCATCAAGGTATGCACTGCAGAAGCAGAGTGGCTGGTGGACGCCAACGTCGAATCCATGAACCCCAGCTCACGCACCATTTCGCGCGATGCGGCGCGAATCCGGTTTGCGAGCGCTTGCTTGTCAGTCATTCCATACCTCCATATCTCCGGCTTCTTTATTGGTTGCATTATGCAATCATTTAATTGTTTCATACAACCATTCAGCAAATATCTGCCACCCTCTCAAATTACCCACTCTCAGGGATATACGGATGCGAACCCAGCCCGTACGCTCATGTGGATCGAAGGAGTGTCTTCGAGAGGCATGGATCATGAGACCCATGTATCCTTGAAGAGTCGCCGCATAGTTCAAAAGCATGTGCAGTCCGTCGCCACATCACTCCACGCGGATGACGCCCGATGGCGAGGGGCGAACGCTGATCGTTCAACTGCGCACACCATGTGCGTGTCGAATCGAACCTGGCCCAAACGGAACCGTGCTGAAGGTTGCGCTGACGGTAGCTGGGCCCAACTCATGACGTGATCGCTGTGCCAAACACAACGCCCGCCAGGCTTGTGCGCCTGCGGGCGTTTTGTGGACTTGCAGTCAGCAAGAATGCGCTCTGGAACCGACTCGTTTACCTCGGCATTCCCAGCGCCCGCTCGGCCATCAGATTCATCTGGATCTCGTTGGTGCCCGCGTAGATCGTGTCGGCGCGGCTGACCAGCCAGAGCTGCTGCAGCGGCCGCAGTTCAGGATCGGAAAGCGCCAACTCGCCCTGCTCTCCCAGCACTTCCATCGCCAGTTCGCCCAGATCGCGGTGCCAGTTGGACCACGCGTATTTGGAGACCGATGCCACGCGCTGTGATGTGCCTTCGCCCGATGAACGCAAGGCGTGGCTGCGCAGGGTTTGCAGACCGAGCGCTGCCTTGGCCAATCGTTGACGCAGCAGTGGATCGCGCGCCGCGCCGTTCTTGCGGGCGAGTTCGAGGATCAGGTTCAGTTCATAACGGAAATGCGCCTGTTGGCCGAGCGTGGACGCACCGCGCTCGCAGCCCAGCAGGTACATCGCCACCTTCCAGCCATCGCCGACCGGGCCGAGATGCAGACTGCCTTCGGTGCGTGCGCCGTCGAAGAAGACTTCATTGAATTCCGACGTACCGGTGATCTGGCGAATCGGGCGCACTTCGACCCCGGGCTGGTGCAGCGGCACAAGCAGCAGCACCATGCCACCGTGGCGAGCGCCGTTGCCGGGTGCGGCTTGCACGACCGTTTCGTCGCAGCGCGCGAGCACAAAAATCCAGCCGGATTCATGCGCCCACGAAGTCCACACCTTCTGGCCGTCGATCACCCATTCGCCGGTGGCGGGATCGATGCGTGCCCTGGTGCGAATGCCTGCAAGGTCGGAGCCTGCTCCGGGTTCAGAATAGCCCTGCGCCCAATAATCCTTGCCCGCGAGAATGCCCGGCAGAAAGCGCGCCTTTTGCTCCGGCGTACCGTAGTGCATCAGCGTGGGCGCAAGCAGCGTTTCGCCGATATGGCCGATGCGACCGGGGCCGCCGCAACTCACATACTCTTCGTGAAAGATCACCTGCTGCGCGAGGGTCGCCGCACGGCCACCGTGTTCTGCCGACCAGCCGATGCCGGTCCAGCCACCCTTGGCGAGTTCCTGCTCCCACTCCTTGGCGAGTTGCGCGTCATAACCTTCGGCGCCCAGTCCGCTGGCGTGCTTGAGCGATGCGAATCTGCCCGTGAGATGGCTGTTCATCCATTCGCGCACTTCCGCGCGAAAGGCTTCGTTGATTTCGATTTCTTGCACGTTCATGCGGCCTCCAGCGCTGCGGTTTCTGCTTGTGGTTCCGGTTGATCGAGCAGACGCACCGCCACGGCTTCGCGCCATTGCTCGACCGTGCCCATGCGCTGGCTCAGCGTCTGCGCGCGGCGGAAGTACAGATGCGGATCGAACTCCCAGGTGAAGCCCACTCCGCCGTGCAGTTGAATGCACTCGCGCGTGGCGAACAAGGCTGCGTCGGTCGCCTCGCTGCGCGCCTGCGCGGCCAGCATGAAAAATTCATCGCCCACCGCGCCAGCATCCGCCGCCACGGCAGCGCTGTAGACCGCCGAGCGAGACATTTCGACTCCGACCAGCATTTGCGCAGCCTTGTGCTTGAGCCCCTGGAATGACGCCACCGCTTTGCCGAACTGCACACGCTCCTTGGTGTAGTTGACCGCCATATCAAGCGCGCAATCCGCCACGCCCACCTGCTCCGCCGCGAGTGCAATCGCCGCAAAACTGCGCAACTCAGCCCACAGCGAATGCAGCGCATCGCCATTCACCAACACTGCACTGCCCGCCAACTTCACTTGCGCCGCCGACACATTGGCGCTGGTGCGCGTGCCATCCACCGTCGCCAAAGCCTGCACCGACACGCCTTCCGAATCGGCAGGCACCTCCAGCAACGCGAGCGAGCCGCACGGCAAGGTGGCAGGAAGAATGAACACATCCGCCGCCGCGCCAGAACCGACCTGCGGCCATTGACCATCAAGCACCAGAGAACCACCATCGACTACCACGCGTGCACTCGCAGACAGCGCACCGCGCACCGTCATGCCGATCACGCACACCTTGCTCGATTGCGCCAGCCGCTCGACCACAGCCAGTCCGCTTTCGCTCTCGCTCAGATGACGCCACAGCGGCGTCGGCACCACCACCGCATCGAAGAACGGCACACAAGCCAGATGCGCGCCCATCTGCTCGGACAGCAGCACCAGCTCCATGAGCCCAAGCCCCATGCCGCCAGCCACTTCCGGCAACGCCACCGTGCTCCACCCCATCTCGCACACCTGCTGCCACAGCACACGGTCAAAACCGCCCCGCTCCTCAGCCACCTCGCGCACCTGCGCGCTGGTGCTGTTCTCCGCCAGGAAGACAGCAGCAGACTCCGCAATCATGCGTTGCTCGTCATTCAAAACCAGATCCATGATGCGTACTCAATCAAAATGGAAAAAACGAAAGAAACCCAAAGGTATTGCGAAGCAAGCAGTCCTAGCAGCGATCACCACGCTTCGATCCACCACCCCAACGCCAAGACAGCCCTTCAGGCGCGACGCAAAGCCGCAGACAGTATGTTCATACGGCAAGGCTTTGCAACAAAGCATGAAGGGCTGTATTGGCGTCTCAAAACGACTCACCAATCGAAGCCAAACAGGCTTCGTCACCCAGTCAAAAAAAATCAAGTCCCATAAACCTTCTGCGGCACACGCCCTTCGGATATGAGCTGATCAACAACCAAGCCCAGTTCGGCAGGAGCCCAACGCGCACCCTTGTCGCGAATGACTCCCGTGAACCACCCATCCGCCACGGAGATTTCACCCCCCTTGGCCTCAAAGCACCGCCCCGTCACATGCTTGGACTGCGGGCTCCCCAGCCACACAACGATGGACGCCACATTCAGCGGATCCCAGGCATCAAACCCGCTCTCCGGCTTTTTAACCATATCCGGCATCGCCCCTTCGGTCATCGAAGTGCGTGCCGCAGGAGCGAGACTGTTCACCGTGACGCCATAGCGCGCCAACTCGGCCGCCTGCACCAGCGTCAAACTCGCAATGCCACCCTTGGCCGCCACATAGTTGCTCTGGCCGATGGAGCCCTGCAGACCCGCGCCGGAGCTGGTATTGATGATGCGTGCATCCACATCCTTGCCAGCCTTCTTCTGATCACGCCAATAGCGGCCAAAGGTGTTGCCCATGCAGAAGTGACCACGCAAGTGCACGCGCATGACCATGTCCCAGTCGTCTTCCGACAGGCTAAGAAACATGCGGTCGCGCAGCACGCCGGCGTTATTGACCAGCACATTCACATCGCCGAATGCAGCCACGGCGGCATCCAGAATCGATTGCGCACCTGCCATCGTGGTGATGTCGCCCGTGTTCGCCAACGCCTTGCCACCTACGGCGATCACCTCGTCGGCCACAGCCTGTGCGGCTTCCGCACGGATGTCGTTGATCACCACGTTCGCGCCTTCCTGCGCGAAAGCCAGTGCGTAGGCGCGGCCCAGACCGCCACCAGCGCCAGTGATCACCACGGTACGTTGATCGCAAATATCCATTTTCTGTTTCCTTTGATTGACTGTTCTTCTGTTCTGGACTGGTTTAAGCCTTGAATCCGCTCAAGTCCGGCATGCGCTGCGCCCACGGATGCATCTGCTCCAGTTGAGCTGCCAGGCGCAGCAAGCGGCCTTCGCCACCGAAGGGAGCTACAAAATGCGCGCCAATCGGCAGGTTGTCTGCCGTCCAGTGCATGGGCACGCTCATTGCGGGCAGGCCGCTCAGGTTCATGAGCGAGGTGAAGGCCGATGATTTCATCGCCTCATTCGCGTAGCTTTGGTATGGCTGATCGAGACGCAGCGCACCCAGCAGTTGCGGCGGCACGGCTGTGACCGGCGAAAGAATCAGGTCGTATTGCGTGAGGAATCGATCCAGCAACTGCCCTGCCCTGTCAAAGCCCGCACGGGCAGAGAACAGTTGTGCAGCAGTTGCGCTCTTGGCGGATTGCAAAGCGGCCCAGTCGAGTGGTTCGAATTCGTCCTCGCGCGCTGCACGGCCCAGTTGCTTCTCGCGCGCCTGTACCGCCACCAGCATGCCGGCCCCCATCGCGGAGCCCATGCCGGCGAAAATTTCGGCGACGGGCAACTCGGGCATCTTTTCTTCGACGATGTGGCCCATGGCCTCGCAGGCCTTGGCAGCCTTGTCGAGCGCAGCCAGGCAATCGGCATGAACCGGAATGCCAAAGTAGTTGCTCCGCCAGATGGCTATGCGCAGTCTCTTCTCGGGCGCAAGCGAGAGCGCCTGGAGATAGGTGCCGGGCACATCGGATGGCGGACGCACGCGCGAGCCCGCTTCAGGCCCGGCCCCCAGATCGAGCAGCAAGGCGCTGTCGCGCACCGTGCGACTGATCGCGTGACCGATCGACAGGCCAATCGCGCCATCGATTGCGAACGGACCCGACGGCGTGCGACCACGGCTGGGCTTGAGGCCAAACATCCCGCAGTGCGAGGCGGGAATGCGGATCGAGCCACCGCCATCGGTCGCATGTGCCACCGGCAGAATGCCTGCGGCCACGATGGCCGCTGCGCCGCCCGACGATCCGCCCGTGGTGTGCTTGGCATTCCACGGATTGGGCGTGACGCCGTGCAGCGCCGATTCGGTCGTCGTCGTCATGCCGAATTCGGGCGATGCCGTCTTGCCGAAGATGTTGAGCCCGCCCGTCTTGTGGCGCGCAACGATGGTGCTGTCCATCGGCGCGACCGCGTCCTTGAAGAAGCGGCAACCATGGGTGGTGACGGTGCCCTGCAAAGTCACACCCAGGTCCTTGAGCAGGAACGGCACGCCCCACAGCGGCGCATGGGCCGTGGCCTCGGTGCGCGCTGCCGCGCCCAGAGTCGAGAGCTTCTTCGCCTGCTCGCGCGCCAGATCGAAGTCGCGCACGACCACAGCGTTCAGTTTGGGAAAAGCCTCGACGCGCGCGATCGTCGCATCCAGTGCTTCGAGCGGCGTGAGTTCACCGCCGCGCAACTGCGCTGCCCATTCGATGGCATCCGCCGGTGGCTTGGAGGATGAAGCCGCTGCCGCACCAAATGCGGTCGTGCCCATGGAGCCTGCAACTGCGGTCATGGCCGCGCCTTTCAGAAAAGTGCGGCGGTCCCAATGACCGTCGGGTTTGTCGACTGAATTCGCCTGCATGGTGTCTGTCTCCGTTGTTCTGGTCTGTCTCACCGCGCAGGGATCAAAGGCGTTCGATGATGGTCACGTTGGCCTGACCACCGCCTTCGCACATGGTCTGCAGGCCATAGCGGCCGCCCGTGCGCTCCAGCTCGTGCAGCAGCGTGGTCATCAGCTTCGCGCCCGATGCGCCCAGCGGATGGCCGAGCGCAATCGCGCCGCCGTTCACGTTGGTCCTGGCATGGTCGTAGCCGGTTTCCTTGAGCCAGGCCATCACCACCGACGCGAAGGCTTCGTTGATTTCGACCAGGTCGATGTCATCAAGCTTCATGCCGGCCTTCTTGAGCGCATATTCCGTCGCGGGAATCGGCGCGGTCAGGTGCCAAATCGGATCGTCCGCACGCACGCTGATGTGGTGGATGCGCGCACGCGGCGTGAGCCTGTAGCGCTTGAGCGCTTCTTCCGACACCACGAGCACGGCAGCCGCCGCGTCGCAGGTGGAGCTGGAAACCGCAGCCGTGATCTTGGGGTAAGTCGGATCGACAGGCTCCAGCGTCGCCATCTTTTCGAGCGTGGAAAGGCGCGCCGTCTCATCCATGCGGAAGTCGCCAAATGGCATGACTTCGCGGTCGAAACGGCCTTCGGCAATCGCTTTCAACGCACGATCGTGGCTTTCCTTGGCGAAGACTTCCATGTCCGCGCGCGAGACATTCCAGTGGTCTGCAATGCGCTGTGCTGCATAGAACTGGTTGACCGGCGCATCGCCAAAACGTGCTTGCCAGCCCTTGCTTTCGGCAAACGGCGTGGTGAAACCCAGTGGCTGACCGGCCAGCATGGCCGATGAGATCGGGATCGCCGTCATGGTCTGCACCCCACCGGCCAGCACCACGTCCTGCGTGCCGCTCATCACGGCCTGCGCGGCGAAATGGATGGCCTGTTGCGACGAGCCGCATTGGCGGTCGATGGTGGTGCCCGGCACGTTCAGCGGCATGCCAGCTGCCAACCATGATGTTCGCGCGATGTCGCCCGCCAGCGCGCCAATGGTGTCCACGCAGCCGAAAATCACGTCGTCATATTCCGACGCCGGAATGTCGTTGCGCTCCACCAGCGCCTTGATCACATGCGCGCCCAGATCGGCACCATGCACCTGCGCCAGCGATCCCTTGCGCTTGCCCGTGGGGCTGCGCAGCGCGTCAACGATGTATGCCTCAGCCCTCATGCCGCGGTCTCCTCTGCCTTTGTCCGTGCCTGTGCCTGTTGGAAGTACTGCATGCATGCAGCACCTGTGCCCGCGCTTTGATTCGCAAGGCGGTCGAAGGTATTGCCCGGTCCGACAGGCGGATTGCAGCTTGCGAGCAGGCTTTGCGCCAGTCGCTCGTTGTGAAAGCCGCGATCGCCCCAGGCCGCATCGAGCACCCACGCACGCTTCATGAACATCTGCAGGTCCACTTCCCATGTGTAGCCCATGGCACCGTGCACCTGCAGACCATTGCGCGCGCCGAGCCAACCGGCCTCGCCCGCCTGCAGCTTGGCGTGCGACACGCGGGTGTTCACATCCAGATCGTCGTGCTGCATGGCGTAGAACGCGCGGTAGAGCACGGGTTTGGCAAACTCGATCTTGGTGACCACGTTGGCCAGGTGATGCTGCACCGCCTGGAAGCTGCCGATCACCTTGTCGAACTGCTTGCGCTGCGCCACATAGTCCACCGACAAATCGACCATGCGCTGGGCCAGACCCACCATCTGCGCGGCTGCTGCCAGTGCACCGCGATTGGCCGCACGCGCCCAGAGCTGGTCGCCCAGCACGCCATCGGTCAAGCGGGTTTCAGCGCTCGGAGTCCACTGCACGTTGTACAGACGACGCGACGAATCGATGCTCTTGAGAGCCTCGATCTGGCAGTTGGACGGCACCACCGCGTGCAGTTCCAGACCTTGCGGCGTGGCGTGCGCAAGCAGCAGCAGATCGGCGAGTTCCGCGTCAGAAACACAGGGATTGATCGGATGGCCCACGGCCACGCGCGCCGATCCATCGGCAATGCGCGGCAGCCATACGGTGCGCACCGCGTTGTCTTCAGGCAGTTCGGTCAGCAAGCCAGCGGCGATGTAGGCGGTGTCGGTCAGCGAGTCGGGCAACGCGTAGTAGCCCACTTCCTGCAGCAGCATCGCCCAGTCCACGTCGCCCATGCCGAGGCCGCCGAAGGCCTCGGGAATCGACAGGCCCATCAGCCCTTGTGCGGCAATCTTGTTCCACAGCTCGGGGCTGCGGCCGGATTCGGTTTCCCATATGTCGCGCAACAATTCGGGCGCGGCTTCCGTCATCAGGAAGCGGCTGACCGTGTCGCGAAACGCGATCTGGTCTTCGGAGAAGGTGAAGTCCATGGAGTGTTCTCCTTGAGTTCCTATGAGGTGGACGGGTCAGGACTTGGGCAGTCCCAGCATGCGTTGCGCGATGATGTTGCGCTGAATCTCGTTGCTGCCCGCGTAGATCGGCCCTGCCTGCGAGAACAGGAAACCATCGAGCCATTCGTGTGCTTCCGGATCGTCCAGCACCTCGGCGCGCGGGCCGAGAATGCGCATCGCGGTTTCGTGGATCAGGATGTCGAGCTCCGACCAGACCAGCTTGTTGGTGCTGGCTTCCGCTCCAATGTGAAAGCCCTTGTCCAGCTTGCCGACCGTGTGATACGACGACTGCGTGTAGGCTTCTGCGCCCTGCCAGGCACGCAGCACGGCATCGCGAATCGACGAGTCGCGGTCCGCAATCACCTGATGCTTCTTGTACAGTGCAATCAGCTTCTGCGCGCTGCGCTGGTAGCGTGCAGGCGAACGCAGCAGCAGGCCGCGCTCGAAGCCAGCCGTGGCCATCGCCACGTTCCAGCCCTTGCCTTCCGCGCCCAGCAGGTTCTCGGCAGGCACTTCCACATCGTCGAAAAAGATCTCGGCGAAATGCTCCTTGCCGCTGATGTCGCGGATCGGGCGAATCGTGATGCCGGGTGTCTTGAGCGGCACCAGGATGTAGCTCAGGCCGTGGTGACGGCTCGATTGCGGATCGCTGCGGAACAGGCCAAAAAGCCAGTCGGCAAACACGGCGCGCGTGGACCAGATCTTCTGGCCATTGAGCACATACTTGTCGCCTGTGCGGATCGCGCGGCTCGAAATCGCCGCCATGTCGGAGCCCGCATTCGGCTCGGACCAGCCCTGCGCCCACATGTCGTCGCAACGTGCCATGCGCGGCAGAAAGCGGGCCTTCTGTTCTTCGGTGCCGAACTCCATGAGCGTGGGGCCGAGCAGCAAGATGCCGTTCTGGTTCACGCGCTGGGGCGCATCGGCGGCCCAGTACTCTTCTTCAAAGATCAGCCACTCGTTCAGATCGCAGCCGCGCCCGCCCAGTTCCTGGGGCCAGGTCACGCTGCTGAATCCGGCTTCGGCCAGTTTCGCTTCCCATTGGCGATGCTGCTCGAAGCCTTCGCGGGTGTCGTAGCTCGCCAGTTTTTCGCGCGGCACATTGTCCTTGAGCCAGGCGCGCACTTCCGCGCGAAAGGCCTGCTGCGCGGGGGTATAGGTCAGTTCCATGGTGAAAGTCTCCTCGCTCGCTGCGCGGTCAATGAATCAGAACTTGGCGTCCCGCTTTTCCACGAACGCATCGCGCGTCTCGGCGGAATCGGGGCTCATGTAGGCCTGCAGGGTGAAGCCCTGCTCCCAGCGGTATTTGTCTTCCAGATTGCCGTCCTCGATGCCGGTCAGCGCCTCCTTGGCGATGCGGATCATGGCCGGGCTCTTGGCGGCGATCTTTCCTGCGATTTCCATCGCCATATCGCGCAGTTGCTCGCGTGGGACAACACGTTCGATCGCACCCCAGGCCAGCGCTTCCTTCGCGCCGATCATCTCGCCCGTGAAGAACAGATAACGCGTTTTCTGCACGCCGAACATGCGCTGCAGATGTGCGGCTCCGCCCATCGCACCGCGGTCCACTTCGGGCAGGCCGAAGGTGGCGTCTTCGGCAGCGATCACGATGTCGGCGGCCCCACAGATGCCGATGCCGCCACCCAGCACAAAGCCGTGCACGGCGACGATCACCGGCACCTTGTTCAGATGCACGGCCTTGAACGTGGCGTAGTTGCCCGCGTTCACATCGATGATGAGCTTGTCGTTGGCGGCCAGCTCCTTGATGTCCACGCCCGCGCAGAAACCACGGTTTTCGGCGCGGATCACGATCACGCGGGTCTGCGGGTGGTTGCCCAGCGCTTCGATTTCACGCGCCAGACCGTTCCAGCCTGCGGCGTTGAGGGCATTGACAGGAGCACGGTCGATCACCAGTTCGGCGATGCCGTCGTCATGAATCCGTGAGTGGAATTGGGAGCTTGCAGAAGTGGAGGACGAAGACATGAAATGGTTCTCTCTCGGGTTGTCTCTTGTTTGTGTTTGTGTTTGTCGGCTCAGGCCGTCGCCAGCTGATTGATCACGTTGCGACGCTCCAGCGCTTGCTGCACGATGCCGGAGATCACCGTCTCGCAGCTGTCGAGCTTGCCGATCAGCGCGGCCACCTGGCCCGCCGACATCACGCCGCCTGCCGGGTCGCCCTGCACCATCGAGCGCTGCAGCAGCATGGGCGCGTTCGCGGCCATCACGGTCTGCGCGACCGATGACGAATCCTCGCGCAGCGCCTTCATGAAGATGCCCATCGCCTGGCCCGTGGTCATGCCGGTTTCGGCCTTCCACTTGAGCGCCAGATCGAGCGCAATGCGCAGCCGCTTCATCGGGCTGGCCTTCTCCAGCATGGCCAGATACTCGTTGGGAATCATGCGCTGCGGCATGCCATCGACCAGATAAGAGATGGCGATTTTTTCCGCGTCGCGCGTCTTCACATAGCGCTCCAGCGTCACGTCCGGCACCTTGGAATCGCTGGTCATCAGAAAGCGCGTGCCCATCGCAATGCCCTGCGCACCGAAGGCCAACGCGGCCAGCAGACCACGCCCGTCATAGAAACCGCCAGCGGCCACCACCGGCACGCTCACCGCATCCACCACCTGCGGCAGCAGCACCGTGGTCGGCACACTGCCGGTGTGTCCGCCGCCCTCGCCGCCTTGCACGATGATGACGTTGGCGCCCATCTCGATGGCCTTCTGCGCATGCTTGAGCGCACCCACCGTGGGCATGCAGACGATGCCCGCATCGCGCAGGCGACCGATCACTTTCTTGTCCGGCCCGCGTCCATAGCTCACCGCGCGCAGACGATGCTTCACGGCCAGATCCAGCAGTTGCTGCGCGTTCGGCTGGAACATGTGGAAGTTCAGGCCGAAGGGTTTGTCGTCCGTGAGGCGCTTGACCTTGAGGATCTCGTCCTCGATCTTGTCGGCCGCAATCGTCGCGCCAGCCAAAAAGCCGAAGCCGCCCGCATTCGTCGTCGCTGCCACCAAATCGGCACCCGCCACCCAGCCCATCGCCGTCTGGATGATGGGATAGCGGCAGCCCAGCAGATCGCACAGCGGCGTGCGCAGCGCCTGCGGCTCGTTCTTGTTCAGTTCGTTCATCATCATGACCCGCCCGCCTCTTTCTTGTTGGCCTGGACCATGGACTTGGCGTCCTGCCCGCCCAGATGGCCCGTGCCCATCGCCAGGCTGTGCGCATGCGCGAAGTGGTGATACCCGTAGGCCATCTCCATCGTGGCGCGCAGGCCTTGCAGTTCTTCGGCGCGGTTCATCACCGTCTTGGTGAGCGACAGGCCCATGCGGGGCTGCGCGGCCAGCTTCTGCGCGATCGACAGCACCTGCGCCTGCAGATCGGCGCGCGGCACCACGCGGTTGACCATACCCATCTGGTAGGCGCGCTCGGCGCTCATGCGCTCGCCCAGCATCAGAAATTCCTTGGCGATGCGGGTGTGCATCTCGTTGGCATGCGCGAAATACTCCACGCCCGGAATGCCCATGCGCACCACCGGGTCCTGGAAGAACGCGTCATCGCTCGCCACGATGAAGTCGCACACCCACGCCAGCATCAGACCACCGGCCACGCAAGCGCCCTGCACCATCGCGATGGTGGGCTTCGGAATATCGCGCCAGCGGCGGCACATGCCGAGGTAGACCTCCTGCTCGCGCACGAACAGCTGTTCGCCGCCCGGCTTGTTCACGTGGTCCCACCACAGGTGCTTGCGCTCGAAGCTCTTGTTGATGTCACGCCCCGGCGTGCCGATGTCGTGACCCGCACTGAAATGCTTGCCGCTGCCTGCCAGCACGATGACCTTGACGGCATCGTCATCCACCGCACGGCGAAACGCATCGTCGAGCGCATAGGTCATCTGCGAGTTCTGCACGTTGTTGAACGTGGGCCGGTTCATCGTGACCGTGGCAATGCCGTCGGCAACGCTGTAGAGCACGGGCTCGTCGGTCTCGTAGACGGCGTTGTCTTCGCGCGTGACGAATTCGGAAGCGGTCTGGGCAGGGCTGGCTTGCATGTCAGGCTCCCATGGCAGATGCGCGCAGGTTGTGCGGATCCAGTTGGGCCAGCAGCGCGAGCTGCTCGGGTGCGGGGTCGGCCGTGGTCGGCACGTTCTCGGGCACGAAGATCGGAAAGCCCGTGTTCTCCTGCACCAGCTCGGCCGTCACGCCGGGGTGCAGCGACACCAGACGCACCTGATGGTCCGGCCCGCCGAAGTCCAGCACGCACAGATTGGTGAAGATGAAACGGATGTCGGTCATCTCATCGAGCGTCCAGCCCTTGGGCAGACGCGCGGGGTTGTAGCCCACCGATGCGACCATGTCCACCTCGCCTTCCACGAACACCTTCTTGCTGTGGTTGGGCACAAAGAACGAGTTCGCATGGTTGATGGAATTGCCCGGAAAGCCGCGCACCCCCAGCATCATCGACTTGGGGCGCGCGTAGTCGCTGCCCACCATCGAGATGTTGGCCTGACCGAAGCGGTCCACCTGCACCGGCCCCACCATCGCATGGCGCTTGCCGCCCCACACGTTGTCGAAAATCCGCGAAAAGCCCATCCAGGTTTCGCGCTTGATCCGGTAGTCGCCGCGAGGGCCGACCGGCACGGGCTCGCTCACGATCCAGGCTTCGGAGTCGGTCATCATGATGTCGCGGTTGACCGACTTCATGCACAGCGATGCGGCCAGACGCGGCACCAAGCCGATGCCCGTCGCCAGCACTTCACCATCGTTTTTCCATGCTTGCGCGGCTGCGCAGATGATGCGATCGACCAAGGAAATTTCACTGCTGCTACTGCTCATCTTCGCTTCCCTCTCCAACTCAAAACACCGGCAGCGGCAGACGCTTGATCGCCTCGGCCCCGCCCACCTTGTCCAGGTATTCCTGTTCGGTGCAATGCACATACTTGGTCACGTAATCGCTCCAACCCGTCTCTTCCTTGGCGCTCGCCGCGTATTCCTTGAAGTGCTTGGTATCGAAGCCATAAGCAGGCGCGCACGATGTGGGATGCGCACCCCACTGCAGATGCACCACGCCGGTGGTTTCCGAGCGCTCCCAGAACACCAGTCGCGAGTTCTCCGCTGAGTCGAACGCGCTGGTGTCCACCAGTTCGTCGCAGCTCACGAAGGTCTGCCTGGCGGCGCGTGCATACAGGTCGTCCATGTACATGTCCGGCCCACTGATCTGGCACACGCCGCGCGCATCGGCGCGGTCCACGTGCAGCAGCGCGACGTCGAGGTTCAGGGCAGGCATCGCCACCCATTCCTTGTTGTCGTAAGGCGATCCGATCACCTTGATCTGCGGGTTGTGCTTGACCAGATCGGTGCCCAGACCAATGCGCGTGGGGATGTAGGGAACGCGCATCGCCGCGGCCTTCAGGCCCAGCAGCATCTGTCCTTCATCGACCTCCACCACCTCGATGTCGCCGTTCTGGCGCGCCTTGCGGAAGTACGGCTCCAGCGGGATGAAGTCCAGCGTGACGAATGCGAAGATCAGCTTCTTGACCTTGCCCGCAGCGCACAGCATGCCCACATCGGCACCGCCATACGAGACCACGGTCAGGTCCTTCACATCACTGCGCAGCAGCTCGCGCACCAGCGCCATCGGCTTGCGGCGCGGCCCCCAGCCGCCGATGCCGATCGTCATTCCATCCTTGATGGACGCGACGACATCCTTCGCACTCATGACCTTGTTGACCATTTCTCTATCTCTCCAATCCAGACTACCCAGTTGCCTTGTTTCTCGACCAAGCTTTGCTCATCAAGCGGTCTGCGCCACGCGGCCGACCGTGAAGTCGTGCCCCCACAGGCTCACCGCCGTGAATTCGTGCGTGATGTGCTGCTCCCAATCCATGATTGCGCCGCCGTAGCCGTACTCGATGTCGAAGTGCGCTGGCGTCTTCATGTAGAAGGAAATCATTCGGTCGTTGGTGTGCTGACCGAGCGTGGCGCTCAACTGCACCTTCTGCTGGCTCATGCGATCCATGGCGCGGCCCACCTCGGGCATGTTTTCCACTTCCACCATCACATGCACGCAACCCGCTGGCGATGGGAACTCCGCGAGCGCCAGACTGTGGTGGCGACCATTCGCGCAGTGGAAGAAGTGAATGCGCACCGTCGGGCCATCGTCGCCCATGGGCTTGAAGTTGTAGATGTCGGAGAGCCCGAAGCCCAGCACATCGCGCGCAAACGACACAGTCGCGTCAAAGTCGGGCGCAGGCAGAACGGTATGGCCCAGACCGTAGTCACCCGTCACGAACTTGGAGACACCCTGCGGCGACGCAAAGCGCTTGAAGTCGGACTTGAAGCCCCACACCAGCTCATGGCGATTGCCCGATGGATCGAACAGCACGGCCATCTGCTGCACGCAGCGCTGCTGGCACAGCTCGGCACTGCCCAGCTCATATGCCACCTTGGCCGCATCGAGCGACTTCAATGCCGCGTCGAACGCATCCTTGTTGAGCAACTCCCAACCGGAGGCCAGATAACGGTCCTTGGCACCGGACTGCACCTGAAAGCGGAACTGGCGCTCATCCATCTTGATATGCAGACTGCCATCGCCCACCGGCGTAGCCATCATGCCGAGCACATCCTTGGCGTAGGTGCTCCACTGATTGAGGTTCGTGCTTTCAGCAACGACGTAAGCAAGTCCACGGATTTCCATCATGACGGCGGGGCCTCCAACCCAGGGTGTTGATTGATTGATGACTGATGGAATGGATTCTGGGTTTGCGGTGCTTTGCAAACATCGTCCGTTGAGACTAACGAATGGAGGGTGTTTTCTCTAAAAATGTAGCAATGGAAGCTTGTTTTATGGGCCTCATAGGGCTAACCCTGTATTCCGTTTGGGGTAGCTTGGTCGCTTTCGGGACAAAACTCGTAGTGGTTTGATTGCAGGCGTACGGCCAACACACCTTGAACACGGGCAGCGTCCCAAGGCACTGGACTGCAGCATCAGACGCTGGGCAGCGCTCACGCGCTTTGCGACTGACGGGCAACCGCCCGTGAGCAACAACTGGATCGAAAACCAAATCCAGCCCATCGCCGTGGGCCGCAACAACTGACTGCTCCGCCAGCAGCGCGCAGGCCAACGTGCGGCCGCGACGACGAGCCCCGTTCAGTCAGCCAAATCAATGGCCACGACCCGTGTGCGTATCTGAAGGAGGTGCTGACCCGGCTGCCTGCGCACAAGGCCAGTCGAATCGAGGAGTTGCCGCCGCATCGATGACAGCCGACCCATGCAGCCTGAGTCACGGAAGACCGTTACGTCCCGTGCGCAAGATGGGATGGCTGGACGCTTACCAGCCAAGAATGAGACAACAGCAAAACACTGGATATGAGACGCTTCTCATATCCGCCTGATGGAACACCCAAAAACGAAAAAGCCTGCTACTTATTCAGTAGCAGGCTTTCCAGCATCTATGCGATGTTTGTGGTAGGACGTGCGAGATTCGAACTCGCGACCAACGGATTAAAAGTCCATATCACAATCAAGCACTGGTGCGGCTTGTGGCGATATTTTGGGAATATTTCCTGTCTTTCAGGCATAGAAAGCATGCGCTTCGCCGGTCTTTATTCCCACGAGAACTGCAAGATTTCCTCGCCACTCAAAAGTCACAAACACCCCGAATTGAGTAGTTTGATGATCACTCACTCGGCAGCTTGAGCCCGAGCTTTGTGGCAGGTCTCAGCGTACCGCTGAAGGTAGTCGAGCTTTTCGGCGTCGAGCTGGACGGACTCTCGGAGATCGAGAACACGGCTTGCAGCTTCGCGGTCGAGTTCGACGGCTGCATCACCCAAGCTGCTGGCGCTTGAATCTGCGGCCCCACCACCGGTGGACTCACGCACGACACGGGTGACGATGCGCACCCCGCAAGTGCCAGCAGCGACACAAGCGCGCAGGCTACGGTTTTCTTGATCATTTTTGGCGATCCTCTCTGTTGCTGATTTGTCGGCTGTGCTGATTGCGGTGTTCGCGGCTTGTTCGAGCTTGCGAACTGCGGTCACAGCGTCGGTCGTCTTCCGCGCTATCCCGGCAAGCACTTCGGCGTGCTGCCGCTTCACGTCGGCCAGATCGGCACCGGTGCGCCAGCCGTTGACGGCCCAGCCGGTGGCAAGGCCGAGCGCGAACAGAACGGCGGCGATGAGGGCTTTGGCGTAGGCGGTCATAGATCCCTCTCGCACATAGCCCGCTCAGCGGCTCGACGTTTGACGAGTCCGGGCAACTGCTTGCCGCCTGCATAGACCCACTTGGATAGTTCTGCGCAAGCACCTGGCATGTCCCCAGTGTTGGCCTTCCGTACCAGCGTGGAACCACAGAACGCGCCGGTGCCCACGTTGAAGGCGAAGCTCAGGAATGCGGCCTTCTGCCCGTCCGTCACCGGCACGCGCACACAGTCCAGCGCAATCGAGTGCTTCGTCAGATCGGCTTCAAGCTGGGCGAGGCATTGCTCATCCGTGAACGTCTGCCCCGGCTTGAGTTCCGGCCCGGTGTGCCCGGAGCACGATGTCAGCACGCCGACAGGATCAACATAGGTGCGGTTGACCTTGCCTTCGTAGTAGGTCACGACAGGAATGACAAGGGCCACCGCAGTGGCCCCGATCTTCGTAATGAGTTTGGCGCGGTCGTTCATGGCTCGCCCCATCCAGTACCGTACTTGTGGTGCATGCGAGCCTCCATTTCGCGTTCTTCGCGGCGGTCGCGTCGCCAGCTCCAGAACTGGCCCAGTAGCAGCCCCAGTACCGCGACGACGATGCCCACCATCACCCCAATCTCGGACAGCGTCAGGCCGCTTACCGCAGCCGTCGCCGCGCCGCCGTATGCGCCTGTTTTGCCCACGGCGATGCCCACACTTTCAGTCGTGTTGCTCATTCGTTTTTCCAAAAAGAAAACCCGCCGAAGCGGGTCTGTTGGTGTTGTCAGGCTCACAGGGCCTTGGCGTATCCGAAGAGCGCTTGCAGATCGCCCTCGGACAAACTGAGCGATGCAGCCAGCATCTGCACGGTCGGGCTGTCGCTCTCAATCGAGGCTGCGCCCTGCCAATCAACTCGCGCCCGGTAGCGCTGTGTCTCGTCCGGGATCTGATCGATTTGTGCGTCGATGTCGCTGTCCTTGATGCCTCGCAGGTCGAACAATGCGAGCAGCGCCTGACGCTTTGTGATCGTGATTCGTGCTGCATCTGCTGAGGCCTTTTCATCGGCCACGCGCTGCGCGTCGATTTGCGCCAGCTCGTCGCCGTTCAGGGCAACGATTTGCCACTTTTGCGTCAGCACGCCGCCCACTTTTTTCGGTGCGATCTGCACGGCCTTATGAGTCGTTGCGTCGTGCTCTGGCTGGACCGTGGCTGAATCGCCCCGGATTTCCTAGACACTGTTGAGCCGTTGGGAATGCCGTCTTTCGAACTCTACCGGAGAGATATCTCCGGCGGTGCCATGACGCCTTTTCGGGTTGTAAAACATCTCGATGTAGTTGAAGACATCAGCCCTGGCCTCATCGCGCGTCGGGTAAATCTGGCGGCGAATACGCTCGCGCTTGAGCAACTGGAAGAAGCTCTCGGCCACGGCGTTGTCGTGACAGTTGCCGCGACGACTCATGCTGGAGACCAGATTGTGATCTCGCAGAAAGCCCTGCCAGTCATGGCCTGTAAACTGACTACCCTGATCCGAATGCACCATGACAGGCAGCTTAGGCCTGCGACGCCACAAGGCCATCAACAGTGCATCGAGCACCAAGCCAGTATCGATGCGGCTGCCCATAGACCAGCCAACAACCTGACGTGAGAACAGGTCAACCACCACCGCCAGATACAGCCAACCTTCATGGGTGCGGATGTATGTGATGTCAGTCACCCAAGCTTGGTTGGGCTCGGCCGCTGCGAAGCGGCGCTGCAAGTGATTGGGCGCGACGATGGCAGGTTTGCCGCCACGCATGCCTGCACGGCGTTTGTAGCCCGTCTCGCCAAGTTCGCAAGCTGTGCGTCACTGGTAATCATCCCGTTCGGCTCCAGAATGCGCCCCGGCAGATCATTCATGCTCACAACCATCGCGTTAGGCTCGACCAGCGCCGCCCAGGGCTCAATCTTGCCGTCTCGGCTACGCGCCATGCTGAACATCCAACGGTCATCCATGATCGCGCCCTTGCCCTCAAGCATCGCTGCGAAGGCTGTTCGCGCCGCTTCGGTTGCAACCTGAGTCGCCAGTGCGAAGGCGCTTTTCAGTAGTTCGGCGTTGGGCAACTCGACTTCGACAATCTCATCGTCAACCACCTCCCACTCCGCAGTGTGGCGGGCGATGATCGACACCGCCTCACTGAACTCATGGCGGGGGATCTCGCGATAGCTCACCTTGAAGTGGGCCTTGAGCTTGCTCCAGCCCTGCATCATCAGTGGGCCCTGTGCTGACTTCGGCACACGATCCGCCGCGGACTTCAACATCAGGCGCAGCGTCTCGGCCTCCTCCTTTGTCAGCACGTCGCCGGGGTTGACCGCGAATGCTTGACGCGGATTGATCGCAATGCCTTCGTTCCAGTATTGCCAGAGAACGTCGTCGCATTCGTTTTGATACTGGATGACTCGGGCGCGGACTTCGGGGTTCTTGATCTTGCCGGGCTCAATTGTTGTGAGCCACGCAGCCACCTTGCGAACAGGGATGCACATCATCCCTCGACTCTTGCCGTCTGCCGACCCAACCGTTGTCGAATCGACAATAGTTGCCGACGCGGGCATTCTCAACTCAAGAACCCCCCACCGTCCATCGTTCCCTGACACCTTGCGAAACTGGCTTGCCCAATCGAGCCCCATCGCCGCGACGATCACTTTCATTGGCGTATATGGCTGGCCGTCGTGCTCCACCACGAACAGCTCCGCACCATGGAAAGAAATAGTGATAATTTTTTGTACTTGTGTAGAATTCGACATGTTGATACCTTGATTGATTCCTTGGTTTTTGACACTCGAAGCCCTGTCGGTTCCAGCCGCCAGGGCTTCACTATTTTTAGGCATGGGCTGCATGCTTGGCCTCTTGCGCCGTGCGGCTCTGCTCTAGCCGCACGATCAACTCAGCGGTCACACTTCTACGAGCTGCTGCCGCTTGCGCTTTCAACCACTCCTTCAGCTCTGCAGGCAAGCGCACATTTGTCTGTTCGTCGATACGTGCCATCTTTTCCTCCTTTGCGTGATAACACGGTGCTAATGCTAGCACGGTATTATCACGACATGCAAGCACTGTGATGTGATAATTCGATTTATGGCCCGCACAGACCCCCAGCTCAACTTCCGCATCCCCTTGGAACTACGTGACAGGCTCTCCGAGGCTGCCAAAGAGAACAACCGTTCACTTACTGGTGAGTTGATCGCCCGACTGGAGCAGTCCTTCGGCGAGGCATCTAGCGGTGACGGTGGCGCGACAGTGGTTGTCCCGTTCGACTCTGCAGCCGCCTTGAAACGTTTCGCCGACCAACTCGACAAGATGATGTTGGATCGACATCAAGCCTACCGGGCAGAAATGATTAAAGAGTTCGGGTACGACCCTGATGCGCCCCAGATCAAGCGCGAGCCCAACAAAGGGCCGGTTCACTCCCCCAACACCAAGCAGCCCAAAAAGTAACCCCACTTCGTGCGCGCCCAAATGACGTCACCTGACGTTGGGTGACGTCCATCGGCAGGACGCCCCGATGACGTCAGGATTCACGACACCATCGATGCCCTCGGCAATCCCGAGCCCATCAACAGCATCAACACACATGAAACTCGGCTACACAATCATCTACGTCCCACAGGTCTCAAAGTCACTGGACTTCTTCGAGAAAGCATTCGGGCTTCGTAGAAAGTTCCTGCACGAATCAGGCGACTATGGCGAACTGGATACAGGTGAAACCACCCTCGCCTTTGCGTCGCACGAGTTGGGCGAGCACAACTTCCCAAAGGGCTATGTTGCCGCCAGCGACTCCCTGCTGCCGCTAGGCGTGGAGATCGCTTTCACAACAGTCGACGTTCGCCTGGCTTTCGAGGCATCCATAGCCGCCGGAGCCAAAGCAATGAAGGAGCCAGAAGTTAAGCCTTGGGGACAAACTGTGGCGTACGTTCGCTGCCCAGATGGCACCCTTGTAGAACTATGCACCCCGATAGGCGGGTGACAGAAACTTTCCGACGCCCCAACAAAAAAGCCCCCTGCCAGGAGGCTTGGTGAATCAGCGCGGCATCAAATCGTCTCGCACAGGGTACGGCTCATCTAAACGCAAAATGCGCCTCGACCCGTCTGGCAATGTCAGTTTGAACAGTGACGCCGAATACTCGACAAATTGAGCAGATGCCTGCTCCGCCTCGGCCTCGGATTCGTAGGGCGTTCTATCGAACATGCGACGGTAGTGTCCACACTCTGAGTGCCCCTCCCGCTCGCACACAAAGCAGATGGGCTTCGTCTCCGGAAAGTCGCTCATCTTGTTGAATGCCTCCGCCTCAGCGGAACGGGCGTCAACGTCACCTATAGCCCCGACCCGCACCCAGCGATACATCCCCTCGTCGCTTGCGAAGCCTACACAAAACCCCAAAAAGTACATGTCACCTCCTGTCTAGAGCGAACATGCTACCAAATGCTTCAACTACCATCCCTTTTTTAACCAAAGGAGGATGTGGATGACAGGCTGGTTCAACATGAGTTCCGTGCCCGACGATGTCTACAAAGTCATCAAGGATGAGCACGAAGAGTTTCAGAGAGCCCTTGGGAAACTTACTCTTGGGTGGGCAGATATGGAAAAAGTGATTCGAATCACGCTTCGCCACTACGCTGGCGTCACACCAGAAGTTGCCAGAGCACTCTTTTCGGGGACCCGCGCAAAAACAGCGATGGATATGATTGAATCCATTGCTCATAACACCGATATGGAAAAGGCTAGGATCGATGATCTGCGAGAAGTATTTCCGGTGATTAGCTCCATCAATACGATGAGGGACTTCCTTGTCCACTATGTAGATGGCTCGTTAATCGAGTCTGACGACAACGACCCTCGTCTTCGCAAGTTATCTAACAGAGGCGCCTCGTCAAGGGTCGGAAAGGGGAAAACCTACTGGATCAGTTCTGCGCTCATCTACGACATGTGCCACGATCTTACAGAGTGCTGCTGGCGTCTACTTGCCCATCGCGAGGCAACGAACAACACGTTTCAGCGTGGGTATGGTGCATCAGGCGCGCCCGCTCCATGGCGGTATAAACATCCGCAGCCAGCGCCTGCCGATAAGTGACACCAGCGACTTCTTCTAGAGCATCAACGCCAGCTTCAAGCATTGCCTCAGTAATCAGTGGATCGTATCGTTCCATATGCATTTCTCTATCCTTTCGCCTTCCGGCGCTCTTCCTCCGCCGATTCGTTGATGACCTCCAGCGCCCCACGCTCGATCAACCCGACCTCGCGCAGAAGCTGGTTCTGCTCGCCGCACGCCCTATGAAACCACTCTTCATCACACTGGCTGGCGCGCTCTGTGTCACCGCCTGTATTGACATCCCATACAAGGCTCAGACGCCCCCACCTACAGGCATTCGCTATGACCCGAACGTGTTCGTTGCTGGTATTGCGACCATGTCGGACACCGAATTGGAGCGTCAAAAGGGCCTGGCACGAAGCGGCGACAAGCGAGCTGCGTTCAATGTCTACTCGCACTACTGGTCGGCAGGCAACGACAAAGTAAAGGCAATGGAATGGCTGAAATACACGGCCGAACTTGGACACGGCTCTGCTCAATACATCCTTGCTCAAAACTACATACACAACCGAGACACTCCGTCAGCCATCTATTGGGCCAAACGATCTCGGGACAGCGGATATCCGAATGGAGCGGCTCTTGTTGAGTCGCTGGAGAACCCTTAGCGCCTATGAAGGACGCCCCCAAGTGATGTCCTCAGATGGGGGGCGGGCCAATTGCCCCAAAGCAGTAAAATGCATTTGTTTAAGCATTGATGATATTTGCCATGCAATGTTCACAAGCAAATCCAATCCAGCAATTTAAAACATTCAAGTCATTTTTAAAAACTTAATGCACATGAGGAGTTTTCCTTCGCGGTTCTTGGATGCCCGTTCAAATGCCGGCATGACTCAGCGCACCTTGTCGGAATTGACATCGATTTCAGTGGTACAGCTATCTCGCTATGAATCAGGCAAAAGCACCCCTCGCCCGCGCGTCCTTAAAAAGCTAGCCTATGTCTTGGGTGTAGACGCTGCTTGGCTAATCGAGGGCGCCGCACTCATATCTCCCAAAAAGTCTGCGCCGAAACCCGGTGAGCTGGCCGTTGTCGCCGAAAGGCAGCCTGATGGCGGGTCCGAAATTGTCATCGAAATGGGCAAAGACATCAGCGAGCTACTCCGCTCTGCAGCCCTTGCTAGCGGGATGTCAATGAACGACTACTTAAAGAACGCCATCCTCACCCAAGCCTGTGCACAAATTTCCGCTGTCGCCGCCCCTCCTGTGGTTGATATCAACGAGCTTGCCGCCAAAGTAAAGAAACTGCTGGAAGCCGATGGCGTTAAGGCCAACCCCAAATTGCTGAAGGAGCCAGCCCCGCTCTCCAAAAACAACACCAAATCCAGATGACCCCTGAACAATACAGAAACGTTGACCCTGCCTGCCACACTGCCGAAGACTTGGTTGCAGCAATCAACACATCCCTCGTCCTTGGCACGGAATCCAAGGGGCGAACAAATATGGAGATCGCCTCATGGCTGCTCACATGCGCCCGCAACGATGAAGACTCCGCATACAAACTTGCTCGCCAAATCGTGATCCGGCTCAGATCCGATGATGGCGGCCCAGCGATCCATGCGGTCTCAGACGCAATTGAGATGAGTGCCGAGCCGGAGTTCGCCTGACCTCCGCATCACTCAATCACCGGCGGTCTTTGCTCACTTGCTTCGCAGATCCTGCGGATGATCCGGATCTTCATCGGCCCCAGTCCTTTGATCTTGAGCAGCTCTTCGTCCGTGGTGGCCATCAACTTGGCAGGCGTTGTCAGACCCTTTTTTTCCAGTCTCAAGCGGGCATTGACTGGCAGGTCGGGGATGGAACGCAAAAACTTCATGCCGTAATGGTAATCCCTAACAAAAAAGCCCCTTGATCGCTCAAAAGGCTCAGGCGCTTATTCGCCTCCATCATCGACTTGATGGTCTGGGTGGATCGTTACGTTTTCGTCGATCCATGCGAGTTCTCCACCGGCGCTTTGTCTCTCTCACGAGCCCGTAGTTGTAGAGGAGCAGAAGGTATTGATGGTCTGCAGCATTTCGGGCTAGTCGGGAAATATGTTCTCGAATGACAGGAGTAAATTCCCTATCGTCAAAATGTCCGTCAACAACCAAAAGCTTCGTACTAATGCGAACTTCAATGCATGCGCAACCTTGATGGTGTTGCCAACTCAAACCTACATTGAATGCCTTACTAGGTTGCAAACAAACCGGGCAATGGGAATCGTAAAACAGGAGCATGGCGTATGGAGTGGGGACAACGCGTGATGTACACGCGTGCCTATTAAGCCACGACATTTTCCACAAATATGCCGAGTTGCGAATCAGAGTTGCAAGACACAATCCTCAATGAGATCTTTGCCTCACTTCGCCGCCAACTGCTCCACCATCACGACTTCACTTGCCTGATTTCGGCTTCGGCGCGAACTCGGCAATCGTACTCACCGCTTCGACCTCCAGCACCATGAGACTTTCGTGCAGATCGTTCCATTCGTCTGCATCAAGACCAAGCTTGTCCATGAGTGGATAGATGGCCTCCCACCGCAGCCCAATTGGGCCACCGCCCATCGATGGATAGACCCAGCGCGTTCCAATGATGCGGAAGAGGCCAAGGGCGTGGAGGTTGTCATCCCACACTTCGATCTCTTCCGTCTCGTAATCCTCTAGCTCGAAGCCTTCGGACTGCGCCTCCCGTTCCGTCACGGGAGGTTCATAGAGCGCACGGGCGATGAGTTTCAGTTTCCCACGCGGCCACTGAACAGTGCTGCGTCGTAGGCTTGGAGTGCAGCAGCCAGCGAGCCGCCGCACTGGTCTTCCAGTGCAATCAGCGCGTCAACATTGAATTCATCTTCAAGCTGCCAGCCGTTCAGGCACTTGACCGCCAGCTCTGCCGCCTGCTTCATGCCGTCACCAACGAGTGCTGCGAACGAGAACTCGGCCTTTTCTGTCTTCTTGTCCTCAGTCTCTTCGCCGGTCACTGCCGTGCGGTATTCGTCGCGAACCTTGGCCCATTCGGATTTCTTTTGAGCCTTCGCCGTAAAGTTGATGGTGAATTCTTCGCCGTCCAGGTTCTTCACCTTGACCGGGAGATTGAAGGTTGGGAGCTTGCCAGCCATCAGCTTGAGGCTCAGGACGGAGACAGACTTTTCTTTTGCCATGATTTGGATCTTTCGCGGAGATGAAGTAAGCCCGTACGCACTCCAGCCGCCCCGCGAAAGGAGCGAACTGAGATGCGTCGGTGCATGGGGTTGGCCTATGGCCTGTTCACCTAAATAGTTGAGTGCATGTCAGAGCAGCGAGAATCGCTGGCCTGCATGCACATCACCCGCTCTCAGTTCAAACGTATCCGTCACCTGCTGCCCAAGCCTCGCGGCAGCAAGTTGATCAGCCACTACAGGTTCCTTAATGTGAATCGCCCCGGATTTCCTAGACACTGTTGAGCCGTTGGGAATGCCGTCTTTCGAACTCTACCGGAGAGATATCTCCGGCGGTGCCATGACGCCTTTTCGGGTTGTAAAACATCTCGATGTAGTTGAAGACATCAGCCCTGGCCTCATCGCGCGTCGGGTAAATCTGGCGGCGAATACGCTCGCGCTTGAGCAACTGGAAGAAGCTCTCGGCCACGGCGTTGTCGTGACAGTTGCCGCGACGACTCATGCTGGAGACCAGATTGTGATCTCGCAGAAAGCCCTGCCAGTCATGGCCTGTAAACTGACTACCCTGATCCGAATGCACCATGACAGGCAGCTTAGGCCTGCGACGCCACAAGGCCATCAACAGTGCATCGAGCACCAAGCCAGTATCGATGCGGCTGCCCATAGACCAGCCAACAACCTGACGTGAGAACAGGTCAACCACCACCGCCAGATACAGCCAACCTTCATGGGTGCGGATGTATGTGATGTCAGTCACCCAAGCTTGGTTGGGCTCGGCCGCTGCGAAGCGGCGCTGCAAGTGATTGGGCGCGACGATGGCAGGTTTGCCGCCACGCATGCCTGCACGGCGTTTGTAGCCCGTCTGTGAGCGCAGCCCCTCGATTTTGAGCAGTCGTGCCACGCGATGCTTGCCGCAGCTCTCGCCCAAATCACGCATGTCCATGGTCAGCTTGCGATAGCCATAGACGCCACCACTCTCGAGCCACGCATGCTTGAGAAGACCCAACAGACGTTGATCGTCCTTTGCACGCAGGCTCATCGGTTGCGCCTTCCAGGCGTAGTAGCCGCTAGGGTGTACAGCCATGACCTTGCACAGTCGGCGAATGCTGTACTCACCTTCATGGCGCTTGATGAATGCGTACTTCACCCGGACTGCTTGGCAAAGTACGCTGCGGCCTTTTTTAGGATGTCGCGCTCCTCTGTGACTCGCTTGAGTTCAGCCTTCAGTCGTCGCAACTCCTCGGTTTGTGACACCTGTGCCGGCCGATCATGGGCAGGCGTTCCTTGAGCCTTGATCCATTGATAAAGGCTGTGCTGACTTACGCCTAGTCGGGCTGAAACATCGGCCACCTTATGGCCGCGCTCAGTGATCTGCTTGACTGCTTCGGTCTTGAATTCTTGGGGATATCTTTGGTTACTCATAGCACCTCCTATTGGGCCTTAGATTTGAGGCTCAGAGGTGTCTAGAAAACCCGGGGCGATTCAGACAGTGCTTGAGCTTTGGGAGTTGTATAGAAAGACCCCGAAATGGGCGAAGCTGGCGGCAAGAACAAAGTCCGACTATGAGGAATACAGCATAAAGCTACTCGAAGTCATGGGAGCGGTTCCTGCGTCCGTCATTCGGCCCACAGATATCGCCCGCTACCTGCGCGTGGAACGAGCCAACGCGCCGGTACGCGGGAATCGGGAGATCGCACTCCTTAGCAATCTGATGAGCGTTGCAATTGAGCGCGGCGATATTGATGCAAACCCGTGCAAGCAGGTCAAACGGAATTCTGAACGGGCACGGACTGAGGCTCCAGACCCAGCAGATCTAAGGGCGCTACTCACATGGCTTGAGAGCGGCACTCCTGCTCGCCGAATTCTTGCGCTCATGGCGGAGTTTGCCGCTCTGGCTGGATCTCGGAGGATCGAGTTTCTTGATATCCAGATTCCTCAACTTGATGTGGGAAACGGCGTCATCCGCTTGATGCGAGCTAAGCAGCACGGCGGCAGCAAGCGTCAAGAGACAATCAGCATGGGCCCTGCCATGCGTGACTTGGCCGAGAGAATGCTGCGTCTGCCACGTCCAGACACTTCACTGCATGTTTTCGTCAATCAGAAAGGGAACCCCGTCAAGGAAGCCGGGTTTACCACCGGGTGGCAGCGCGCGATGACCGAGGCACTGGATCTAAACATCATCAGTCGCCGCTTCACCTTCCACGACCTGAGGGCGTATTACACGACACAACACAAGGAGCGCTATGGGGCCCTGCCCGAGTTGCATGCAGATGCCACGACAACTGCACGCGTCTACGACCGATCCAAAGTCGCTAAGCGCCGGTCCTTGGGGTGATCGAATATTCCCATGGTGGGAATAAAAGCAAAAAAGCGCTACAGCTTTGATAGCTGTAGCGCTTGATATTGCTGGTAGGACGTGCGAGATTCGAACTCGCGACCAACGGATTAAAAGTCCGCTGCTCTACCAACTGAGCTAACGTCCCACACTTTGCGAGAAGATTGGAGCCCTTCAAGGACTTCTCTCAACTGGCAAGACTTCGATTATAGCCCAATTTTTATAGCACTCGAGCACATTTCCTGTTTTCACATAAAAGTCATCAGTGAGTCCCGCTTGCTGAAGGTCGGCGCCAGACATGCCGTGCTCTGCATTGGACAACCCCGCCCACGGTCCGGAGGCCTGCATTCCAACCTGCACGTCTGCTTACCGGGGCCTGTCTTCATTCCTTCAGAATCAATCGTCACCATCTGAACGGTCGCCGATTTCAACGCATTGAGAAGGAAAGCACATGATCCGCAAAGCAGCAACCGGGCTCGCCATTGCTTCGGCCGCAATCGCCCTGCCCCTGTCTTTTGCCCACGCCGCGCAGACCTGCTCCAGCAGCATCAACGACAGCACGATCAAGGGTGAAGTCTCCGTGCAAGGCAGCTGCACCATTCAGGGCAGCCGCATCGACGGCAACGTGATCATCCAGCCGGGATCGACATTGATCATCAAGGACACCACCGTGCTCGGCCCGATCAGCGGCGACAAGGTGAAAGCGCTGGACGTACAGGGCAGCAGCCTCGGCAAAGGCATCCTCGTCACTGGCAGCGTGGACAGCGTGAAGCTGACCCACACGTCCGTATACGGCGCACCCGTCATGCTGTCAGGTGCCAAGACGGTCGAGATAGCGAGCTCGAACGTCGGCGACTCGATGACGCTCAAGGACAACTCCCGCGTTCTGAACATCACCTACTCGACCATCAACAACGGTTTGAGCTGCAACCGGGGGATCGCATACAGAGCCGTCGGCAGCAACGTGAACGGCCAGGTGAGTTGTTGATGACGACGCCGTCATGACCGAGCCTCGCATGCTGATTCTTGCCAAACCTGGCGCTGATGTCGTGAGTCCGTTGAGCGCCGTCCTTGCCGCACTTGGAATTCATGCGGCGACCCCGTACCTTTCACCATCGAGCAACTGGCATCAATCTTTCACCAACCCAGGGCCCAGCCTCCCGCAAGTGAAAGATGTGCTGCTGCGTATTGGCGACGCAATTCAAGCCGCTGGTCTGCGGGCTTTCACATTGCGCTTTGACCAGATCCACGGCCCGCAGCCACACAATCCCGGCGACCCCATTCACTGGGAGTTTTTCACCAGCGAGAGGCCCAAGGAATTCGATGCAGTGATCACCTTCGTCAAGGATATGCAGACGCAACTGGGCGTCCCACGCGAGCGGGGACACCGGCCACACATCACGTGCCACTACCGCGCGCCCTGCTTGCTGCCCAAGCGACGCTTCGAACCCATCGACTGGTTGATCGACGAGCTGCTGTTGGCGGAAGGCCGTGAGATCAACGGACGTTTTGCACACGAGGTGCTGCACCGCTGGAAGTTGCAACCTGCACTTGAAAGCTCACGCCAGAGCCGACAACAGTCGCTCTTCGACTAACCCGCCACGCCATAGCGCCACGTGAAGTAGCAAGCGGCGACGATGCCGATGATCGCAAGAAGGGTCATGATGCGGGTCCTGTTGAAGTGAAGCACACCAGCGCATGCTAACAAGAAGCCGGAACGAGCAAGCGCCAGAGCGCCAGAGCGCCAGAGCGCCACTGTGCTATCGACATCACGAAAGGTTACAGCGACTCACATCAAAAGAGACGAGACTGCTTTTTTCGCCCAATGTAAGCACGCACAGCGAAAAAGCATTCAAGCAAAGGAATCCTTCATGACAAAAACACTTCTGTCCGTTCTGCTCGCCTCCTCCATTCTCGTGGCCTGCTCGTCCACCTCCACCAACAACGCACCGCCGCCACCCCAAACACAAGTGCCCTCGCCTGCCACCGTGCTCAACGGCGTGCTGGTCAGCCCCAATCAGATGACGCTGTATGTGTTCGACAAGGATGTCGTGGGCTCAGGCAAGAGCGTCTGCAATGGCCCATGCGCCACGAACTGGCCTCCGCTTGCCGCGCCATCGGGAGCCAAGCCGATTGCCGACTGGAGCCCCGTCACACGTGACGATGGCAGCAAGCAATGGGCCTACAAGGGTCGTCCTCTGTACACATGGGCCAAGGACAGCAAGCCCGGTGACACGACCGGTGACGGCATGGCCAGCAACGCCTGGCACACTGCAAAGCCCTGATTTGATCGCTCCGTGGCCCCATGGCACGACCGCCATTCCGATGTCGATCGGGATGGCGGTCGTTTTTCATTCCGCAAGGTAAACAGCGACTCCTTGCCATCGTCCGGCTCGATCATCGACATACGGACAGCCTCATTTGAGTGAAGTTGTAAGCCGGACTCGGTCACAGGTTCGACGCTCGGAACGACCAATATGGGCTGCAACAACGCCACCACCCCGCTCAGATTGGCGGTTTCGACATAGACATCAAGGCCCAGCGACGCCCCCGGCATGAGGGCGTTCTTTTCACCAACACAATCCATGCATTGACAGGTCGGGCCTTGCACACACCCTGACAGTTCGTAGCGTTTAGCAAATCGATCTCATCGACTTTGTCTAAAATCGCAATCATTGAGGACAATCCAAATGGAACTTGGGGACGCATTGAGCGTCAATCACCCGTTCCACATCCTTTCACCGATGCGATCAGAGCACCGCTCTCACCACATCGGCAGCACGAATGCCTTGGCATTCAATTTGCTAAACCCCGGCAGTCTTGATGAACACCGGGGGCGGGACACCGCAAGGCTGTGTGCCTCATGTCCGATCCACATGAGTCAAGCCTTCGCGGTTCGGTGCAACCAATCACCAAAACAGGGAGCCCAGGAGACAAGGCTTCGGGGAAGGTTGCGCGCAACGACAACACATGATTGAACGTCGGCAGGCCGATCGCTCAGTCGAACAAACAAGCTGGATGGCCTTGCGCCACTCACGACTGGAGGTGCCTGTTTTGGCTGGAAGCGACTACAAGATGAACTACAACCCTGCTCTGGATGGTCTGCGGGGCGTCGCAATCATGCTGGTGATTCTTTCGCACGCGCATGTGCCGATGTTCGATGGCGCGTTCTTCGGCGTGGACCTGTTCTTTGTGCTGAGCGGGTTTCTGATCACCTCGCTGCTGCTCGTCGAGTTCAACCAGCACGGCAAGCTCGACTACTGGCGTTTCTACCGCCGTCGCTTCTATCGGTTGATGCCCGCACTGGCGCTCTTTCTGCTGGCCTATTGCATCTTCGCGCCGCTGATCTGGCCCGAGCTGACCGATGTCTATACCGATTCGCTGGTTTCCATTCTCTATCTGGCCGACTACGGCATCGCCTTCTTCGACAGCCCCGACACCATCCTGCACATGTGGTCGCTTTCAGTGGAGGAGCATTTCTACCTGATCTGGCCACCGCTGCTCGTCTTGCTGCTGCGCCACGCCACACCGGGCAAGGTCTGGCGCTCGATTGCGCTGCTGTGGCTGCTGGCCTGGGCATGGCGTGTGATGTGGGTCGCTCAGGGCCAGCAGTTCTACGAAATCTTCTTTCGCTTCGACACGCGCGCCACCGGCCTGCTGGCAGGTGCATTGCTGGCTGCGCTGATGATCGAGAAACCCGCGTTCACACAGCACATCAAGAAGCACTTCGCGCACCTGATGTGGTTTCCGCTCGCCGTTCCGCTGCTCATGGAAATGGCCTGGGACAACCAGCAAGCCATGGTCTGGGGCATCACGATCGTGGAATGTGCCGCGCTGGTCGTGCTCATGGCCGTGCAGAAGCAATCCGGACTGGTCTACGACATGCTCTGCGCGCCTGCGCTGCTCAAGCTGGGCAAGCTCTCCTATGGCGTCTACCTGTGGCACTACCCGGTTGTGCGCTATCTGCGCGCCGAGTTCTCCTGGCCCGTGGTCGTCGTTCTGAGCCTGGTCATTTCGGTGGCCTTGTCCGCCCTCTCCTTCTACACGATCGAACGCTGGGCTCTGCGCATTCGTGATGGCAAACATGATGGCAAGCGCGCGCCGAAGGCCATCCCAGCGCGCCAAGGTCGCATCGAGCCATGGCTGCAAGGTGGCGGTCACGGATCGGCAGCCAAACTGGTCATGTCGGCGCGCGGCCATGACGACTGAGTTTTCCCCAGTGCACGGAGCCGCCGACAAGCATTTGTCGGCTATCTGAAACACCCCGGACTGCACATGACGGCCACAGTGCCGCTACACTGCGCACTGCGCTTGGCGATCCCGGGGTCACCAAGCGCTTTTTCTTCGCTTTTTTTCGGGAAACGCAGGCTTTTTCGCTCACCCCAACACCATGTCCGCTGTCTTCAATTTCACTTTCGTCCCTTGGTTCCGGTCCGTGGCTCCCTATATCCACAAGTTCCGACACCAGACCTTTGTGGTTGGCATCACCGGCGAGGCGATTGCGGCTGGCAAGCTGCAGGGCATCGTTCAGGATCTGGCGCTGATCCAGGCCATGGGCGTCAAGCTGGTGCTGGTGCACGGCTTCCGCCCTCAGGTGAACGAGCAACTGCGTGCCAAGGGCCACGAGCCACAGTATTCGCACGGTATCCGCATCACCGACGAGGTGGCGCTCGACTCCGCGCAAGAGGCCGCCGGTCAACTGCGATACGAGATCGAAGCCGCGTTCAGTCAAGGCTTGCCCAACACGCCGATGGCCGATGCGCGCGTGCGCGTCATCTCGGGCAACTTCCTCACCGCGCGCCCGGTCGGCATCGTGGATGGCGTGAATTTCAAGCACTCGGGTCTGGTGCGCAAGGTGGACGTCGAAGGCATCAAGCGCACGCTCGACTCCGAGGCCATGGTGCTGATCTCCCCGTTCGGCTTCTCTCCTACCGGCGAGGCGTTCAACCTCACCATGGAAGAAGTCGCCACGCGCGTGGCCATCGAGCTGCATGCTGACAAGCTGCTGTTCCTCACCGAAGTGCCCGGCATCCGCGTCAAGCCGCTGGAGCCCGACAGCGACGACAACCCCATCGACACCGAGCTGCCACTGGCCGCCGCGCGCCTGCTGCTGGCACAGTTGCCACCACCGCAAACGCCGTCCGACGTGGGCTTCTACCTGCAACATTGCGTGCGCGCCTGCGAGCACGGTGTCGAGCGCAGCCACATCCTGCCGTTCTCGGTGGATGGCGCGCTGCTGCTTGAAATCTACGTGCACGATGGCATCGGCACCATGATCATCGACGAGAAGCTCGAGGAGCTGCGCGAGGCCACGATTGATGACGTGGGCGGCATCATCCAGTTGATCGAGCCTTTCGAGAAAGACGGCACGCTGGTCAAGCGCGACCGCACCGAGATCGAACGCGACATCACGAGCTACACCGTGATCGAACACGATGGCGTGATCTTCGGCTGCGCAGCCTTCTATCCGTATCCGGAAGCCAGCACGGCAGAGATGGCGGCGGTCACCGTGTCGCCCATGAGCCAAGGCACAGGCGATGGCGAAAAGCTGCTCAAGCGCATCGAGCAACGCGCTCGCGCCATGGGACTGAAGACGCTGTTCGTGCTGACCACGCGCACCATGCACTGGTTCATCAAACGCGGCTTCCAGCCGGTCGATCCGGATTGGCTGCCCGAAGCGCGCAAGAAAAAATACAACTGGGATCGCAAGAGCCAGGTGCTGGTCAAGTACCTGTGATCCGCAAGTGACCGGCGCGCAGTGCCTGCGCTGCGCATCGATCACAGCATCAAGTCCGCATCACTTCTGCACCATTTCGGGATGGCTGGCAGCCAGCGCTTCCCAAGCTTTGCGCTGTTGATTCAACAGATGCATCATTCCTTGCGTCGTGCTGCTGCCTGACCGAGCACCCATGTCGGCAAGCCGGGCCGCGAATTCGGGCATATCCACGACCTTTCGCACCGCTTTGTTCAAGCGATCAAGGCGCTCTTCCGGCACACCATCGGGCACCTGCAGGCCATACCAGATCGTCATCACAAAGTTCACGCCGCCCTCGGCAAACGTCGGCACGTCAGGCAACGTCGGCTTCAAGCGCTTGGCCGACGAAATGCCCAGTGCACGCAGCTTGCCTGACTGGATCAAGGGCAGCAGCACAGGCACCAGCGCGAATGCTGAATCCACCTGTTTGGACATCGCATCCGTTGCCGCCTGCGCGCCGCCCTTGTAGGGCACGTGCAAGACATCCACACTCGCTGCAAGCTTGAATCGCTCCACGAAATTGTCGAGCTGCGCACTGGCTACGGTGTATTTGCCGGGTTCGATGCGTGCGGCATCCACAAACTCACGGGACGTGCGAAAAGGCGCATCCGGATTGGTCGCGAGGACGAACGGCACTTCGGCCACCGTGCTCAGCGGCACCAGTTCCTCGCGCCAATCGAACGATGGCTTCGGGCCGAAGATGCTGTTGACGATGAGCGACGTGCCGCCAAAGAGCAGTGTGTAGCCATCAGGCCGGGATTTGACGACATACTCGGAGCCGATGTTGGTGGCAGCGCCTGGCCGGTTGTCGACGATGACCGGCTCCCCCAGTTCCCTGGTCATGCCTTCGGCCAGCAGGCGCGCAATGTTGTCGGTGCTGCCTCCGGGCGGAAACGGCACTACCAAGCGCACGGTCTGCCCCGAATTGTCATCGCCCGCCAGCACAGCTGGCCCCGCCCCCAGCGAGCCCAGCAGCGCGCAAGTCAGTAGAAGTCTGCGTTGTAAACGTGTTCGCCAATGCATTTCCCGGATCCCTCTCTTGGTTATCATCAATTTTTGTAAATTTGACACGTAAAAAGTGCACGTTTTCAGAAAAGTCGCAAGATAATATTATTTAACTATGCACACAAAAGAACAAATTGACGAATTGCGGCTCAAACGCCGCTATGGGATTGGACGCATGCTCCTGCTGGCACGAAAGGATTTCGTCGCCAGATTGCATGCAGCCATGGGAGACCAACTCAAGGACCTGCCTCCAGCTGCGGGAGGCATGCTGCCCTACATCGACCTCGAGGGTACGCGAGGTACGGAACTGGCCAGGCGCATGGGCGTCAGCAAGCAGGCGGCCGGCAAGGCAGTGAGAGATCTGGAGCAATCCGGTCTGGTCACGCGCGTGCAGGACCTCTCCGATGCGCGCGCATTCAAGGTTCAGTTCTCCTCCAAGGGACTGGAATACATGATGCGTCTGCACGAAGCCATCGACGGAATCGAGGCCGATTACGCCAAGCTGCTCGGAGCCGAAAAGGCCCAGACGCTGCGTGAAGCGCTGTGCGAAGTGTCGTACCGCAGCCCGCTTCCCGACACCATTTCCCGCTGATTTGCAAGGCTGCCCAGCAGCCATCTGAGCATCCGAACTTCACCGCGTGCACCATCTGGTACACGCGGTTTTTTGGCTTGTCCGAAGCATATTCACGATACCAGTCAAATGCAGGTAAATGTCACACGAGCACGCACTCATCGTTCATTCACTCAGATAATTCCTATCACGCATTGCAACAAAACACATTAGAGACAATTGTTTACATCATAGGGATTACCCTTTGATTCAAAAATTATCTGATCCACATCAAAAGATTTGAATTCCAAGTAAAAACCTCCTAAAGCAGTCGGTCATACAAGGAGGAATCAACATTGAACACTCTGAGAAGCGCACCGCCTCTTCATGCAAACCCCTTCACGACAAAGTCAAGATTGATTGAAGTCAATCTAGCTTTCTTTTGAGTTCGATCAACTATCTCTATTAGTCACTGAAGAAACCAGTTGTTAAAAATGTGTCTGGCAAAGGGCTGATGTACCCAGTGCGATGCGAACCACATCCGCAAAGTGCGAAGCAGAGTCCCTTGCTCTCAACCAAGTCTGAATGGGAGTGACACATGGAAGCAGTGGTCAACACAAGCTACAACATGGATCTTGTTGTGCTGTCGTACGTCATATCGGTCGTGGGCGCCTTCATCGCCCTGTATTCTGCGGGCCGACTCAAGCCTCACTCCAACAATCGCCAAGCCTATTTCTTCAGCGTCACCAGCGCTGGCGTCGCGCTCGGCGGCATTGGCGTGTGGTCGATGCACTTCATCGCCATGCTGGCCCTGCGCATGGACGTGGGTCTGGGCTACTCCGTTTGGGAGACCCTGATTTCGCTGGTCGCCGCCATCGCCATCTCAGGCTTCGCATTCCACTTCGTCGCACTCAACCCCACCAGCCTGCCGCGCCTGCTGATTGCTGGCCTCACGTTGGGCATGGGCGCGGTGGTCATGCACTACCTTGGCATGTACGGCATGCGCTTCTCGGGTCACTTCCAGTGGGACTACGCCCGTGTCGGCGTCTCGGTGCTGATCGCACTGGTGGCTGCCACTGCCGCGCTCTGGCTGGCCTTCAACACACGGGCGCTGAGCACCCGCGTCACCGCCGCGTTCGTGATGGCAATTGCCGTCTGCGCGATGCACTACACCGGCATGAGCGCGGCCGACTTCATCTGCACCACCGAAAACCGCCGTGCGATTCCATCGGGCAGCAGCATCATCAGCGTGCTGGATCTGCCGATGATGGTGATCACACTGGCAGTCGGCATGTCGATCGCACTGCTGGTCGATCTGGTGTTCGTCTCCTTCCAGGACAGCAACGTCCTGCGCAGCCGCAACCGGGACTTCGCAGCTTCGCAGATGCATTGAGCATCGACACCGGCATGGACACGCGGGCATTGGGCACGCGCTGAACATGCACTGAAGTCTCAGGGGTGCGCACCTCGCGCACCTCACCATTTTCCCGAATCGAATCCCTCGCTGATATGGAGTGGCGCCACGCGGCCCACTCCATTTTTTTGTTTGCTCGCGCGCGCACCTCTGCGCGCCTCCATTCAGGTCACGCCTCCCCCCATCGCTGTGCATAGGCACCGAGCAGCGATTCGATGCGCACCACATCCGCTCATTGCCAGCGGTTTTCTGTGGCCCGCATTTTGCTATCCCCATCTCGCTTCCGTGAAAACCACTACACATATGGCTTGACCACTTTAATCATAACTGTCTACACTTACTTAGACACTCATATAAAGCAATGCAAACCAATGAATTGATTGGAAGTGTTTGCCCAGATGAGTGCTGCTTCGGTGCGGTCGTTATCTGGTTTCTTCAGGCATGAAACGGTCGCATGTATTCACCCCCAATCAAGAGTCTCCAATGAGCATCAAACGCCTTCACACCAACGCCCGCATGAGCCAGTCCGTCATCGCCAACGGCTTTGTGTTTCTGGCCGGCCAAGTGGCCACCGACACCTCGCTGAACGTGGCTGGTCAGACCCAGCAGATCCTCGACAAGATCGACGCGCTGCTGGCCGAGTCCGGCAGCGACAAGACCAAGGTCGTGCAAGCCACGATCTGGCTGGCTGACCACAAGACGTTTGCAGAAATGAACGAGATCTGGGATGCCTGGTCTCCCGAAGGCCACGCTCCCGCACGCGCCTGCGTGGAATCGGCTCTGGCCTTTCCGCCCTACACCGTCGAAATCGGCGTGATCGCCACCGTCTGAGGCCCCGCGACATCTGACACAAGGGCTGCCACACATGCATACCGTCATCCTCGGCGCCGGCGTAGCGGGCGTCACCACGGCCTGGTATCTGGCGAAGCAAGGTCGGCAGGTGACCGTGATCGATCGCCAGACGCTGGCCGCATCGGAAACGAGTTACGCCAACGCCGGCATGATCGCGCCGGGCCACTCGTACACATGGGCCTCGCCACGTGCGCCGGGCATTCTGTGGCGGTCCTTGCGCGACGACACGCAGGCCCTGCGCCTGAAGCTCAACCCCGACCCGCACATGTGGGTCTGGCTGTGGAAGTTCTGGAAGAACTGCACCGCCGAACGCTCGCGCATCAACACCAGCCGCAAGCTGGTGCTGTGCCGCTATTCCCAATCGCAACTGCAGGCGCTGACCAGCGAACTGCAGCTCGAATACGACAGACTGTCCAGCGGCGCGCTCTACATGTACCGCGACCCCGCATCGTTTGCGCGCGGCACCGCCAACATGAAGATTCTTTCCGATGGCGGAATGGATCTGCGCACGCTGAACACCGACCAGGTCATCGCGCACGAACCCGCATTGGCCAGCGCCCGCGAGCACATCGCCGGAGCCATCTACGCACCCACCGATGAAAGCGGCGATGCCCGCATGTTCACGCGCAATCTGATGCAGCGCTGCCAGGAAGCTGGCGTGCGCTTCATGATGGACACGCCCATCGATGGCATCAACGTTGCCGGTGATCGCATCGAAGGCATTCGCACTCCCAAGGGGGTGATCACGGCCGACGACTATGTGCTGAGTCTGGGCAGCTATTCGCCCATCGTGGCGCGGCCGCTGGGCTACTCGCTGCCCATCTATCCGGTCAAGGGCTACTCCGTGACTTTCCCGATTCGCGCAGGCCACACGCCGCCCACCATGAGCGGCGTGGACGAGAACAACCTCGTTGCCTGGGCGCGATTCGGCAACCGGCTGCGCGTGACCGCCACCGCTGAATTCAGCGGCTATGACCGCACGCACAAGCCCGAAGACTTCGCCGCCATGCTTCGCGTGGTCAAACAACTCTTTCCCAACGGCGCGGACTTTTCGGAGCCCGACTACTGGGCCGGTCTGCGCCCGATGACGCCCGAGAACACTCCGATTCTGGGCAAGTCGCGCCATCGCAATCTGTTCTTCAACACCGGCCACGGCCACATGGGCTGGACCATGGCGTGCGGCACCGCCAGCGTGGTCGCCGACATCATGGCCGGTCGCGCTCCCGCCATCGACATCACCGGAATGACACTCGCATGACAACCGCTACCAACAACAAAACCGACGACCGTTATCAGATCATTCCATTCACCATGGACGACGGCGTGATGCCGCGCGCCGCCATCGGCCTCGTGGTGCTCGCCACCGACCAGACCATCGAGCACGAATGGCGTCAGGTGTTCGCCGACGTCCCCGGCGTGGCGTACTTTGAAGCGCGCCTGTACAACTCGCCCGACATCAATCCCACGACGCTGGCCGCGATGGAAAAGGACATTCCCGCCGCCGTGGAACTGATCGTGCCGGATGTGCCGCTGCAAGTCGTCGCCTTCGGCTGCACATCAGGCTCGGTCGTGATCGGCGAAGACAACATCGCCCGGCAGATCCGCAGCGTGCGCCCCGGCATCGAGACCACCACACCCATCACCGCCGCCGTGGCCGGTCTGCGCGCCCTTGGCAAACAACGCATCGCGCTGATCACTCCGTATGTGGAAAGCGTGAACACGTTGTTCGCAACGCATCTGGCCAAGAGCGACATGCAGGTCAATCGCGTGGCGACGTTCAACCACGCCAACGACAACGAGGTCGCTCGCATCGACCGCGAATCGCTGCGCCACGCCGTGATGACGGCAGGCCAACACGATGACGTCGATGCCGTCTTCGTCTCCTGCACCAGCCTGCGCATGGCCACGCTGATTGCCGACTTCGAGAAAGAACTGGGCAAGCCGGTTCTCGCCAGCAACAGCGCCATGGCCTGGCATTCGCTGCGCCTTGCCGGAGTCAAAGACGCACTGCCGCAGTTCGGGCGTCTGTACGAAGTCTGATGTCTCCTCAAAAACAAACCGATCACCAACCCCGTCACCACCCTCGCCACATCACCTGGAGTCGATCATGAAGCGTTTCCCCACTTCCCCCTCCCGTCGTACCCACCTGGCCTCGGCTCTGTGCCTGCTGGCGCTCACCGCCACCGGCGCAGCGCGCGCACAAGACAGCATCAACATCGGCGCGGTGTTATCGCTCACCGGAGCCAATGCCACCGTCGGTGAAGACGTTCGCCGTGGCGTGCTGCTGGGCGTCGAGCATGTCAACGCCAAGGGCGGCGTGCTCGGCAAAAAACTCAACCTGATCATCGAAGATTCGGGCGGCAACCCCACCACGGCCTTGTCCGCAGCGCGCAAGCTGGCCACCGTGGACAAAGTGCCGGTGGTCATGGGCGAATACTCCTCGGGCATCACACTGCCAATGGCGCAGTATCTGGTCAAGGAAGGCGTCACCCACATCAACATCGCGAGCAGCAGCACCAAGGTGCGCGAGATCGGAGCCACCTCATTCAGCCTGGTGGGTCTGGAAAACTTCGGCAATGCGTTCTCCGCCAAGGACGTCTGGGAATCGGGCATGCGCAAGGTGGCACTGGTAGCACCCAACAATGCTTACGGCCAGGGCGTGGCCCACGGCTTCAAGCAGGAGTTTGAAAAGCTCGGCGGAAAGATCGCAGCCGAGGTGCTCTACACCGCCGGTCAATCCACCTACCGCCGAGAACTGCAGCAGCTCGCGCGCAGCAATCCCGATGGTTATGTCTACACCGCCTACGGTCAGGAATCCGCCGTGCTGAACCGCGAAGCGGAAGAACTGGGCCTGCGCAAAGTGCCGTTCTACGCCATTCTGATGAGCATGAGTTTGTCGGATACCGCCCCTGCGATTGCCAACGGCCAGATCGGCATGGAATTGGGTTCTCTGCGCGGAACGGCAGGTAAGGCTTACGGCGACGCATTCGCCGCCAAGTACAAGGAAGCCCCCAAGACCGCCTACACAGGCTACGGCTACGACGCGGTGTTGATGACCGCAGCCGCCATGGAAAAAGCCAAATCCACCAAGGCTGCCGACGTGCAGACCGCTTTGCGCGACATCGGCAACACCGGCTTCGACGGCGTCACCGGCAACATCAAACTCGACCAGGACCGCCAGCGCGTCGATCCTCCCTACGACAAGCTGAAGTTTGAAAACGGCAAGCTCGCACCGCGCTGATCCTGTCTTCAAGCGACGTTGATTCGCACATGTGCCGGGCGCTTGGCTGGCACATGTTCCGCTCCCCTTCCTCTGTTTTCCCTACATGCTTCAATTCATCGTTGACACCTTGCTGAGAGCATCCGATCTGGCGCTGATCGCGCTGGGCCTGTCGATGCTCTACGGGCTGGTGAAGTTTCCCAACGTCGCGCATGTGCAATACGCCATGTTCGGCGCGTACGTGTGCTATGGACTCCATCTGGCGGGCGTTCCGCTGGTGGCGGCCATTGCGGTGGCCGCCATCGCTACCGGCATGCTCACGCTGGTGCTGCAGATGTTCGTGTTCCAACGCCTGCTGCGCGGTGGCCCCGCGATTGCCATGATCGGCTCGCTTGCCGTTGCCATGCTGGTAATCGCCATCATGCAAGGTCTGGCCGGGTCGTTCCCCCGCATGTTCAACCTGCCACGCACCGAGCCGCTGGTCATTGCCGACGTGCGCATCGCGCGCGCCCAGATCTATGCGATTGCCACGACCGTGGTGTTGCTCTGCGCATTCATCTTCCTGCTGTTCCACACCCGCATGGGCCGCGCCATGCGTGCGCTCGCCTGCAACAGCGCGCTGGCGAATGCATCGGGCCTGAACGCCTCGTTCATCACCTACATGGTGAGCTTCAGCGCTGGCGCGCTCGCGGGTCTGGGCGGCAGCATG